>JAIBBQ010000188.1 GCA_019694595.1 Myxococcaceae bacterium
CGGCGGCTCCGGCAGCACCGGCGGCGGCTCCGGCAGCACCGGCGGTGGCTCCGGCAGCACCGGCGGCGGCTCGGCGGGCGGTGGCACCGCGAGCGGCGGCGGCTCGGGCAACGCCTGCGCGGCGGACGCCGGCTACAACACCCCGTCGAAGTGCAGCTGCGCGGGCTTCATGCTCTGCGACGGCTTCGAGGGCGCGGCGGTCGACACCGCGACGTGGACGCTGGACAGCATGAACGGCACCGCGGCCATCGAGTCGACCCGTTTCGCGCGCGGCGCCAAGGCGCTCGACCTGCACGCCACCGCGACCGCCGGCTCGCGCGCCATCCTGAGCGAGACGAAGTCGTTCCCCGCGAGCGGCAACGCCTTCTGGGGCCGCAGCTTCATCTACGTCGACGGCAAGGCGCCCAAGGTGCACACCGGCGTCTTCGAAGGCAACGGCGCGCTGATGAGCACCAAGGCGCACGTGCGGCTGGGCTTCGACAACGGCGAGCTGCGCCCGAACTACCTCACCGAGACCGGCACCGAGTACGGCACCTTCGGCGGCCCGCCGCACGCCATTCCCACCAACACCTGGGCGTGCCTCGAGTGGCACTACAACGGCCCGGCGAACCAGTACGAGTTCTACCTCGACGAGCAGATCATGGCGGAGAACACCATCGACGGCACCGGCTCGCAGATCTGGAAGTCGCCCGCCTTCAGCGCCTTCGAGCTCGGCCTGCTGCTGTACCAGAACGACACCGCGACCCAGGCGGCGTTCGACGTGTGGTTCGACGAGTTCGCGCTGAGCACCAACCGGGTCGGCTGTGGCCACTGAGCTCAAGGTGGTGCAGCCGCAGGGGTGGCCGAGGCCCAAGGGCTACTCCAACGGCATGCTCGCGCAGGGTCCGCTGCTCTTCGTGGCGGGACAGGTCGGGTGGGATCCGCGCACCGGCGCCTTTCCCCGGGGCTTCGCGGCCCAGTTCGACCAGGCGCTCAAGAACGTCGCCGCGGTGCTCGAGGCCGGCCAGGCGACGCCCAAGCAGGTGACGCGGCTCACCATCTACGTGGTGGACAAGCGCGAGTACCTCGGCGCGCTCAAGGAAGTGGGCGCGGCGTTCCGCGCCACCTTCGACGGCCACTACCCGGTGATGGCGCTGGTGCAGGTGGTCGCGCTCGTCGAGGACGAGGCGCGGGTGGAGATCGAAGCCACCGCCGCCCTGGGCTGACGCCTCACTTCACCTCGAGCCGCTGCACCATCAGCAGACTGCCGGGCATGAGGTTCGCTTCCGCCTGGGTCGCGTTGGCGCCCCGCTGGACGCGGACCTCGTAGACCCCGGGCGGGAGCGAGGCGGTGAACGCCAGGTTCTGCGCGGCGCACGGCACGTTCACCGTGGTGCCGAAGCCCTGCTGGCGCTCGGTGAATTCGACCTCGGCCACCGAGGCGTTGGGGTACGTCGAGCAGTACGCGCCCTTGGTCACCGGCGCGCCGTTGACGGTGATGGTGCCGCGCACCTCGCGGCTCTGCTCATCGAGCTGCAGCCCGGTGGTGGGTCCGGTGATGGGCAGCGCCGGCCGCGCCAGGTAGCTCAGGTCCATGAGGTTGGTGCCGGCCTGGGTGGCGTTGTTGCCGCGCTCGACGCGCACCTCGTACGTGCCCGGCGGCAACATCGTCGAGAAGGCGTAGGTGCCCGAGCTGCACGGAATCGACGCGATGGCCGAGTAGCCCTTGGTCTTCTCGGTGAAGCGCACCTCCGCGGTCTCGGCGTTCGGATACGTCGCGCAGTACGCGCCGCGCGCCGGCGCCGCCCCGTTGATGGACACGTTCCCGGCCACCTCGAAGCCTTGCTCGTCGAGCTGCAGGCCCGTCGTCGGTCCGGTCACCGGGAGCGCGTCGCGCGCCTGGTAGCTCACCGGGAGCAGGTTGGTGCCGGCCTGGGTCGCGTTGTTTCCACGCTCCACCCGCACCTCGTACGTGCCCGGCGGCAGCGTGGTGGAGAAGGCGTACGTCCCCGAGCTGCAGGGAATCGACGCGACGGCGGAGTACCCCTTGGTCTTCTCGGTGAAGCGCACCTCCGCGGTCTCCGCGTTGGGGTACGTCGCGCAGTACGCGCCGCGCGCGGGCGCCGCGCCGTTGATGGACACGTTCCCGGCCACCTCGAAGCCCTGCTCGTCGAGCTGCAGCCCCGTCGTCGGTCCCGTCACCGGGAGCGCGTCGCGCGCCACGAAGGCCACCGGGAGCAGGTTGGTGCCGGCCTGGGTGGCGTTGTTGCCGCGCTCGACGCGCACCTCGTACGTGCCCGGCGGCAGCGTCGTCGAGAAGGCGTACGTCCCCGAGCTGCAGGGAATCGACGCGACGGCGGAGTAGCCCTTGGTCTTCTCGGTGAAGCGCACCTCCGCGGTCTCCGCGTTCGGATACGTCGCGCAGTACGCGCCGCGCGCCGGCGCTGCGCCGTTGATGGACACGTTGCCGCCCACCTCGAAGCCCTGCTCGTCGAGCTGCAGGCCCGTCGTCGGTCCCGTCACCGGGAGCGCGTCGCGCGCCTGGTAGCTCACCGGCAGCAGGTTGGTGCCGGCCTGGGTCGCGTTGTTTCCACGCTCCACCCGCACCTCGTACGTCCCGGGCGGCAAGGTGGTCGAGAAGGCGTACGTGCCCGAGCTGCAGGGAATCGACGCGGTGGTGGAATAGCCCTTCGTCTTCTCGGTGAAGTGCACCTGCGCCGTCTCCGCGTTCGGATACGTCGCGCAGTACGCGCCGCGCGCCGGCGCCGCGCCGTTGATGGACACGTTGCCGGCGACCTCGAAGCCCTGCTCGTCGAGCTGCAGGCCCGTCGTCGGCCCGGCGACCGGCAGCGCGTCGCGCACCTGGTAGCGCACGGCCAGCAGGTTCACCTCGGCCTGGGTGGCGTTGTTCCCGCGCTCCACCCTGACGTCGTAGGTGCCCTTCGGCAGCAGCGTGGAGAAGGCGAAGGTGCTCGAGCTGCACGGAATGGAGACGCTCGCGGTGTAGCCGCGCAGCGCGTCGGTGAAGCTGACGACCGCCATCTCCGCGTTGGGGTACGTCGCGCAGTAGGCCCCGCGCCTCGGGAGCGCGCCATTGATGGACACGTTGCCCGCCACCTCGAAGCCCTGCTCGTCGAGCACCAGCGCCGCCTGGTTGCCGCCGGCGCACACGCCCATCGCGTTGCACGCGTAGCCCGACGGGCAGCTCACCGCGCAGAGCGCGCCGCACACGTTGGCCTCGCCGCCGCCGCCACAGGTGGCGAAACCCTGGCACTGGTCGCCGCAGGAGAGCATGTGGCCGCAGCCGTCGGAGAGGACGCCGCAGTTCTTTCCCAGGCCCGCGCACGTCTTCGGCGTGCAGGTCCCGTTGCCGCAGACGTTGGGCGTGCCGCCCCCACCACAGGTGGTCGCCCCGGTGCAGGTGCCGCACGACAGCAGCTTGGAGCACCCGTCGGACAGCTGGCCGCACGTCGCGCCCAGGGCGCTGCAGTCCTTCGGGGTGCAGGTGCCGGTGCCGCACTGGTTGGGGCCGCCGATGCCGCACGACTTGCCGGCCGCGCAGTCGCCGCACTCGAGGACGCCGCCACACCCATCGGCGACCTGGCCACACGCTGCGCCGACCTGCGCGCAGGTCTTCGGGGTGCACGCCGCACAGGTGTTGGCCACGCACGCCTGGCCGGTGCCGCAGGCACCACAGGTCCCGCCCGCGGGTCCGCAGGCCGCGGCCTGGTCGCCCGGCTGACAGACGCCGCTCGCGTCGCAGCACCCGCCGCAGTTCTCGGCGTTGCAGCCGCCACCCGTCATGTCGGTCGGGGCGCAGCTGGACAGGGCGGCGAGCGCCGCGAGGAGGGTGAGTGCGGTTTTCATGGGGGCTCCAACATCTGAGAACCCGGGAATGGGTCCACGAGTGCAACAATCCTCAAACGGTGTAGGGAGCGCCCATGCAGCCAACTTCCTTCCGCTTTGAAGTTCAGGACTCGGTCGGCGTCATCACCCTGAACCGCCCGGAGCTCCTCAACGCACTGACCTTCACCGTCTACCGCGAGCTGACCGACCTCTTCTTCGCGCTGGAGCGGGACACGTCCGTCAAGTCGGTGGTCATTACCGGCGAGGGCAAGGGCTTCTGCTCGGGCGGCGACGTGAACTCCATCATCGGAGAGCTCTTCGCCCGCGACATGCCCGGGCTGGTCGAGTTCACCCGCATGACGTGCGACCTCATCAAGAACATGCGCAGCCTGCGCAAGCCCATCATCGCGGGCCTCAACGGTACCGCAGCGGGCGCGGGCGCGGTCATCGCCCTGGCCAGCGACCTGCGCGTCGCCGCCAACGAAGCGAAGATCGCCTTCCTCTTCGTGAAGGTCGGCCTCGCGGGCGCCGACATGGGCGCGGCGTACCTGCTGCCCAAGGTGGTCGGGCTCTCGCGCGCCACCGAGCTGCTCTACTTCGGCGACGCCATCGACGCGCCCACCGCCGAGCGCTACGGCCTCTTCAACAAGCTGGTGCCGCGCGAGCAGGTGCGCGCCGAGTCCATCGCCTGGGCCAAGCGGCTGGCGAACGGCCCCACCTTCGCGCTGGGCATGACCAAGGAGCTCCTCAACGGCGAGCTCAACCAGGACCTGCTCGGCGCGCTCGACAACGAGGCCCGCGCGCAGGCGGTGTGCATGCAGACCAAGGACTTCCGCGAGGCCTACGACGCCTTCGTCGCCAAGCGCCCCCCGCAGTTCACCGGGCGCTGACCATGGGCCACACCCCGCTCCTCACCGACGCGCACCGCGCGCTCCTGGCGACCGCACAGACCGCCGCCGCCAAGCTCGAGCCCACGCAGCCGTGGACCGACCCGCAGCTCGCCTGCCACGTGGCGGGCACGCCGTTCTATCCGTACCTGGTGCCCCAGGCTTTCGGCGGCGCGCTCCCGGGCGTCGACGTGCGCAGCCTGTGCGTCATCCGCGAGGCGCTCGCCTACCGCAACGCCGCCGCCGACTCGCTGTACGCGGTGCAGGGCCTGGGGAGCCACCCGGTGCTGCTCGGCGGCAGCGACGCGCAGAAGCAGGCGCTCCTGCCCGACGTGGCGGCCGGCAAGACGCTCTTCGCCTTCGCGCTCACCGAGCCGGACGCCGGCAGCGACGTGCAGGCGCTGTCGACGCGCGCGGTGAAGGAGCAGGACGGCTACCGCCTCGACGGGCTCAAGCGCTTCATCTCCAACGCCGGCATCGCCACCCACTACACGGTCTTCGCGCGCACCGGCGAAGGCACCAAGGGCATCAGCGCCTTCGTGGTCCCGGGGAAGACGAAGGGCCTGAGCGTCACCAAGCTCGAGATGCTCGGCGAGCACCCCATCGGCGAGGTGAAGCTCGAGAACGTGCGCGTGGGCGCCGACGCGCTCATCGGCGCCGAGGGAGCGGGCCTCAAGCTCGCGCTCGGCACGCTCGACGTCTTCCGCACCACCGTCGGCGCGGCGGCGGTGGGCATGGCGCAGCGCGCGCAGGACGAGGCGCTCGCGTACGCGAAGACGCGCAAGCAGTTCGGCGCGCCGCTGGGCGAGCTGCCCTCGGTGCAGGCGCTCCTCGCGGAGAACGCGGTGGAGCTCGACGCCGCGCGGCTCCTGGTGCACCAGGCCGCGCTGGTGAAGGACCAGGGCCAGGCGCGCGTCACCTACGAGGCCGCGGTCGCCAAGCTCTTCGCCACCGAGGCCGCGCAGCGCATCATCGACCGCAGCCTGCAGATCCACGGCGGCAACGGCGTGGTGAAGGGCAGCGTCCCCGAGCGGCTGTACCGGGACATCCGCGCGCTGCGCATCTACGAAGGCGCCAGCGAGGTGCAGCGGCTGGTCATCGCCCGGCACCTGCTCCAGGGCTGACCCGCGTCAGCGCACGAAGCCCACCACGTCGACCAGCAGATGGGTCGGCGCGCTCGGCCGCAGGCACACCCGGCCCAGGGCATCGGTGCGCAGCAGCACCAGGTTGGCCACCGCGCCGCCGCCGAAGTTGAGCACCGAGGCGTCGGAGCCGGCGCCGCAGGGCGCGGCGGACAGGAAGCCCGGGGCGAGCGAGTCCACCGAGGTGACGGTGGCGATGACCGCGGTCGCCTCCGCGGGGAGCCCGGTCCAGCTCGAGCGCGTGAGCGCGAGCTCCTGACCGGCGGCGACCATGCCTCGCCACTCGCCGCGCGCGTTGCCGACCCGGGTGTCCAGCGCCCGCGCGGGCTGCACCAGCGTCACCTCACCACCGGTCCCGGGCCGGCCGAAGGCCAGCACGTCGACCAGCACGTGCACCGAGGTCGAGGCGTAGACACACACCGCGCCGCCGCTCAGCGCCGCGACGGTGGCGTTGGCGCGGGTCTCGCCGGCCGCGAAGTTGAGCGTGGAGGTCGACGGTGCCCCCGAGCAGTCGCCCACCGACACCCAGCCCGCCTCGCTCGGCGCCGCGACGGTGACGTTGAGCCAGGCGCTGGTGGCGTCGGCCGGCGCCTGCGGCAGGCCGACCCTCCGCAGCTCGCCGGGCGAGAAGGCGACTGACGCTCGGGAGTCGTACGCGCGCGCCGGCCAGCGCGGCTCGAGCCGGGAGCCGCTGGCCGAGAGCGTCGTCACCACGTCGACGAGGGCGTGGCTCGGAGCACTGGAGAAGAGCTGGAAGCTCCCGGGCCCCGTGGGCACCAGCGCGAGCGCCGCCGCGTCCGAGCCGGGGCCGAAGTTGAGCGACGAGGTGTCGGGCCGCGCCCCGGCGAAGGCTGTGAAGTAGCCCACGCCCTGGGCCGCGGTGGCGGTGAGGTTCACCAGCGCCGCGGGCGCCGCGCTGCCCACGCCGACCGCCTCGGTTCCGGTGAGGAGCGCGCCCCGCCCCCGGGTGTCGAACACGCGCCGCGGCGAAGCCGTGTCCAGGCCCCAGGGCCCGCTCACGGCGACGAGCGGCGGCCCCAGGCGGGTCGTCGGCTCGCTCGGAGGCACGCCGAAGCGGCCGTCGGGGTCGAGCATCAGCATCAGGTGCACCGGCACCGGGCGCTCGTGGCCTTCGGTGTACTTCCACGGCGTCACCCGCACGCCGTCGATGGCCAGCGCGCTGCTGCCGCCCCCGTCGAGCGCCACCGCGTTCCACGCGCCGAGCGAGCGCATGAAGTCGCCCAGGTCGCAGAACTCGGCGCCGCCGGAAGGGTCCGCCATCGGCGCCACCGCGAAGAAGATCTCCCGCCCGTCGCGCGAGAGCCCCACCGCCGTGCGCGCGGTGAAGTCGCTCGCCAGCGATGGCTCGTAGCCGGAGCACGCGCGCAGGGTCACGCCGTCGCGGAGGATGAAGAGGCCCGGGTCGCCCGACACCACGTCGGTCCACTCGGGGCCGAGCCCCTCGGTGACGCCGACCGGGTTCAGGTGCACCCGCTTGTCGGGGGTGAAGGCGAGGAAGCCGTAGAAGTCGTCCTCCACCGCGCCGGGGTTGCTCCACGGCACGCCGCCGCCGCGCGCCAGCCCGCAGGGGCCTCCGCAGCCGCCGCCGAACCAGTTGCCGTTCACCGCCACCGCGGCGCCGAGGCGCGCCGCCGCCTCCGAGGTGGGCAGCGTCGCGCCGCCGAAGTCCGACGGCGAGGTGACGCGGATGCCCACCCGCGGATCGTCGAGCCGGGCGCGGACGTGGTGCCACACCGTGCGCCGGAACGCCGTGGTGCCGTATTCGAAGCCGCGGCCTTCCAGCGTGCGCGCACTCGAGGCGCGCGGCTCCTCGTTCCCGGGCGCGCAGCCCACCAGCGTGAGGAGCAGCACCGGGAGTGGCAGACGCATCCCGACCCTGGTCGCACACCGCGGGCCACCGGGCGCTCACGTCCGAGGCGAGGCGGCGCGCACGGTTGCCCGCGGACCTGTGCACCGCGGTGGGCACCGGTGCCTCACCGGTGAGACGACCACCTCAGTCGTTGGTCATCTCCGACCAGTTGCCCTTGCGCTTGAACGCCGCGGCGAGCTGCGCATCGAGCGCCTCGAGCATCAACCGGTTGCCGTCCTGGGTGTAGCCCTGCAGCGCCTTGCGGCAGTCGGGGACCTTCTCCAGGAAGGCGGAGAGCGCCTGCTGGTCGAGCGCCTTGGCGTACGCGCCGAAGCCGAGCTTCTCCAGGTACAGCGCGTTGAGCACCTGCTCGAACTGGCCGCCGACGGGCAGCGAGAGCATCGGCTTGCGCAGGTACACCGCCTCGCTCATCAGCGTGTAGCCGCCGCCCGCCACCACCGCGCGCGCGGTGCGCAGGTCGTCGATGAAGCCGGCCTCGCTGAAGGGCTTGAAGCGCAGGTTCCCTTCCACCACTTCTTCCTTCAGGTCCCGGCGCATGCCGTACACGCGGCACTCGAGGCCGCTCGCCTTGAGGCCCTCGAGCAGCGCGGTGTTGGTGGTGGACGTCTGGTAGACGAGCAGGTGGTCCCCGTCCTGCGACTTGGCCTCGAGGATGTCGGGGCGGAGGATCGACGGCAGCAGCGTGGTCCGCTGCTTGCGCAGCTCCGGGTAGAAGAACGTGGTGATAAGGTAGTGGAAGCTGCCCGGCACCTTGGCCTTCACGATGGACCGCGTCATCTCGAACGCGTCCTCGTGGCCGGCGAGCAGCGCGGGGTCGTGCTTGCACCGGTTGATGATCTGCATGTTGTCCACGCTGATCACCGGCAGGAAGTGGTTCTTCCCGAACAGGTAGCTGAACGACTCGAAGTCGCTCACCACCACGTCGGGCTCGAACTTCTCCACCAGGTCGAAGTACGCCTTCACGTTCTGTGGCCACCCGGTGACGGCCCCCTTGAGGTTCTGCAGGAGCGTCTGCCACTTCTTCACCGAGTTGCCTTCGTACTGGATGGTGAAGCCCCAGATGTTGTGCACGTTCTCGAAGCGCTTCGCGAGGTAGTCGCGCGCCCGGCCCGAGACGACGATGTGCACGTCGTGGTGCTTGGTGAGGTGCTCGAGCAGCACGCGCGACCGCGTGGCGTGCCCCATGCCTTCGCCCACCACCCCGTAGAGGATCTTCATGGGCCGAGGAGGGTAGCCCAATCACCTGCGCCAACCGACTAGGTTGGCCGCCGTGACCAAACCGACGCTCGCCCGGGTGACCTCGGACATCGCCCACGCGCTCGCAGGAGGCCTCACCGACTCCGCCACGCCGGCCTCGCGAAAGGTGCTCGTGGTGGGCGGCTTCCTCGCCTCCGGTCTGCGCCTCGCCGCGGGCACCGTCATCGGCGAGCTCGGCCCGCGCCCCACGCAGCGGCTCGTCCTGTGGGACTTCGAGCGCTGCCCGCATTCCCGCCCGGTCCGCGAGGCGCTCTCCATTCTCGACCTCGACGTCGACGTGCGCCCGTGTCCCAAGGGAGGCACCCGCTTCCGCCCGGCGCTCGAGGGCCGCGGCGTGCCGCGCCTCGAGGACCCCAACACCAAGGACGACCTGCGCGGCTCCACTGCCATCGTGCGCCACCTGCACGCGCACTACGGCGTCGGCCGGCCGCCGTGGTTCCTCACCCTGACTCCGGTGCGCGTCTTCACCGGCCTCGCCGCGCGCGTCCTCACCGGCCAGCGCGGCGCCATCGTGCGTCCGTCGCGGGCCCCCGAGAAACCGCTCGAGCTATGGTCCTTCGAGTCGTCTCCGTACTGCCGCATGGTGCGCGCCGCCCTGTGCGAGCTCGAGCTGCCGTACGTGCTCCACAACGTCGCCAAGGGCTCGCCGAAGCGCGAAGCCTTCGTCGCCCGCTCCGGCCAGATGCGGGTGCCGTACCTGGTCGACCCCAACACCGGCGCCGCGCTCTTCGAGAGCTACGCCATCGAGCGCTACCTCGAGGCGACCTACGCCGCGTAGGCCCCTCCGCGCGAACTGGGGAGTGAAAGACCGGAATGGTGGCCTTCGGCTCCCCAGTTCGTGCGTCGGTGCGCGCACCCCGTGCTAGAGCGCGACGCGTGCCGACGAAGGGGAACGTCGCGACCGCGGGAGCCCTGGGCCTCACCGCGGGCCTGCTGCTCGGCGGCGTCGGCCTGAGCGTCGCCTCGCTGCGCCTCGCCACCCGCCCCTGCGAGCTGCCCGACACCGAGGAGTGCGCGGTGGAGCTCGCGAGCAACCACGAGCTCTCGCGGCTGGGAGCGTTGGCCGGAGCCGGCCTGTGTCTCATCGGTGCGGGAGGGCTCGTCTGGCTCCGCCGACGGGGTAAAGAGCGCCCATGAGCCTGGATCCGTTCGCCCTGCCCGAGACGCTCAACCTGGCGGAGTTCTTTCTCCACGCCCAGGCGCGGCAGCACCCCACCCGGCCCGCGCTGTACTGCGGCGACGACACCGTCACCTACGGCGCGCTCGCCGAGCAGGTGAACCGCACCGCCGGCCTGCTGCGGACCCTGGGCCTCGAGAGCGAGCAGCGCGTGCTCCTGGCGATGCCCGACACTCCCGAGTTCGCCTACGCCTGGTTCGCTGCGGTGCAGGTCGGCGGCGTCGTCTCCGCCATCAACCCCGACACCAAGGCCGAGGAGCTCGAGTACTTCCTCAACTACACCCGCGCCCGGGTGCTCTTCGCCGACGGCATCACGCTCCCCGCCCTCGCCCAGGTCCGTGCGCGCTGCCCGCACCTCAAGCGCGTGCTGGTGAGCCGCGGCGCCCACGGCGGCGACCTCGACTTCGCCGCCGAGCGCGCGCGCACGCCGCCCGACCCGGCCATCGCCGCCACCCACCGCGACGACACCGCGGTGTGGCTCTACACCTCGGGCTCCACCGGCTTCCCCAAGGCCGCGGTGCACAAGCAGCACGACTTCGTCTTCAACGCGCTCACCTACGCGCTGCCGGTCGCCGGCTACCGCGCGTCCGACAAGTGCCTGTCGGTGCCGCGGCTCGCGTTCGGCTACGCGCTGGGCACCAACCTCCTCTTCCCGCTGCTCGCCGGCGGGAGCGCGGTGCTCTTCCCCGAGAAGCCCACGCCCGACGTGCTCTTCGCGCACCTGAAGAAGCACCGCCCGACCTTCCTCACCCTGGTGCCCACCTCGCTCAACCAGATGCTGGGCCACCCGCAGCTCGAGAGCGTCGACTTCTCGTCGGTGCGCGTCGCGCTGTCGGCCGGCGAGGCGCTGCCGCCCGAGCTGTACCTGCGCTGGAAGGAGCGCACCAAGGTCGAGGTGCTCGACGGCATCGGCTCGGCGGAGATGTTCCACATCTTCATCAGCAACCACGAAGGCGACGTGGTGCCGGGCTCGCTCGGCAAGGTGGTGAAGGGCTACGAGGCCAAGGTCTGCGACGACGACGGCGCCGAGGTGCCGCGCGGCGAGGTCGGCACGCTGTGGATCCGCGGCGACTCCATGGCGCTCGAGTACTGGCAGCAGCACGAGAAGTCGAAGCAGACCTTCCGCGGCGACTGGTGCGTGAGCGCCGACAAGTTCCGCCAGGACGAGAACGGCTACTTCTGGTTCTGCGGCCGCGGCGACGAGCTGCTCAAGGTCGGCGGCAAGTGGCTCGCCCCCATCGAGGTGGAGAACGCGCTGCTCCAGCACCCCGCGGTGAAGGAAGCGGCAGTGGTGGGCTTCAAGGACCAGGACGGGCTCGAGAAGCCCAAGGCCTTCGTGGCGTTGAACGCGGGCCACGCCGCCGGGTCTGCGCTGGAGAAGGCGCTGCAGGAGCACGTGCGCGCGAAGCTCGCCCCCTTCAAGGCGCCGCGGCAGGTGGTATTCGTCGACGCGCTGCCCCGCAGCGACCGCGGCAAGGTGCTGAAAGGTCAGCTGCGCGGATGAGCGCCCACCTCGCGAGCACGCTCACCTGGCCGAAGGTGAAGGCGCTGGCCGACGGCGGCGCGGTGGCGCTGTTGCCGGTCGGCAGCACCGAGGCCCACGGCCCCCACCTCCCGCTCTCGGTCGACGTGGTCATCGCCGAGGAGGTCTGCCGGCGCACCGCCGCGCGGCTCTCCGCCAAGGGCCTGGCCAGCGTCACCTTCCCCGCCGTCGCGTACGGCCTCACCGACTTCGCGGGGCCCTTCGCCGGCACGGTGAGCCTCACCGCCGAGGTCACCTCGGGCCTCCTCGAAGGCGTGCTCGCCGACATCGCGCGCCACGGCTTCAAGCGGGTGCTCGCCGTCAACCACCACCTCGAGCCCGCCCACTTCCGCGTGGTGAAGGACGCCGCGGCGAAGGCCGCCAAGGCGACCGGTGCGCACATCGCCGCCGCAGACCACCGCAAGCCGCCCTTCGGCGAGCGCCTCGGCGAGGAGTTCATGCGCGGCGGCAGCCACGCCGGCAACTACGAGACCTCGCTGATGCTCGCCGCGGCGCCTCACCTGGTGAACGAGGCCGAGCGCGCCAAGCTGCCCACCCTCGCGGTGGATCTCCCCGCGCGCATCAAGGCAGGGGCCAAGAATTTCCTCGAGGCCGGCGGACCGCTGGCCTACTTCGGCGCCCCGGCGGAGGCGTCCGTGGCCGAAGGCGAGCGGCTCTTCGCCATTCTCGTCGACGCCACCCTGGCCGCCCTGGAGCCTTGAAGACCATGCGCTCGTACCTCCTGCTCACCACCCTGCTCCTCGCCGGGGCCGCCTCCGCCGAGCGCAGCACCCGGCACCCGCGGCGCCACACCGGCACCACCGCGCCCAGGCCGGCGATTGCCCCGGCGCCCGACCCCGCCCCCGCGGAAGAGCCTTCGACCGACGACACCCCGCCGGCCGTCACCGACGACGAGAAGCCGCTGCCGAGCGACGACGTGAAGCCGCCCAGCGACGCCGACGAGCTCGAGCCCGAGGACGCCGACGACCCCTTCAAGGACACCTCGAGCGACGACGACTCGAGCGACGTGGACCCCAAGACGGGCAAGCCCAAGCCGCTGACCAAGGACGAGGCGCTGGGCGCGGCGGTGCTGAGCGGCTGCTGCTGCCTGGTGGTGGCCGGCGTGGTGGCGCTCATCGTCTGGCTGGTGGCGCGCAGCCGCAAGCCGGCGCCGGGCGCGGGCGGCGCGGTCAGCGGCGCTGGCGT
>JAIBBQ010000020.1 GCA_019694595.1 Myxococcaceae bacterium
CGCGGCGGCCCGGCGGGTGGCGGGCAGCATGAACACCCACGGCTGGTGCGCCAGGGGCGTGAACCGGGCGCTGCGCGCGGCGGGGTTGCCCATGTCGCCTTCGCCGTCGGCGTACATGTACGCGCGGCGGCTGGCGGCCGACCACCGGTTCCGTGAGATCCGCAACGTGAGCGACGCGCAGCTGCGCAAGCTCCCGCCGGGGGCGATCGTGGTCTTCGCGCCCAACGGGGGGCGGACGCGCCACGGTCACATCATGGTGACCCTGGGCCACGGCCTCGAGGCGAGCGATCACATCCAGCGGGTGTCGGTGTACGGCACCCAGCGCGTCTTCGTGCCGAAGTAGCGGCCCGTCCGGTTCAGTCGGTGCCGAGCCCGAGCAGGGCCTCGAGGCTCGCGTGGAGTTCTGCGCGGGTGAGCCAGGTGAACTGGAGCACCTCGCTGTCGAGCGCCTCGTCGGGGTCAGACGCCGCCTGGTCGTTGGGCTCGGACTGCTCGTCGAGCGCCTCGGAGACGTCGACGATGAGGCGCTGGCCCGGCGGGCCGCTCACGTAGAAGGACGCCACCGCCACGCCTTCGGGCTCGTCGTCGGGGGCGTCGTCGGTGAGATCGCGCACCACGAGCTCGAGGGACTCGCCGCTCCAGACGGCCCGCATCGCCTCGCGGACCCCGGGGTTGAGCACGAGCGTCTCTCCGGCGACGGAGACGACGCCGGTCTCGGCCAGCACCTCGACGAGCCCGGCGGCCATGGCGTCGTCGACGCCGGCGGCCTGGAGGTGGGCGAGCGCCTCCGCGCGCGGGAGCGGCCGGGCGACGTCGGCGTCGTCACCGAAGACCAGCGTGGTGGCTTCCACCTGGCTGCGGGAAAGCGCGAGGGCCTCGAAGCCCGCGGGCGCCTCCGAAGGCTGGAAGCGCTTGCTGAGCTGGGTGGCGAACGTCTCCGCACGCACCGCGGCGTGCACCTGCAGCCGCTCGTCGACCCAGCTGACGGCCGCGACGCCGTCGCCCATGAGGTAGTGGACCGACTCGGTGCTGGGCTCCTGATCGCCGCGACGCTTGGACTCGAGCTGGAGCTCGGCGTCGGGCTGCGCGACGATCTCGAGGGCCTTGAGCAGCAGCGCCCCTTCCGCGCTGGGCCTGGCCGACGGCCCCTGCGCGAGCCCACGCCGCTGCAGCTCGGCGCGGGCGACGTCGCGCTGCGCCGCGGTGGGCGTCTCTTCCGTCGCCAGCACCACCGACAGCGCCGAGCGGGGCGCGACGACGAGCCCGGACTCGACGAGCACCTCGAGCGTGGCCCGACCGACGTGGAGCGGCGGCACGTCCCGGGCATCGACGAACGCGTCAGGCCTCATGGGTCACCTCGGGCAGGTGGCGGTCATCAGGTGGCTGCGCTTCTCGGCGGAGCCATCGGGGTAGCCGAAGCGCATCGGCAGCGGGTGCGGGTCGGCGGCGAACGTCTCGCGCAGCTCCTTCTGGAAGACCTCCCAGGTGCCGAGGAAGGACTTCTCGAAGGTCCCGTAGGTGGCGACCGTGCAGCCCTTGGCCTTCCAGAAGCGCGGGGGCACGCCGGTGGAGTCGGACACCATGAAGCGCGCGTGGGCGAGCAGGTACTCGCGGACGGCGGAGAACTCGTCGCGCCACAGGAGGTAGCTCGCGGCCTTGGTCATCGCCGCCACGGTGCCCTTGGCCTCGAGGTGCTTGAGCACGCCGGGAGCCGCCTTGAGGCCGTCGTTGGAGAGGTTGGCGCCCAGGTGGCGGAAGATGCGCGGCGGCGCGGTGGGGTTCGCGCGGGGCACGAATTCCAGCTCCACGTTGGCGAAGGCGGGCGAGAAGTCGGGCGGCTTCCAGTTGGACTTGAGCTGGGCGGCGGTGGTGGTGCCGAGGGCCTCGATCTCCGCGGCGGAGAAGTAGTGGAGGCTTCCGTCGGGCTCGACGCGGAAGAAGCGCGCCCGGGTGGGAACCAGGTCGTAGAGCGCGAGCCCCATGAGGTGCATCGAGAGCTGGCCGGGCAGCTCGCCCTGCTGGATGGCGGAGAGGTTGACGCTCTTGGAGTCGTTGGAGATCAGCGTGGAGGCGCTCGCGGTGCCGATGGCCTTGAGGCTCTGCTCGAGGGCCTTGGGGTCCTTCAGGGTGCGCAGGCGGCGCGGGTCGCCGGCGAGCTCGAGCGACAGGGTGGTGATGACCTTGGCGTCGGGGAAGGCGGTGAGCGCCATCATCAGGTCGCCACCGCCGAACGGGTAGACGAGCTCGGCGGGCAAGTCCTTGGGCTCGAGCGAGGTGAGGAAGGTCTGAGCGCGGGCGCCCCAGTGTTCGCGGAAGCGGGCGAAGCGCTCCTGCTGCTTCACGCAGTAGGCCTTCACCACCGCGGCGTCGACGTTCGCGGGGAGCGCGCCGTCCTGACAGGTGACCACCTGGTAGAGGAGCTTCACGTCGTCGCCGAGCTCCGCGGGGGCGTCGGCGGGCGCAGCGGACAGGACGAGGGCCAGGGCGAGGACCATGGAGCGGGTCGCTTAGTGCACTTTTGGGGCGGCGGGGGCCCGGGCAGTGTGTATGACGCGCGCCATGTCCGGACACGGCGCCCACGCAGACCCGAGCAACCCATTCCAGAAGCGCGTGGCCATCACCATGGCCATCTACGCGGTGGGGCTGGCCTTCACCAACGCGGCGGTGAACAGCTCGCGCTCGAAGTCGCTGCTCGACGCCAACGACGCAGCGTCGAAGTGGGCCTACTACCAGGCGAAGGGCACCAAGGCGATGCTCCGCCGGCTGGAGGTCTCGCTGCTCGACCGCCTGGCGACCGGAGACGCGAAGAAGGTCGAAGGCGCCGAAGAGGAGATCGCCAAGTACGAGGCGGAGAAGGCGGAGATCCAGGCCGAGGCCCGCAAGCTGGAGGCCGAGCAGGAGATGTTCGAGCACCGCGAGCACCGCATGGAGTACGGCGCCATCGGCTTCGAGCTGGCGATCGTGCTGGCAGGTGTCGCCCTGCTCCAGGCGTCCAAGATGCTCTACGGGGCGAGCGTGGCGAGCGCCATCGCCGCGGTGGGCATCGTGGTGTCGGCCTTCCTCGCGCACTGAAGGCCTGACAGGCCGCCGGACGCGCAACGAAAAACCGGGAGCGCTGCGACCTTCGGCGGGTGAACCGCACTGAAATCATTCAGGAAGGCGGGGGCACTCACCATGCAGAGCGCGGCGTCGATGAAGAACCTCCTGGCAGCGATCGCGGTGTCGGCCCTCTGGGCGTGTGGCGGTGTTTCCCCCGGCGGGATGGATGCGGGTGACGCTGGACCCACGGACGCCGGCCCGACGGATGCGGGGCCGACGGACGCAGGTCCCATCGATGCCGGTCCGACGGACGCGGGGCCCACCGATGCGGGGCCGAGGGACGCGGGGCCGACGCCCGCGGTGGCGCTGAGTGTGAATGCTGTGTCGGTGCTCTTTCCCCTGCCCCTGCACCCGACGGATCCGGGTCTCCTGCACCTCGACGAGCCCGGCAAGGGTGGGCCGCTGCTCTCGGCGGCGCTGTTCGCGGACATCCCGGTCTACAGCGACAACCCGCTGACCGAGCGGGCCTACGGCGAGTGGCGGGTGGTGGCGGCTCGGCTCGACCCGTGCTTCCCGACGCACGCGTTCCTCCAGAGCGACCCGTCGAAGTGCCGGCGCCAGCTGCGGCTGGTGGCCCAGCCCCACCCGGAAGGGATGAACGGCGGGGGCTCCGACGACAACACGATTCACCTGCTCTACGACCTGACGCAGGCGCAGTTCGACGACCTCGCGGCGCGCTGGGTGGCGCCGCTCCAGGACCAGGCGGGGGCGCGCGGGGAGTCGCTGCAGGTGAGCCCGCGCATGAAGTCCGAAGGGCTGCAGGGCGCGTACGCGAACGGCATCCGGGCGCTGATCAAGGAGTTCGCCGGGCCGGACACGCTGCGGCAGGTGACCTTCATGGAAGGGCGCGGCGTGGCCTGGGAGTTCGGCGGCTTCATGGTGAACGCCGGGGCGCACACGTCGATCCAGATTCCGGGGCTCGACGGCGGCGTCAGCGAGGTCACCACCGCGAACAACGACGCGCCGTTCAGCACCACCCCGCGCTCCAAGGTGGCGGCCGAGCTGGCGCCTCTGGCCGGGCGCTTCGTGTCCGACGGCGGCATCGGCTCCGGGTCGCTGGTCTTCGACGCGACGCCGATGCAGATGCAGGCGGCGCTGCAGCGCTCGCTGGACGTCGACAACCCCCTCACCGACCTGCACCCCGACTCGCTCGACTGCTCGGTGTGCCACATCGCCAACCGCGCCCGCGCCCGCGCCATCCGCAAGGGCCAGTCGATCCAGGGGCTGAGCCGCTACGAGAACGCCCGCCGGCCCACCACGGTCCTCAACGCCAGCGCCTTCGGAGAAGAGACGATGGAGCAGCGGGCCTTCGGGTACCACTTCGGCGGCCCGGTGGTGAACCAGCGCGTCGCCAACGAGTCGGCCGAGGTGGCGGACCTGCTGGAGAAGCGCCTGTCGCCGCCGTGAGTCGATAGCTGCTGCGCGCGCGGGCCCGAGCGCTTTAAGTGCCGGGCCGTGCGACTGGTGGACAGCCCCTCGGCGGCGGCGCGGCAGGCGGAAGGCCTGGCCTTCCTGCAGGCGCGTGCGCCGTCGGAGTCGCTCCTCATCGTCGCCGGGAGTCTCGACGGCGGCCTCGAGCTGACGCGCACCGTCGCCGCCAAGCGCGGCGCGCTCTTCGGCTGGCAGCGGCGCACGCTGGATGCGCTGGCGCTGGAGCTCGCGGCGCCCGCGCTCGCCGAGAAGGGCTGGGCGCCCGCCTCGCGCCTCGCGCTGGAGGCCGTGTGGGCCCGCGTCGTCCACGCGCTCGACGCCAAGGACCAGCTCGGCCGCCTCGCGCAGGTGGCAGACCGGCCCGGGCTCCCGCGCGCGCTGGAGCAGCTCGTCACCGAGGTGCGGCTGCAGAACGTGCCCGTCAGCAAGCTCGACGCGGACCTCGCCCGCGCCGCCAAGGCCTTCGCCGCCGCCCTCGCTGACGCAGGCCTCGCCGACCGCGCCATCTGGCTCGACCTCGCCAAGGACGCTCCGCTGGCCAAGGCGCCGCTGTTGCTCCTCGACGTGGCGCTCACCACCGCGCGCGAGGAAGCGCTGGTCCACGCGCTCGCCGCCGCGTCTTCGCCGGTGCTGGCCACCGTGCCGACCGGCGACGAGCGCAGCCGCGTGCGCCTGGAGCGCGCCCTCGGGGTGAAGGTCGAGCACCGCCCTGCGTCCGGCACGAGCGCCCTCGCCCGGCTGCAGACGCACCTCTTCACCACCGGCGACGTGCCCCCCGGGAAGCTCGGCGACGAGGTGGCGATGCTCTCGGCCCCCGGCGAGCTGCGCGAGTGCCTCGAGATCGCCCGGCTGATTCACCGCCGCGCCAAGGCGGGCACCCCGTTCGACCGGCAGGCGATCCTCCTGCGCGCCCCGGCGGCCTACCGCGCGCCGCTCGCGGAGGCGCTGCGCCGCGCCGGCATCCCCGCGTACTTCGCCAAGGGGGTGCGCGCGCCCGACCCGTCGGCCCGCGCCATGCTCGCGCTGCTGGCCTGCGCCGCGGAGAACCTGTCCGCCACCCGCTTCGCCGAGTACGCCTCCCTGGGCGAGGTGCCCCGGGCCGCGCTCGACCGGGCCGCGCCGGCTGCGGTGCCTGCGGGCGAGCGCTTCGTGGCCGCCGCGCCCGCCGAGCTCGACGAGGTGCCCGCGCTCGACGAGGCGGTGGCGCCGGAGGAGGACGAGAGCCTGCCCGAGGCGCCGGTGGCTCAGGGCCGGCTGCGCTCGCCGCGGCGGTGGGAGCGCCTGCTGGTGGACGCCGCGGTCATCGGGGGCCGCGACCGCTGGGAGCGCCGGCTCGATGGCCTGGAGACCTCGCTGCGCACACTGCGCGCCGCGCCCGACGTGTCCGAGGGCCGCGCCGCCTCGCTCGACCGCACGCTCGACGACCTGAAGGTGCTGCGCGCCTTCGCGCTCCCGCTCCTCGACGAGCTGGCTGCCCTGCCCTCCGACGCGCCCTGGGGCGAGTGGCTCGAGGCCCTCGGCCGGCTGGCCTCGCGCGCGCTGCGGCGCCCCGAGCGGGTGCTGGCGCTCCTCGCCGAGCTCGCGCCCATGGGGAGCGTGGGACCGGTGGGCCTGTCCGAGGTCCGGCGCGTGCTCTCCCAGCGCCTGCTCGAGGTCACCCGCCGGCCCGACCACCACCGCTTCGGCCAGGTCTTCGTGGGGCCCATCGAGGCGGCGCGGGGCTTGAGCTTCGAGGTGGTCTACCTCCCGGGGCTCGCGGAGCGCGTCTTCCCCCAGAAGGTGCGCGAGGAGCCGCTGATGCCCGACCGCGCGCGCGCCAAGCTCGGCGGCGCGCTGGAGACGGAGCACGACCGGGTGGCCTTCGAGCGCCTCCAGCTGCAGCTCGGCGTGGGCGCGGCGGAGCGGCAGCTCGTCTTCTCCTACCCGCGGCTCGACGCCTTCGAAGGCCGGCCCCGCGTGCCCAGCTTCTACGCGCTGGAGGCGCTGCGCGCGGCCGAAGGCACCCTGCCCGCCTACGAGGCGCTCGCGCGGCGCACCGAGCAGGCGGTGGAGGCGCGGGTCGGCTGGCCGGCGCCCAAGGACAGCGCCACCGCGGTGGACGACGCGGAGCGCGACCTCTCGCTGCTCGACCGCCTCTTCCGCGACCGCAGCGGCGACCGCCACACCGGCGAGGCGCGCTACCTCACCCAGGTGAACCCCGCGCTCGCCCGGGCGCTGCGCCTGCGGTACGCGCGCTGGACCAAGAAGTGGAACGGCGCCGACGGGCTGGTGAGCCCGAGCCCGCAGGCGCTCGCCGCGCTGGCGCCGCACCAGCTCACCGCGCGTTCCTTCTCGGCCACCGCGCTGCAGAACTACGCCGCGTGTCCGTACAAGTTCCACCTGAGCGCGGTGGTGCGGCTGTCCCCGCGCCAGGAGGCCGCGGCCATCGAGCAGCTCGACCCGCTCCAGCGCGGCTCGATGGTGCACACCATCCTCTACCGGGTGCTCACCACCCTGCGCGACCAGGGCCGGCAGCCCCCGAAGGAAGCGGACCGCGCGCACGGGCTCGCGCTGGTGGACACGGTGGTGGACCAGGTCGCCTCCGAGCTGCACGACACCTACCACCCGGCCATCGACCGCATCTGGCGCGACGGGGTGGAGTCGATCCGCGCCGACGTGCGCCGGTGGTTCAACGACACGGTGGACGCGGCCATCCTCCACCAGGTGGAGCCGTGGCGCTTCGAGCTCTCCTTCGGGCTGGGCACGCGCGCGGAGCAGGATCCGGACAGCCGCCCGGAGCCGATGCTCTTGCCGGGGGGCCTGCAGCTGCGTGGCTCCATCGACCTGGTGGAGCGCTCGGGCGAAGGGAACCTCACGGCCACCGACTACAAGACGGGCAAGCAGCGCGCGCAGACGGGGACGCGGGTGGGCGGCGGCAAGGCGCTGCAGCCGATCCTCTATTCCCTGGCGCTGGAGAAGCTCTTCCCGGGCGCCACGGTGCGCGGCGGCGCGCTCTGGTACTGCACCCAGGCCGGCGAGTTCACCAAGGTGGCCATTCCCCTCGACGCGGCCGCGCGCGAGGCCGCGACCCAGGCCATCGGCGTGGTGGGCGACGCGCTCGCGCGCGGCTTCTTCCCCGCGGCGCCGGCCACCAACGAGTGCACCTACTGCGACTTCCGCGCGGTGTGCGGCCCCGACGAGGAGCGCCGCGCGCGCAAGAAGTCTCGCCAGGAGCTCGAGGCGCTGCAGAAGCTCAGGAGCCTCCAATGACGCCGCTCGCCGACGCCGAGGCCCGCCGCCGCATCGCCGAGGAGCTGGAGACCACCTTCGTGGTCGAGGCCGCCGCGGGCACCGGGAAGACCACCGCGCTGGTCGGCCGGGTGGTCGCGCTGGTGCGCTCCGGCCGCGCGCGGCTGGGGCAGATCATCGCCGTCACCTTCACCGAGAAGGCCGCGGGCGAGATGAAGCTGCGGCTGCGCAGTGCGCTCGAGGTGGCGCGGGGGAAGGAAGCGCCGGGGAGCCCCCCGCAGCGGGCGCTCACCCTGGCGCTGGAGGAGCTGGAGGTCGCGCGCATCGGCACCATCCACGCGCTCTGCAGCGACCTGTTGCGCGAGCGCCCGGTGGAGGCCGGCGTCGACCCCGTGTTCGAGGTGGCGAAGGAGCCGGAGGCGCTGGCGCTCTTCGACGCCGCGTTCGACCGCTGGCTGCAGGAGGTGCTCGCCAACCCGCCGGAGGGCGTGCGCCGCTTCCTGCGCCGGCCGCCGTTCGGCCGGGAGAAGCTCCCGCCGCGCGAGTCCCTGCGGGCCGCGGCGGGGCGGCTGCGCGAGCACCGCGACTTCGAGCACCCGTGGCGCCGCGACCCCTTCGACCGCACCGGGGCCATCGACGCGCTGTTCCCCAAGCTGCAGCGGCTCGGCGCACTCGCGGCGCTGGAGCGGAACCCGGCCAACCGGCTGCGCAAGCTGTTCGCCGAGGTGCAGCGCTTCACCGACGACGTCGTCCACCGCGAGGCGGTGGCGGCCCGCGACCACGACGGACTGGAGGCCGCGCTCGGCGAGCTGCGGCGCGACTGGGGCTGGAAGGAGAACGGCTACGGGAAGAAGTACGGCAGCCGCGACAAGGCCGAGGTGGTGGCCGAGCGGGACGCGGTGCGCGACGAGCTCGATGCCTTCCTGGAGGCCGCGAACGCGGACCTCGCGGCGTGTCTGCACGACGACCTCTGGCCGCTGGTGCAGCGTTACGAGGACGAGAAGGCCGGCGCCGGGCGGCTCGACTTCTTCGACCTGCTCTTGCGGCTCAAGAAGCTGCTGGTGGAGAACGCCGCGGTCCGCCAGGAGCTGCAGGAGCGCTTCACCCACCTGTTCGTCGACGAGTTCCAGGACACCGACCCCATCCAGGCGGACATCCTGCGGTTGCTCGCCGCCGACGACCCCGGTGAGACCGACGCCGAGCGCGCGCGGCCGGTGCCGGGGAAGCTCTTCATCGTCGGCGACCCCAAGCAGAGCATCTACCGATTCCGCCGCGCCGACGTGGCGCTCTACGAGGCGGTGAAGGCCCGGCTGATGGCGAGCGGCGCCGTGCTGCTCGACCTCACCACCAGCTTCCGGGCCGCGCCCGCGCTGCAGGAGGCCATCAACGCCGCCTTCGCGCCCGCGATGGTGCAGGCGGACCAGGGCCGGCTCCTCACCCAGGCGCGCTACGTGCCGCTGACGCGCTTCCGCACCGGCATCGCGGGCCAGCCGTCGCTCGTCGCCCTGCCCGCGCCGCGCCCGTACAGCGAGTACGGGAAGCTCAAGGGCGCGTGCGTGCAGGAGTCGTACGCGGACGCGGTGGCGGCCTTCATCGACTTCCTGGTGAACCGCTCGGGGTGGAAGGTGGCGGAGGCGCAGGCCGACGGCAGCGTCGCCGAGGTGCCGGTGGCGGCGCGGCACGTGTGCATCCTCTTCAAGCGGTTCCGCCAGGGCGGCGACGACGCGACCTCGCACTACACGCAGGCGCTGGAGGCGCGCGGGCTGCCTCACGTGCTGGTCGGAGGGCGCAGCCTGCACGGCCGCGAAGAGGTGCTCGCGCTGCGCAACGTGCTCGAGGCGGTGGAGTGGCCCGACGACGAGCTCGCGGTCTACGCGTCGCTCAAGGGGCCGTTCTTCGCGCTGCACGACGACGCGCTCCTCGTCTACCGCTCGGCGGTGGGCTCGCTGCACCCGTTCCGGCCGGTGGAGGTCGACGCGCTGGAGCCTGCCGCGCAGGAAGTCGCCGCGGCGCTCAAGGTGCTCAAGACGCTGCACCGGGAGCGCAACCGGCGCTCCATCGGGGAGACCTTCGCCGAGCTGCTCGCCGCGACCCGCGCGCATGCCGGGGTGGCGTTCTGGACCAACGGCGAGCAGGCGCTGGCGAACCTCGCGCAGCTCGCGGAGCTGGGGCGGCAGTTCGAAGGCAGCGGAGGCACCTCGTTCCGCGGCTTCGTGGAGCTGCTCGGCCGGCAGGCAGAGCGCGGCGAGGCGCCCGAGGCCCCCATCGTCGAGGAGGGCAGCGAAGGCGTGCGCATGATGACCGTGCACGGCGCCAAGGGCCTCGAGTTCCCGGTGGTCATTCTCGCCGACCCGGGCGCGCCGCTGAGCCACCAGCAGCCCTCGCAGTGGGTGGACCCCGAGCTGCGCCTGTGGGCCGAGCCGCTCGCGGGGTGTGTCCCGGTGGAGCTCCTCGAGCACCGCGAGGAGGCGCTGCAGCGCGACCGCGAGGAAGGGCTGCGCCACGCGTACGTGGCGGCGACGCGCGCGCGGGACCTCTTGGTGGTGGGTGTGGTGGGGACCGAGCAGTGGCCGACGCCTCCGGCGAGCGAGGGCTGGGTGTCGGTGCTGCACCCGGTGCTCTACCCGGACCCGATGGCGCGCCGGACGCCGAAGCCTGCGCCGGGGTGCCCGGCCTTCGGTCCGGACTCGGTGCTCGACCTTCCGGCGGATCACGTGGGCCTGGTGCCGGTGTCGCCCGGGCTGCACAAGCCGCAGGTGGGCGCGCACGAGGTGGTGTGGTGGGACCCGGCGGCGCTGGAGCTCAACCGCGAGCACGCCTCGGGGCTCTTGCAGAACGAGGTGCTGCGCGAGGACGGCCAGGGCGCGGCGGCGAAGTCGCTCGCGGACTACGAGGCGTGGCGCTCGGCGCGGGAGACGCTCATCCAGGAGGCCTCGCGGGCCAGTGTGCAGGTGGTGGCAGGGGCGAAGGCGGGTGTGCCCCCCGAGCGCGTGCCGCTGGAGGTCACCTCGGCCAAGCGGCAGGGGCGCCCGCGTGGCCGGCGCTTCGGCGCGCTGGTGCACCTGGTGCTGGCGCAGGCGCCGCTGGGCGGGAAGGCCCCGCTGGGCGCGCTCGCGTCGGCGGCGGCCAAGCGGCTGGGGGCGCCGGAGTCGGAGGCCACCGCGGCAGTGGAGGCCGCGCAGGCCGCGCTCGAGCACCCGCTCCTGCGGCGCGCGGCGAAGGCCACCCAGGTGCGGCGGGAGGTCCCGCTGGTGTTGCCCCTGCCCGACGGGCGGCTGGCGGAAGGCGTGGCGGACCTCGCGTTCGAGGAGGCCGGGCGCTGGACGGTGGTGGACTTCAAGACCGACTTCGAGCTCGAGGAAGGCCAGAGCGCCTACGAGTCGCAGCTCACGGTGTACGCGACGGCCATCCGCGCGGCGACGGGGCAGCCGGCCGATGCGGTGCTGCTGTCGGTGTAGCCGCTTGCGGCCAGCCGCCCTTTGGTGCTTGGAGCGCAGCCCATGAGCACTTCGCCCAAGGCCTCGGCCCAGCGTGTCATCGCGGACCTCAACGAGCTGCGCGACCTCACCTCCGACGAGCGCGGCGCGCAGCGGGTCGCGTGGGGACCGGTGTGGCGCAAGACGCGCGAGTGGTTCACCGGCAAGGTGCAGGAGCTGGGGCTCACCACCGAGCGGGACGGCGCCGCCAACCTGTGGGCCACGCTGCCGGGGAAATCGGCCGACAGCATCGTGCTCGGCAGTCACCTGGACTCGGTCCCCGGAGGCGGATGGCTCGACGGCTGCCTCGGCGTGCTGGCGGGGCTCGAGGTGCTGCGGCGCTACCGTGAGGCGGGGACTCCGCCGCCGCTGACGCTCCACCTGGTGGACTGGGCGGACGAGGAAGGGGCCCGCTTCGGGCGCAGCCTCACCGGCTCGGCGGCCTCCGCGGGGGCGCTGGATCCGCACCAGGAGCTCGCGCACCTGGTGGACCGCGCCGGCGTGAAGCTGCCCGATGCGCTGGCGGAGAACGGCATCACGCTCGACGGCATGAAGACGGCCCGGCAGTACTTCGACGGCAAGCGGGCCAAGGCGTACCTCGAGCTGCACATCGAGCAGGGCCCGGTGCTGCAGTCGATGAAGAAGCCGGTGGGTGTGGTGCTCGGCACGATGGGCGTGGAGCGCCATCAGCTGACGTTCAAGGGTCAGGCCGCGCACTCCGGGGCGGCGCCACTCCATCTGCGGCAGGACGCGTTCCTCGCCGCGGCGCAGTTCGCGCTCAGCGCTCAGGAAGTGGCGGTGAAGCTGTCGGGCAAGACGCCGCGCACCCGCGTGGTCGCCACCGTCGGCGTGGTCAAGGTGGAGCCGAACTTCGTCACCGCGGTGCCCGGACGGGCCGAGGTCTCCATCGACCTGCGCGCGCTCGATGCGAAGGTGCTCAAGAAGATGCTGGAGGGGGCGAAGAAGGCCTCCGCGGCCGCGGCGAAGAAGCACAAGGTGAAGGTGAGCTGGAGCCCGCTCCTCCACATCACCCCGCGCATCTTCGACGAGACGCTCACCGGCTTCGTCGCCGAGGCCGTGAAGGAGGTCTCGGGGAGCGCCCCCGAGCTGCCCAGCGGCCCGCTCCACGACGCCGCGGAGATGGCGGCCGTGGTGCCGACGGCGATGGTCTTCGCCCAGTCGTCCCCCGGTGTGTCCCACACCAAGATCGAGGACACCCCCCTGCCCCACCTCGACAAGTCGATCCGCGCGTTCTTCGGGCTGGTCGACCGCACGGTGCAGCACCTCTCGTGAGGTGGTTCGTCCTCGCGGCGCTCGCGTGGGTCGCCTGCTCGAAGCCGAAGGCCGCGGCGCCTGACGCCGGGTCCGTGGCCACGGTGGAGCCGGTGGCCGTCGTGGACGCGGGGGTCCCGGAGGTCGGGATCGGTCTCGGCGGGCCAACCACCGGCGTCGTCGGTGGGAGCGGCAACTTCAGCTGCCCCGAGCCTGCCGTTCCTGCTCCGTCGCCGTGCACCACCGCGACCCGGCTCGTGGGAATGCCGGCCGAGCCGTTCGAGCGGCTGCTGGTGTCGGTGGCGACCGCGAACAGCTGGTCGACCAGTGAGTCGGCGACGGTGGTGAGGCCGAGGGACGTGAAGGTGTGGCTGGTGGGGCCGACGGATGGGGGCAGCGAGGTGCTGCTCTCGTACGATTCGGACACGAGCGGGAGCTACCGGGACACCAGAGGGGGAGGCACGCCGATGGCCACCGGGGTGAGTCACCAGTGCGTGAGGGTCGAGGTGGTGGCGAAGCTGCCGAGAGGGGTGGCGGTCGTGACGCCGGAGTGCTTGCCGGGGCTGGGGAGAATTCAGAGGGCGTGGCGCGCTGGGAAGTAGTGCGGGTTGGAGCCTTGGAACTGCTCCTCAGGCCGGAACGGTGCCCGCCCGTCCGCTCGGCGCCAGCTGGAGCGCGACCAGCGCCGCGGCCGCAGGCCACACCTGCATCAACAGCCGATTGAGCAGCGTGCCGTTCTCCGCGAACACCCTCACCCGCTCCGGCCCCACCAGCAACGCCGCGGCGATGAACCCCAGGTTGAGCACGATCGCGAGCCGCAGCGCCCGCGCCGATCGCTCCTGCGGCGCGCGCACCATCGCCGCCACCACCAGCGCCCAGAACACGCCCCACGAGAAGACATCGCTCGCGTGCAGCACCACGAGCTGCCCGAGCTGAGGCAGCCAGCCCCACGCCGGCGCCGTGAAGGCGTGGTCCGCGTTGGCCACTCCGTGCGCCGTGGCCAGCGAACGCCAGGTCCAGACCGCGCCGAGAGCGAGCAGCGCCGGGATCGACCGCCTCAGCCCGCGCTGCCCCACCATGAACGCCGCGGCGGACACCGCGAGCACATGCGTGACCCCTTCATCCTTGAGCCCCGCCAGCACCAACGCGATCGCCAGCGCCTGCGGCCGCGGAGCCTCCGCGAGCAGGTGCCCCAGCAGCGCCAGCGCGAGCAGCCCGACGGGAAGGTCCACGTACACACTGCGCAGGTGGATCCACACCAGCGGAGTCATCAGCACCGCGCCCACGACGAGCAGCGCACGACGGCCATCGAAGTGGGGCGCCCACGCCTCGAGCGCCACGCCGAGCGCGAGCACCACCAGCAACGCCGCCGCGAAGGTGTGCGTCTCCAGCGCATCGTGCCCGAGCGACACCCAGCCCACCGCCGCCGGCCACAGCGGGGGGTAGCCCACGGGAATGAGATGCTGCGCCGGATCGAGCGCCGCGCTCACCCCCGCGCCGAAGTGCAGCGACTCCAGGCGCGCCTTCGCCAGCCACACGAACTCGTCCCACTGGGTGGGAGTGAACGGCCGCAGCAGCGCCAAGGTCGTCAACACCACGAGCAGCGCCCAGGGCAGCCGGGCCCGCTCCCCCGGCCGGGACAGCAGCGCGGCGAAGCCGAACCCCACGCCCAGCACGACGCCCGAACTCCCGAGCGACACACACCAGAGCACCGCCAGCCCGAGCCACACCGAGCTCGGAGAGACCAGCCCACCCTTCAGCTCCGCGAGGAGGCTCCGCGGATTCGTCACCGCACGCACCAGCGCCCCCAGCAGGTGAATCAGCGCCAGGCCGGCGAGCGCGTGACTCACGGCTTCGCTCCGCACACCACGTGGCCGCTCACCCCGTCGATGGCGCACCCCGCGCCCAGCGGGCCCGCGTACGCCTCCAGCTCCACCGCTGGTCCCTCGATGGGAGGCCGGGTGGGCACCGCGTACCGGACGAGCGGAAACAGCACGTCGTCTTCCTCGTGCACCACGCGCACCGGCCCAGGCCACGGCGCCTTCGCCTGAAGGTCATCCAGGGTGACGTGGATCGCGCCCGCGAGCTCGGCCCTCCGCCCCGGAGCATCCGCCCGCGCCGAGAGCACCTGCACCAGCCCGGGAATCGCCGAGAGCGCGAGGAGCAGCGCGAGCGCCCGAGGCCGGCGCCGCAGGAAGAGCAGCCCCACCACCAGCGCCACCCCCGCGAGGCCCAGCGAGAGCTGCGCGCGCGGGAAGTGCGCCCGGGGGTCGGACATGACCGCGTTCGCGCCGTCGAGGACGATGGCCTCGGGCGTTCCCAGCACCAGCGCGTCGTGGCCCGTGGGCGCTTCCATCGCCCGCGGTGCTTACGGGAAGGCGCGCGCCGTTGCGAGCGCTGGAAAGCCGTGCTTTCACCTCGCCGCTGTTGCGCCCGGTCCTCGCCCTCACCGCCCTCCTCGCCACCGCCGGCTGCTGGCGCAGCACCGGCGCGCGCTCCGACGGCCCGGTGGACCTCCTCGTCCTCGCCCCCCACCCCGACGACGAGGTGCTGATGGCGGCAGGCCTCCTCGGCCGCGCGGTGCGCGACGGCAAGAGCGTGGCCGTGGTGCTGATGACCAACGGGGACTACACCTGCGCGCGCGACGGCCTGCTGCGCCAGCAGGAGACCATCCAGGCGATGCGCTCGCTGGGCGTCACCGAGGCGCAGATCCACTTCCTCGGCTACCCCGACGGCTACCTCCCCAAGCTCGGAGAGAATCCGCTGCCCCCCATCGAGCGGCGCAACCCCGACGGCAGCTGCGGGCGCGCCAACACCACGCTCCCCGCGCGCGGCGCCGGCCACCCCGATGAGCACACCCGGCGCACCGGCGTCCCCGCACCACTCACCGCGAAGGCGCTCCTCGGCGACCTCACCGCGGTGCTCGAGCGACTCCAGCCCCGCGAGGTGGTGCTCCCCCACCCCATCGACGAACACCCCGACCACGCCGCGACCTACGCGTACTTCCGCCGCGCGCTCGAAGGCCTCAAGCGCGGGCCGGTGACGGTCCACCGCTCCGTTGTCCACCAGGGCAACTGCTGGCCGGGCGACTGCCAGGTCGAGCTGTCACCGGAGTCCAAGGTGCCCCTGCTCCCCGCGCCGCTCGAAGCGTACCTGCCGTCGGAGCGCTTCCCCGCCGACGGCCGCGCGAAGGAAGCCCTCATCGCCGACTACCACTCCCAGACCGGCCCCCAGCTCGAGCAGAGCTGGCTGGCGTCGTTCGCCAAGGCCGACGAGGTGTTCTTCCCGGAGACGCTCCAGCGCGACGATGCAGGCCACTGGTCCTCCGGCCCGGCGCAGACGCTCGACGGCGAAGGCACGCGCGCGCTGCAGTGGTGCATGGGCGAGGCCTGCCGCGGCTACCAGGTCGAACTCGACGGAACCCAGCTCACCCTGCGCGAAGCCGAAGGCCACGTGGTGCGCCGGTGGACCGCCGTCGATGCGACGAAGTGGACGCTCGAGGTTCGCCCCGGCGCAGGCGACTTCTCGGAGTGGAGCCTGTCCACGCCGCAGGGGCTGGTCGGCGTCGCGGTGCTCCCCGGCGCGAAGGGCGCGCTGACCAGCGTGGAGCGGTAGCGGCACTACGGCGCCACGGGGCTGCACGCCTTCGGCTCGAGCATCGCGTCGCGCAGCGTGGCGGCGATGGGAATCAGCCGGGGCGTGACGCGGTAGCGGTCGGCGCGCGTCTTGAGGAACACCGAGTCCTCGTAGCCGCCCAGCCGGTTGCCTTCCTTGTCCATGGCGTAGAACTCGCTCACGCCGTTGATGCCGATGATCGCAGTCTCCGGCTCTCCGCCCGGGACGAACCAGGGGCTCGTCACCTGCCCCCCCATCGAGTGCCAGCGCGCCTCGGGCGGCAATTTCTGCAGCCCCGGGTGCGCCGACAGGAGCGCGAGCAAGAGCGTCGGCACGTCGTTCTGCGAGAGCACCGAGCCTTCGAGTTCCTGCTGCGCGCGCGCGAGCGCCGCCTCGAGCGCCGGGCGATCGACCGCCTTCTCCAGGAACGCCTTGGGGATCACGATGAGGAACGGGATCTGCGTCTTCGCCGCGTCGGTCTCCGGGTCGAACGGCCCCCAGACGTACCCCTCGCCCGTCGAGTGGTCCGCGCCCAGCACCACGATGGAGCGCTCGGCGAGCCCGCTCGTCTCCAGCTCCTGGAAGAAGTGCTCCAGCGCGTAGTCGGTGTACGAGTGGACGATGAGGCGGCGCTGGTCGTCGTCGTCGGCACGATTGGGCACCGTCTTGCGCGCGCGAACCACCCGTTCCGTCACTTCCTTGGGGAGATCCTCCGGCGGGGTGAAGGGCGAGTGGTTGGACAGCGACATCACGAAGGCGAACTGCGGCCCCGTCTCCACCGCCTTGGCCACCCGGCTCGCCGCCTCGTGGAAGATGGTGAGGTCGGTCAGCCCCGACCACACGCCCTTGGGCAGCTTCTCGGGCAGCTCGTCCTGGGAGATGACCTCGTCGACGCCGTGCTCCATGAGGAACTTCTTCATCTCGTCGAAGGTGGGGTCCGACCCGTAGAGGAACCGGCCGTGGAAGCCGCCCTCGCGCAGCAGGTCCCCGGTGCAGCGCAGCGGGAAGGGCAAGAGGTCGCGGGTGATGGCCAGGTTGTACGGCAGCGTCCCCACGCCGCAGGTGAAGGCGCCCAGGCCCTGCGCGGTGCGCACCCCAGCCTGGAACATGCCGGTACTCCCGAGCACGCCCTCCGACCCTCCGCGGCCGGCCGACTCGTAGAGCCCGTTGGTGAAGGGATCGAGCTCGCGCGCCGCGGCCGGGTTGAGCGCCTGGAGGTCGTCGGCGCGGTAGCTCTCGAGCGAGAGCTGGAACACCGCCACGTTGGGCTGCGCCGGCGAGAAGAGCGCCTTGGACACGTCCTGCAGCGCTTCGATCAGCTTCGCCCCCGGCGGCCGCTTCGACGTCCACTCGCGCTGAGGCTCCATCGGGCGCGCGTGCGGGTGCGGCCAGCAGGTGCCCTGCGCGTCCCGCTTGGGCGGCCACCCCATGCGGCCCGAGCCCACCGCCTCGTCGCTCGCCGGCAGCTCGACCTTCAAGATGAGGTCCCTCGGCGTCGCCGCGTCGCGGTGCTGCAGCAGATCCACCGAGCTCTCGATGACGCCGGTGAGCGGGTCGCCCAGCGCTGCCGGGCTGAAGGCGTTGGCCGCCACGGCCTGGAGCCGCGCCGCGAGCTGCCCGGCGAAGACCCCCAGGGTGAGCGAGACGACGAGCCCCACGGCCCAGCCGCCCCAGGTCCGCGCCTCGAGGTCGCTGCGCGAGCGCCGCACCGCCGTCCACAGCGCGAGCCCCAGCAGCACCGCGCCCACCAGCAGCGACACCCAGATGCGCGCGTAGCGGATGTACCCCAGCAGCCCTTCGAGGAAGGACGCGTTGCCGCCGCCTTCCGCGAGGTCGAACATGGTGGGGAAGGCGCCGCGCTCGAACTTCACCTCCTCGGCGATGATGGCGAAGACGCCGAGGGCGATGCCGACCGGGAGCGCCACCAGCAACGGCCCGATGCGCTGCCAGAAGATGCTCTTCTTCCCCCGGAAGGCGAGCGACAGCAGCAGCGACAAGAGCCCCACCGCGATGGCCAGCAGGTACCCGCTCGCCGAGAGGTCGAGCACCGCCCCGGCCAGCGTCCGCCCGGTCTTCTCGAGCAAGGTCCCCCGGCCGCGAATGGCCGTCTCCAGCCGCGACGGGAGACAGGCCAGGGCCAGGAGCATGGTCGCCCAGGCCCCGGCGCCGAGGCCACGCTTCAAGGAGGGGGGGAGCGGAAACATCGGACCCCTCCCCTACCCCTGCAAGACCCCGTTTCCAACGGGCGCCGAACGTGCTCTTTGGGCCCCCGCCAGATGCGGCAGGTCCTGTCGGTCCTCACCCTGTGGGTCAGCAGCGCGATGGCCGCGCCTGACGGCGGCGTGTTCTGTCAGGACCTCGAGGCCCGCCTCGCCGAGACCCGCCACACCCTCACCGCCTGCACCGACACCTCGCGCACCCTGGCCACGGCCCGCGAACGCTGCGAGGCCGAGCTCCGCGACAGCCACGACAAGCAGCAGTCGAGCGCCTCCAGGCTCGACGCCTGCGTGGCCGCGAGCGACCAGCGCTGCCGCGAGGCCGCGGTGTTCGCCGCATCCCTGCTCCAGGGCACCGCCCGCCCCCTGGGCACCTGCGTGCCGCCCGACACCCAGCGCAAGCTGCAGGAGCTCGTCGACACCTGGAACGTGCTCAGCCGCGCGGTGGTGCAGCTCGACGAGTACGCCACCGGCACCTCCGATGCGCTGCCGCGCGTGGGCGGGACCTCCGAGTCCGAGCGCCACCTCACCCGGCTCCTGGGCGCACGCACCGGCGCGCCCTTGTGGAACCGGCGGCTCCTCATCTCGGCCCTCAAGCTCACCGCGCCCACCACGTGGGCCAAGCTCAAGTCCCAGGGGCCGGTGGCGGTCGACGCCTTCTTCGCGTCCTCGGGGCCGCTGCCCGAGGCCTTCATCAGCGAGGCGCGGGCCGAGCACCCCGACCCGCCCGGGCCCGCGGGGCCGCCGCTCACCGCCGCGCTGCGCCTCACGCTCTCGTACCTCGAGCTGTCGAACTGCGACGAGCGCATCTCTCCGCCGGAATGCTCTCGCGCCCGCCAGCTGGTGGAGCTGCTCGACAACACCGGGCCGCTCATCATCCGCCGCCGCGTGGAGGAGATGTGGGCCACGCCGTGCGCGGGCGTCAACGCCGACACCGTGCGCGCCTGGCTGCAGGACTTCCCGGTGAGCCACCGCGAGAACGCGCAAGGGCCGCTGGGGGAGCTGGCGTCGGCCGCGCGCAGCAAGCTGTTCCTCTGCTTCCTCGCCGACCTCGACGGCTCCGACTCGTACCGCACCTGGGCCACCAAGCACCTGCCCGACGCCACCACCGTGCCGCCCCGCGCGGTGTCGCTGGTCGACCGCTTCGCCGGCTTCGTCCACGACGGCGACCCGGTCGACCGCTGCGCGCGCGCGGTGCGGGCGCTCCAGCACCTGCAGGCCGACGGCTGCGGCCTCGAGCGGCCCGAGGCCATCAGCGTCATCTCCCGCTGGAGCCACCCCCAGCCGCCCGCCGACGCGCCCCCCGAGCTCGAGGCCTGCCAGCACGTCGCCTCCCTGCTGTGGAGCGGCGCCACCGTCACCATCGCCGACGACTTCAGCCACCCGCCGTCGCCGCAGGAGATGGTGAAGGTCGACCGCAGCGACAGCCCCACCGAGCTCGCCAAGCTCCGCTCCGCCTGCGACGAGCGCCATGGCACCGGCCAGTCGTTCGAGAAGTCGCTGGTGGCCCTGGCCTCGGTGGCCCGCGACCTCGGTGAGCCGGTGGGCTCCGGCATCTGGCGGCTCGACGCCACCGGCACGGTGCCCGCGGAGCAGGTGCGCTACCAGCAGGCGCGGCCGTACACCGCGTGGGTCTCCCGGCAGCTCAACCGCGAGTCGGCGTGCCAGGCGCTGGGTCTGCCGGGCGCGCGCTGCGAGGAGTGCCAGGAGCTCGGCCCCGGAAGCCGCTACGACTGCGACGCGCTCTTCGACCTCCAGCGCAGCTGGGCGAGCCACCGCCGCTACACCTGGCTCGGCGCCGGCGTGCTGGCAGCGCTGGTGTCGCTCGCGTCCTGGCTCGCCCGCATGCGATCCGCGCGGCTGCGCTTCGGCAAGGCGCGCCGCTCCGCCGGCGAGCAGCTCGAAGGCCTGGGGCTCGAGGTGGAGCCCGACCCGTGGCGCTTCGTGCTCCCGTCGCGGCACGACCTGCTGCGGGTGGCGCTCCCCAAGACGCCCGCCTGGGAACGCTGGGGCCCGATGGCCTGCGCGGTCATCGCCCCCGACGCCGCGGTGGTGCGCGAGGCCGACGTGAATCACGCCGCCTCGGCCGCGCTGCGTGAGGACACCCGGGTGGTGTTCCTGCTCCACGACGACGACGCGCTGCCCGACCTGGGCGCGGTGCGCGGCACGCTCGACTGGGCGGCGCGCGGAGGCACCAAGGCGGTGCAGGTGCTGCTGGTGCCCATCTCGCGGCTCGCCTGGGCCACGCGCGACGAGGACCTGCTCGACCTGGTGGAGACCACCACCCTGCGCGGCAACCCCTTCGAGGTCCGCGGCCCGGTGCGCAGCTCGAGCCAGTTCTGGAACCGCGAGCGGCTGGTGGCGGGCCTGCTCACCGAGGCGCGCGCCGGCAACTGGGTGGTGGTGACCGGCCTGCGCCGCTTCGGCAAGTCGTCGCTCGCGCTGGAGGTCGCCCGCCGCACGCCCGGCCCCACCGCCTACGTGGACCTCGCCGGCTTCCACCACGAGATCACCTTCGGAGAGACGCCCGCGGTCGCGGTGGAGGCGATCCTCCGCACGCTGGTGATGCGCCTGGCCGACTCGGCCACCGCGCAGTTCCCCGCCGCCGCGGTGCCGCCGGTGCCCCAGGGCCAGCTCGACGCGCCCACCCTCGCGGCCTGGCTGCGCGAGCTCGCGGTCGCCTGCAGCACCTCGAGCGGCACCGCGCCGCCGCCCATGGTGCTGGTGCTCGACGAGGTGGAGCAGCTCCTGTCCGCGAACCCGGAGAAGCTGGGCCGCGCGCTCGACGTGCTCTCCACGCTGGCGGGGCGGCTGCGCAGCACCGCCTCGGAGCCGTCGTCGCCGCACACCGGGCACACGGTGGGCGTGATGCTCTGCGCCGCGCTCCACCCGCTCTTGTGGGCGCCGCTGGCGACGCTGGGCGGCCAGTCGCTCATGGGCGCCTTCCCGTCGATCTGCGTGCCCACGCTCGACGACGACGCGGCGCACGCGATGATGCGCGGCCTCGGCGCGCGCCAGGGCATCCGCTTCGAGGACGACGCGCTCGACATCCTGGTGAAGGCCTCGCACGGCGTGCCGCTCCTGCTGCGGCGGCTCGGCACCTCGGTGCTCGAGCTCTACGACTCCGACCGGGCGCGGCACGGCGCGCTGGGGGCGATGCGCATCGGCGTGGAAGGCGCGCGCGAGGCGGTGCGGCGCGAGGAGCAGGAAGGCTCGCCGCTGCGCGTGTGGGTCGAGTCGGAGATCGCCCAGGCCGAGACCTCCGCCGGGGTGCTCCTGCGCGCGCTGGCCCAGGCGGACAAGGTGAGCACCACCCGGCTGCAGCAGCTGGTCGAAGCGCAGGTGCTGGAGCGCTTCGAGGTCTCCGGCCTCAAGGGCCACCTGCCGCCGGCGGAGCTCAAGCGCCGCGCGCAGGAAGCGGCCACGGTGACGGTGCGCATCCTGGCCACCACCAAGCTGCTCGAGGCGCACGGCGACCTCACCTCGCCGGAGGCCTTCACGTTGCCTGACGGCGTGCTCCGGCGCATTCTCAAGGCCGGACGAAGCCCGTGACCTCGCGCATCAAGCAGCTCCGCAGCCGGGTGGCCGGCGCCGCGCCGCTCTTCGGGGCGGTGGTGAGCCTGGTGTGGCTCGGCTGGAGCAACGAGTCGATGGAGAACGCCACCTCGGTGGCGCTGGCGATGGCGTCCCATCCGTTCGGGGCGATCGCCATCATCCAGGCCATCTACACCGGGCTCCTGAGCATCCTGTGGATGCGCTACCGCCAGTTCGTGGCGCCGGAAGGCGTCGAGTGGCCGAAGGTGACGGTGGTGATTCCCGCCTTCAACGAAGGCGCGATGGTGGGCCGCAGCATCCGCTCGGTGGCGGCCTGCAACTACCCCAAGGACAAGCTCGAGGTGATCGTCGTCGACGACGGCTCGCGCGACGACACCTTCTTCCACATGCAGCACCTGCGCCGGGAGTTCCCCGACCTGGTGAAGCTGGTGCGCTTCGCGGGCAACCGCGGCAAGCGCTCGGCGCTGGTGGCGGGGTTCCGCGCGGCGACGGGCGACTTCATCATCACCATCGACTCCGACAGCGAGATCGCCCCGCAGACGGTGCACGAGATGGTGGTGCCCTTCCTCGCCGACGCCAAGGTGGGCGCGGTGGCGGGCCGGGTGGCGGTGCTCAACCGCGACACCGCCATCAGCCGCATGCTCGACGTGCAGTTCGCGCTGGCCTTCGACTTCGGCCGCGCGGCGCAGTCGGTGTACCGCGCGGTGGCCTGCTGCCCGGGCGCGCTGTCGTCGTTCCGCAAGTCGGTGATCCTCCCGTACCTCGAGGAGTGGGAGAACCAGCGCTTCCTCGGCCGCCCGGTGAACCACGGCGAGGACCAGGCGCTCACCAACATCGTGCTCCGCCAGGGGTACGACACCGTCTACCAGCGCACCGCCATCGTCCACACGCTGGTGCCCACCAACTACTCGCAGCTCTCGCGCATGTTCCTGCGCTGGGACCGCAGCTACATCGTCGAAGGCTTCTCCTTCGCGCGCTTCATGTTCACCCGCTACCGGGAGAAGAACCGGGTGCTGCCGGTGGTGACCTTCTTCGTCGCCAACCTGCGCTTCGTGCTGGTCGCGGTGGCGCTGATGGAGCTGCCGCGGCTGTTCGACACGAGCCTCACCACCGTGGGGCGGAGCCTGGTGGCGCTGGCGCTGGGCTCGGTCTTCACCGCCGCCTACTACCTGCACTTCGAGCGGAGCTTCCGCTGGCTCTACGGCGTGCTCTACGCCGCGTTCTCGCTGATCGCCCTGCAGTGGATCCTGCCGTGGGCGCTGGTCACCGTCAGGGACGAGCGCTGGGGGACGCGGTAGCCGACAGCTGGGCGTCGAGCGCCTGCACGTCGGCCGCCACCTGCGCGCGGAAGCCGGCTTCCGCCTCCGGACTGCCGAAGGCGAGCGAGTCCAGCGAGCCCAGCACGTCCTGCGCCACGGTCGCCGCGCCCTGCGGCGAGATGAGTCCCTGCGCCAGGGCCGCGCGCGCCGCGCCGACGTAGGTCTGGAAGTAGGTGATGCCGTCGTCTTGCGCGTCGGTCCGCGGAGCGACCTGGTGAATGAAGACGCCCGCAATGCGGTCGGGCCGCGTCGCCGCCATGCCGCGCCCGGCGAGCACGTCGCCCTGCCCGTTGTCGCCCACGAAGGCGTAGCGGTACTCGGGGAAGAGCGCCTGGTGCCGCTCGAAGTTCTTCACCTTCTGCGCGCCCATGCCGCCGTACGCCCAGCGCTCGCGGTCGAAGGGGACCAGCATGCGGCGCAGGTAGGTGGCGAGCCCGCCGGTCATCACCGAGGAGCCCGCGAAGCCGAGCTTGGAGAGCTGCGCGAAGGTGGGGCTCGCCTCGCGCTCGGGCCGCGCGGTGAGGAAGACGAGGTCGCCTTCCGGAGCGCCCCTGGGCCCCTGGTCGAGCGCCCGGTAGAAGGCGCGCACGCCCGGGTACTCGGTGCCCTTCCGGAAGCGAGGGTCGTTCACCGACGCGTAGATGGTGTCGTCGATGTCGCTGAGCAGCTTCACCTCGCCGGTGGGGACCGCTTCCCGGGCGAAGTGGGCGAGCACGCTCGAGCGCTGCTCGGGGGAGAGGACCTCGAAGACCAGCTTCTCCAGCGTCTGCAGATCCGCGCCGGCGTCGACCTGGTTCTTGAGCGCGGTGAGGTCGCGGCCGTGGGTCGCCAGCAGCACCTGCTGCGCCGCGGCGGCGCCGGCCTTCCCCGCGTCGGCGGACTCCAGCGCGGTGAGGAGCTGCGCGCGCTGAGGCACCGTGAGGCTGTCCACCTGCTTCGCGAGGTGCACCAGCGCCTGCTCGCGCTCGCTGGGCGCCTCGAGGCGGTCCTTCACGCGGGAGAGCAGCTGGGGAACGCCGCTCGCCTGCCCCACCCGCGCGGCGACGTCGAGGACCGCGGCGCCCAGCGCGTGGCGCGCCACCGACCAGCCGGACTCGCTCTCCTTGGAGAGCCCGACCGGGCCCGCGGCCATGGCCTCGGCGGCCGGCGACGACGTCGCTGGCGGGGGTGGCGGTGGCGAGCCCTTGATGCGCATCGGCCCAAATACCCTATCAGCTTCGGCGCTGGAGCTCCGGCAGCGGCCCCGCGAAGGACACCGAGGTGCCGTCGGCGGCGATGGCGCCCGGGAGCCCGAAGGTGCGGTCGCGGAAGCCCAGGGCCTGGAGCAGCGTCACCAGCAGGCGGTTGTGGGCCGGTCCCGTCAGGGGGAAGCCGGGCAGCGGGCTCGAGGCGGTGCGCGGGTAGCGCAGGTACTGGCCCGTCTGCAGCGTGCCGCCCAGGCTGCCGGCGACGAGCGCGAAGGCGTCGTGGTGCTCGTGGGTCGGCGTGCCGAGCTCGGTGAGCCACACCACCGCGGTGTGGTCGAGCACCGTGCCGTCGCCCTCGGGCACCGCGTCGAGCTCGCCGAGGAGCGTCGCGAGGTGGCGCGCGTACCAGGTGCCGAGGTCGATCATCGCCCGCTCGTTGAGCGGCGTGTAGAGCTGCCCGCAGGCGGTGGCCCCTTCGATGGAGCCGTGCGCGTACATGCCGTGCACGTTGGCGTCGGCGGGGTAGCCGAACTCGTCGCCCTGGGGGACCGGCGCCACGTAGGTCACCACCCGCGTGAGGTCGCACCGCAGCGCCAGGGCGATGACGCGCATGAACTGGGTGACCCGGGTGCCCGACGCATCGAAGGCGGCCTCGCAGGCCGGCGCCACGCCCGAGGCCAGGCTGCGCTCGAGGTCGCGCACCAGCGCGCGGTGGTGCTCGAGCTTGCGGCGGTCGTCGGCGCCGAGCCTGGGCGCCAGCGCCTCGAATTCCTGGCCCACGAGATCGAGCACCGACGCGCGCTCGCCGCGCAGGCGCTCGGCCCGGCTCGGCGTGCCCCCTGGCGCCTGGCTGGTGGCGCCGATGAGGTCGTCGAAGGCCACCTTGGGGTCGCCCACCACCGGGGTGGCCTGCGCTGGCCCGAGGAAGGAGAAGGGCGAGACGGTCTGGTTGGGCACGTAGCCCGCGCCGTAGACGCGCGAGCCGAAGCGGCCGGGAGCGGCCAGCCGCAGCGCGAGCTCCTGGTCGATGGAGCGGGCGCCGCCGGTGCAGCGCTGGCCGGGGTTCTGCGCCGCGCGGGCGCCGGTGAGCAGGCCGGCCACGGCGATCTGGTGGTTGTTGGCATCGCCGCCGGTGCGGTTCACCTGCGCGATGTCCGCCAGCACCGAAGCGTGGCTCAGCCCCTCGATGACCGAGAGCTTGGAGGCGAACGGCGTCAGCGGGCGCAGCACCTCGCTCCACCGCTCCGCGGGGAGGTCGGGCAGGCTCAGGCGCCCCACATCGTCGGTGGGGCCCGGCACCGGCATCGTCCACCCCTTGGGCACGTGGCCGTGGGGCTGCACGAAGAAGACCACGCGGCGCGGCGTGTCCTGCGGTGCGGCGAGCGCCCCGGCCCGTGGCCCGACGAGCGCTCCGAGCCCCAGCGCCTTGAGGAGCTGCCGGCGGTCGAGCGTCATGGCGTGGCCTCCGCGTGCCGCAGCCGGAAGGTGGGCGACAGCGCGATGTCGGTGAGCAGCGCGCGCACGTCGCCGCCGCTGTCCAGGAAGCGCTGGGTGAGCAGCTCCACCTGCGGTCCTTCGACCGCCACCGGCGCGCGCCCGAGCGCGTAGCGCACCCACTGCTCGGCGGCGCAGCGCTGCACCACCGTGCTGCGGGCGAGGCGCTGCGAGAGCTCCAGCGCGCCGTCGAACGGACCGTCGACGTCGGTGCGCCGCAGCACCCCGCGGGCGTCGATGGGCAGGCCCCGCTCCTGGACCTGGTACGCGCCCGCCGCGCCGTAGTGCTCGAGCCCGAAGCCCAGGCCGTTGAGGCTCGCGTGGCACCCCTGACAGGTGGGCGGCGCGGTGCGCTCCTCGAACAGGGTGCGGTTGGTCTTGGGCCCGCCGCCGGGTTGCTCCTTGGGCGGCGAGAGGTCGACGCCGGGCGGCGGCGGGTTGGGCAGCTGGCAGAGCAGCCGCAGCGCGATGGCGTTGCCGCGGATCGGCGGGCTGGTGGCGCCCCGGTGCGAGGTGCCCGCGAGGAAGGCGACCCGCGTCAGCACTCCGGCGCGCTCGGTGGCCGGGAGCTCGACGGCCCCCGACACCGCGCTCAGGCCGTAGAGCCGGGCGGACTCGTCGTCGAGCCACGCGGAGCGGCTGAGGAGCAATGCGCTCAAGGTGCCGTCGAGGGCCATCGTCTCCTCGACGAAGCGCTGCGTCTCGCGGGCGGCGGCCTGCGCGCTCGCCGGAGTCCACCCCGGGTCGACCTCCGCAGTGCGCTGGGTGTGCTCGTCGTCGAGCACCCGCTCGAGACCGAGCCACTGGCGGTGGAAGCTCCACAGCGTCCGCCGGGCACGAGGGTCCGCGAGCAGCCGGGTCACCTGGGTTCGCAGCTGCTCCGGCGTTCGCAGGGCGTCGGCCTGCGCCGCGTCGAGCAGCGTCTGGTCGGGCGCCGACTCCCACAGCAGGTACGAGAGCCGGCTCGCCATGGCGTACGGCTCGACCGGAGTGGGCTCGCCGGGAGGGCCCGGGAGCTCGACGCGGTAGAGGAACTGGGGCGACTGCAGCATCGCGGTGAGGGTGAGCTGCACGGCGCCTTCGAAGTCGAGCGCCCCGAGCCAGCGCCCGAAGGCCGCGGACAATCGCGCGTGCTCCTCGGCGGTCACCGGGCGACGGAAGACGCGCATCCCCTCCCCGTCGATGAACCGCTCGCCGCAGGCGGTGGCGAGCGCGGGCGTGAACCAGTCCTCGCATCCGGTCAGCGTGCGCACCTGCGCAAGCGTGGCCACCGCGGCCTGCGCGTGGAGCGCGGCGATGGTCTCGAAGCGCGCGATGCGCACGTCGGACGGCTCCTGCGCCTGGGCCTCGTTGTCGAAGAAGCCCACGCCGAGGTCGGCGGGCAGCGGCGGCAGGGTGGCGGCGACGTCGGGGAAGAGGTCGCTCAGCGTGTGGAGGTACTCGCCGTTGCTCAGTCGCCGCAGCGGCGCCGGCCCCACTGCCTCGGGCACCGACGGCGCGGGTGCAGGCGGTTCGGTGCAGGAGAGCACCACACAGCAGGCGGCGGCGAGGCGGCGCACGCCGACACCATAGCGTCAGCGGAAGTACGGCCGCTCGTCGGCGAAGAGCATCGCCTTCACCATCGGCCGCCAGGCGGCCGGCGCCTTGTCGCCCCACACCACCAGCCCGGCGGCGAGGACCTGCCCCTGCTCCGCCAGCGAGCCATCGTGAGCGAAGGCCTCCAGCGCCTCGAAGGACGAGCCCGTCGCTGGCCGCCGCAGCACGGCCAGGAAGTCGTCCCGCTGGTTCTCGGCCACCGGGCTCTCGGCGAGGAAGGCCTTCGCCACGCTGGCCCCGGCCCCGCTGCGGACCGCCAGCGCAGCGAGGAAGACGGCCGACTGGCCCGACACGTCGGAGGGGGCGATCGCGAGCCCCCGCTGCACGTCGCCCGGCGTGGCGGTGTCGGATGCCGCCACCAGCGCAGCCACCGCATCGACGGACCGACCGGACGCGCCGAACTTCAGCGCCTGGTCCAGGTTCCCGGCGTTGAGCGCCCGGTACGCCTTGACGTCCGACGTGTCCTCGGCGGAGCTGGGCCGCTCCGGGGCGAGCAGCGCGGAGAGCTCCGCGGACTCCTTCTCTTCCCCCGCGTTCGGCGACTGCTTGTGGCCTTGCACCGCCGCCAGCCGGCGCAGCCGGGTGAGCTCGACGACGTAGCTTTCGACGAACGGCGCCAGGTCCTTCGCCGAGAGCGCGACGTCGTAGAGCGCCAGCGCCTCGACCGAGCGACGCTCGCCGGCGAGCGTCATGCCGCGGGCGAACGCCAGCCAGGGGTTCTTCGGGTGCCGGGTCTGCGCCTGAGCGAAGGCGGCGTCTCGCTCGGCGCTCGGGGGCTGGCAGCGGATGGAGAAGTACTCGGCGTCGCCGTCCGCGGGGTCGGCCTTCGCGCGCGCGGCGGCGTCGGCGCACACCGCTTCCCGCTGCGCCGCCGTGCCGAGGTCCGCCACGGCACGCGCCAGGAAGACCGAGCGCGGCTCGCGCTTCGCCCGCTCGACCAGCGCATCGACGGCGCCCGGCACCGTCCGGGCGAGCGTCACCCACCTGCCGAGCTGCCGGTCGTCGAGGGGGTCGAACCGCAGGTGCGCCGAGATCATCGCCGCCTGCTCCTGCGGGTCGGACACCATGCCCACCCAGGCCTGCGGTGGCAGGGTGAAGGGCGCCTCCAGCACGCTGCGCGTCTCGCTCGAGCCGGCGCTGGTGCTGATGCTCTTGGGAGGCTCCGCGAAGAAGTAGTCGTCGGAGGTGGAGAGGACCGAAGGCGCGCCGCGGAGCTGGTCCGGCGGGGGCTGGCCGTCGCCGTATACCACGCTCCAGGACACCAGCGGCACCGCGTGCGCCACGTCGTAGACGGTGTGGCCCAGTGCTCCCGGGTCGAGGTGGAGCCGCTCCACTTCCCTGCCGTCGGTGGTCCGGGTCACCACCTCGAGGTCCTCTTCCTTCACCTCGACCCAGCGCGCCGAGTGCGGCGGCACGTTGAGCCGGTACTGCGCCACCTGCACCACCACCGCGGTGGCGAGGCCGTTCACCACGTGGAGCGTGGCGCGGGCGACCTGGCCGCCGACGAAGAACATCGGCACCAGCACCGCGATGGCCACCAGCGCGCGCAGCGTTCCAGGCACCACCCCGTCGGCAGTCTGGAAGCGGTCCCACCAGCCGAGCCGCTTCTGCCGCTCGCGCTCCGCGCCCACCAGGCAGGTCGAGTAGCGCGCGGGGAAGCTCGCCGGCGTCGGCGCGGGCGGCACCGGCTCGTCCTTCTCCACCGCGGCGCGCAGCTGCGCCTCGCACTCCAGGAGCACGTCGAGCGTGGCGTCGACCAGCGACCAGAGGTCGGACGCCGCCGAGCCCGCCCAGCTGTCCACCGCGTTGAGCCAGGGCCCCAGGTTGGCCTCGGTGGGTACGTTGAGGCCCAGCTTCTCGTCGAGCGCCCCCCAGCCCCCGGTCTTCTCGAAGGCCGCCGACACGTCGGCCGGAAGCACTACCTGGGCCTTGCCCTTCCACGTCTCCACCAGCACGCCGTGGAGCGCCACCGCGGTGGTGAGCACCCGCTTGCGCTCCGCGTTCGACACGCTGCCGTCGGCGAAGACGATGCCCAGCACGTGGTGCAGGTGGTCGTGCGCGTCGGACAGGTTGCGCGCGGCGTGGGTCGCGTAGTGCAGGAGCTTCACCAGCGCGTCGTGGTGCTCCGCCCAGCCCTGCCCCAGCAGCCGCGCCGCGTCGCGGTGCACCGCGCGGCACTCGCGGTCGTGGTCGAGGATGCGCTGCTCGACGTCGCGGCGCTCTCCGCGGACGGTGGCGATGACGTTGGGCAGCTCGCGCTTGCGCAGCTGCCGGCCCCGGAAGCGGATGATGCCGCCCGGCGCCGAGAGCAGCCCGTCGGCGAGCCCTTCGAGGAGCGCTTGCTCTTCCTGCCGCGCGCGGTGGTTCTGGTGCCAGTCGCTCAAGGGCGCCGGGTAGAGCCGCTCGAAGCGGCGCTTGAGCCCCTCGCGGTCGGTCGCCCCGGTGGTGCCCACCATCGTCGCGGGCGCCGCGTCGTAGCCGGCGACCGAGCGGCGCAGGTAGGTGCCGCGGTAGCGCGGGTCGAGCGCCGGCCGGGTGAAGCGCTTCTCGAAGCGCTCCATCGCGCTCTCGGGCGGCGGCTTCGCATCCGGGCCCGCCTTGGACTTCACCTCGGCGAGGAGCTGCGCGGTGCTCGCCTTGCGCAGGGCGGCGGGGTCGCGGAAGAGCGTCCACGCGGGGCGGGGGTCGAGCGCAGAGGCGAGGTAGACGGCCTTGGCGCTCTCTTCCCGCTCGCTGCTCGGCGGGTGCGTCTGCCACATGCGCGGAGGCTGGGCGAGCTTGGCATCGAAGACGCGGTGGCTCGCGCCTGCGCCATCGGGCCGCGCAGGAGTCGCTCCGAGCCCCGGCTCGTCGAGCACCCGGCGCAGGTGCCGCAGCGCCACGTCCTGGTACTCGAAGAGGTCCGGGACCTTGCGACCGCCGCTCGCCTCGCCCACCGCGAAGTTGGCGGCGAGGTCCCACGCCTCGTCGGCGCCGCGCAGACGGTGGAGCGCATGCACCAGGCTGTCGCTGCCCGACACCGCGACGGCGACGCGGTCGGCCTGGAACTCCATCTCCCGGCTGAGCGCGCGGTGCGCGAGCACCACCACGCGGAAGCAGGTGTCGAGCACCGCGCGCAGCGCCCACACCAGCAGCCGCAGGAGCCAGCCGATCCACGCCAGGCGCAGGTCGATGCGCGAGATGCCGGCGAGGAAGCGGTCGAAGATGCCGCGCGAGGCGACGATGTGCCCGGCGATCTGCTCCGCCAGGTACACCCAGCGCCCCACCGCCATGGTGCTCTGCGCGAAGTGGCCCAGCTCGTGGGCGATGACCGCCTTGAGCTCGTCGAGCGTGAGCACGTTCACCAGGCCCAAGCCCAGCTCCAGGTTCTTCTGCGACGGGAAGAGCAGGTTCTTGAAGGACAGATCGTAGAAGACGGCCGCGTTCACCCGCGCCGACACGTAGACCCGGCGCGGCCTGGGCGAGCGCGTCTCCTGCGCCAGCCGGTCGAGGAAGGCGAACAGCAAGGGCTCGCTCTCGGGCTTCAGCTCCACGAGCTGGTCCTTGCCCGACGTCTTCACCGCGAAGAGCCCGCGGACCATGAAGGCGAAGAAGAAGAGCGGCGGCAGCGAGAGGAAGAAGGCCGCCACGGCGTTGCCACCGTGGAGGAACGCGCCCGTCCACAGCCGCCACACCAGCCACCCGAAGTAGCCGGTGAGGCCCAGGTACACGAAGGCGAACGCCAGCACCCCGACGGTGGCCTGCAGCGCGTGCCGCTGGTACCGGCGCGACGGGCGGGTCAGCTCGTCGGGAACGGCGAGCTGGGGGCTCCGCGGGTAGACCTCGTCGAGCGTGCTCATGACCCGCGCGACTGGAGCGCGCCGCGCGGAGCCAAGTCAATCGAATCGGCGGTGCTAGTCGCGGCCTTCGATCCACTGCTGGAAGGCCTCGAAGGCGTACGGCCGGCCGAGGAAGTCCTGCACCAGCGCCCCGGCCTCGCGGCTGCCGCCTGCCTCCAGCACCTGCTGCCGGTACTTCCGGGCCACGCTGCCGTCGAGCATCGCGTGGGGGCGGAAGCGGGTGAGCAGGTCCTTCGCGATGACCGTGCTCCACTGGTACGTGTAATAGATGGCCGAGTAGCCATCGAGGTGGCCGAAGCCGAGCTCGAAGTGGGTGCCGGCCGCGTGCTCCCGGCGGAACGGAAGGAAGCGCTCCTGCACCTCGCGCAGCACCTCCGAGGTGTCGAACCCCGGCGCGCGGTCGTGGAAGGCGAGGCTCACCGCCGAGAGGAAGAACTGCCGGCGGGTGTCGAGCCCCACGCCGAAGCGCTTGGCCTGCTTGAGCTGCTCCACCAGCGCCGCGGGAATGGGCGCCTTGGTCTGGTGGTGGCGGGCGAAGGTCGTCAGCGCCGCGCCGTCGAGCGGCCATTCCTGCAGGAGCATCGACGGCACCTCGACGAAGTCCCACTCGGTCTTGATGCCCGAGATGCCCGCCCAGCGCTGCCGCCCGGCGAACACCTCGTGCAGCAGGTGGCCGAACTCGTGGAAGAAGGTCTCCACGTCGCTGTGCTGCATCAGCTCGCCCGGCCGGGGGAAGTTGCACACCAGCACCGCCTCCGGGAGCTGCTGGCCGGCGACGCCCACCGAGAGCCCGAACTGCGCCGCGTGCTGGTACTTGCCGTCGCGCGGGTGCATGTCGAGGTGAATGCGCCCGAGCCAGGTGTCGCCTTCCAGCACGTCGTAGGTCTCGACGTCGGCGTGCCAGACGGCGACGTCGCTGCGCCGCTCGTAGCGGATGCCGAAGAGCCGCGAGGTGATGTCCATCACCCCCTGCTTCACCGTGGCGTACTCGAAGTACGGGCGCAGGGCCTGGCTGTCGAGGCCGTACGACTCGGCCTTCACCCGGTCCTCGTAGAACTGGTGCTCCCACGGCTCGACGGCGGTGGCGCCGGGCACGTCGCGGCGCTTGCGCTCGACCAGGGTCGCCAGGTCGGCCTTGGCGCGCGCCTCGGTGGCGAGCCGCCCGCGCTCGATGAAGTCCCGCGCCGCCTGGGCGCTCTTCACCATCTTGGTCTCGGTGACGTACTCGGCCCAGTTGGGGTACCCGAGGAGCGTGGCCAGGGCGTGCCGCGTCGAGAGCAGGTCCTTGAGCACCTGCACGTTCGCCGGGTACGCGCGGTTGCGGTACGTGCGCCAGAGCGCTTCCCGCGCCTTCACCGACTGGGCGTACAGCATCACCGGCAGGTAGTCGGGGGTGTTGGTGGTGACGGTGACCAGGCCGTCGGGGCCCGCGGGGTGCGCCGCCAGCCAGTCGGCCGGCAGCCCGCGCAGCTCGTCGGGCGCGACCTTCACCTCGCGCACGTCGTCGCGGATGTTGCGGCCGAAGGCCTGGCCGATCTTCACCAGCTCTTCGTTGAGCGCCTTCACCTTGGCGCGGGTGGCGTCGTCGCGGTCCACGCCCGCGCGGCGGAACTCGCGCAGCGTCTTCTGGAGCCAGTGCACCCCGGCGGGGTCGAGCGCATCGAGCGACACCCGGCTGAGCGCGTCGTAGAGCGGCCGGTGCAACGACAGCTCGACGCTGTAGGCCTCGAGGCGCTGCTCGCACTGCTCCGCCGCCGCGCGGAAGGCGCCGTCGGGGTGCACTTCCTTGGCGAGCGACGAGCGCGCGCCGGCATCGCTCAGCCGCCGGGTCACCTCGTCGTAGAGCGAAAGCACCTTGGCGTCGTTCCCCGGCCCGAGCGCTTCCAGCTCGGCGATCGCCGCGCGGGCGCGATCCAGCGCGCCCTCGGCGAACTGGGTGAACTGGGTGGGGGTCCCCGCGAGCAGGGTGGCGGCCTTGGGCGGCTGGGTGGCGGACATGGGGAAGGCTTCTAGCGCGGAACTGCTGGCCCCGGGCCTCGCTCGCTTGTATACCCTTTGTATGGGGTTTGAACCTTGAGCGCCGAGTACCTGCTCTTCGACCTGGTGGTGCTGGGCCCGCTGGTGCTGATGGCACTGGCGCGCCCGCGCTGGGTCGAAGGCGCGGTGCGGCCCGCGCTCACGGCGACGCTCTGGGCCGCAGTGCCCTTCGTGGCGTGGGACGCGGCGGTCGCCGGGCGGCACTGGTGGTTCAGCGACACCTACACGCTGGGGCCCAGGCTGCTCGGCCTCCCCCTGGAAGAGCTGGGGTTCTTCCTGGTGGTGCCGCTGGGGTGCCTCACCTTCTGGGAGCTGGCGCTCAAGGCGAAGACCGCGACGCCGCACCCTGCCCTGCGCCTCGCCTTCCTCGCCCCCACGGCGCTCCTGCTCCCTGCCGCCTGGGCCTGGTCGACCGGGCGCGAGTACACCGCGCTCGCCTGCCTGGCGCTGGCGCTGGCGGCGCTGCTCGACGCGTTCCTGGGTACCGCGGTGCTCTCGCTGCCGCGCGGCTGGGCCCACCTCGGGGCCACCGTGGGCTTCACCGCGGTCTTCAACGGCTATCTCACCGCGCGCCCGGTGGTGCTCTACGACGAGCGGTTCCAGCTCCCTCTGCGGGTGGGCACCATTCCGCTGGAGGACTTCGGCTTCGGGCTGGCGCTGGTGCTGCTCGCCACCTCGCTCTACCAGCACGCGCGCCACCGGCAGGTGCGGCCCTCGCCGCTGGCCCGGCTCATCGAGCGGCGCCTGGGCGGCTACCGGCACGTGGTGGAACAGCCCGACCCGGCGCTCCCGGAGAGGCTCGACACCCCGCGGACGGTGGCCGTGGTGGGCGCCGGGCTGGCTGGGCTCACCGCCGCCGAGCTGCTCTCGCGGCGCGGGTTCCGGGTGACGGTGATCGACCGCAACCCCTACCTGGGCGGCAAGCTCTCGTCGTGGAAGGAAGACGGCACGGAGATCGAGCACGGCTTCCACGCCTTCTTCCGCCACTACTTCAACCTGCTGCACTGGCTGGGAGAGCTGGGCGTCTCCCGGGCGCTCAAGCCCATCGACGACTACCTGTTGCTCGGGCGCGACGGCCGCGCCTTCTCGTTCCGCGGCGTGGCGACGGTGCCGGCGCTCAACCTGCTCGCCCTGCAGGCGAAGGGGCTCTACCGCTGGCGCGACGTGATGCGCCGGCAGACGGGCGAGGCGCTGCGCGGCTTCCTCGAGTACCACCCGACGAAGACCCGGGCCGCGCTCGACGGCACGAGCTTCGCCGACTTCGCGCGGACCGCGGCGCTCCCGCCGTCGCTCTTCACCGTCTTCACCATGTTCTCGCGCGCCTTCTTCGCCGACGCCGAGCGCATGTCGATGGCCGAGCTCGTGAAGAGCTTCCACTTCTATTACCTGAGCCACGACGCGGGCCTCATCTTCGAGCACCTCGACGGCTCCACCAGAGAGACGCTGATGGACCCGCTGCGCAAGACGCTCGAGACCCGGGGCGTCACCCTGCGCCTGGGCCAGCCCGTGGGTGTGGTGGACGGGCGCGACGGCCTCACGGTCGACGGCGAGCGCTTCGACGCGGTGGTGCTGGCCTGCGACGTGGCGGCGGCGCGCAAGGTCCTCGCTCCCGAGCTGGTGCGCTCGACGCCCGAGCTCGCGGGGCTGCCCAAGCTGCGCGCGGGCCAGCGCTACGCGGTGCTGCGGCTGTGGCTGAGCACCACGGTGGGCGGCGACGAGATGCCGGCCTTCGTGTCCACCGAGCGGGACGCGGTGCTGGATGCGTTCGCCTTCGCCCACCGGGTGGACGCCGACGCGCGCGCCCACGCTTCAGCGGGTGGCGCGGTGCTCGAGCTGCACTGCTACGCGGTCCCCGACGCGATGGCCAAGGAGCAGATCGCCCCGGCACTCGAGAAGGAGCTCGCCCGCTTCCTCCCCGGGTTCGACGCCGCGAAGGTGACCCGGCGGCACCTGCAGGTGCGCGACGACTTCACCGCCTTCCACGTGGGCCAGTCGGCGAGCCGCCCCCCGGTGGAGACGTCGCACCCCGGGCTCGTGCTCGCTGGCGACTGGGTGTCGCTGCCCTTCCCCGCGATGCTCATGGAAGCGGCCCACGCCAGCGGGCGCCTGGCCGCCAATGCGCTCTGCCGGCAGGCCAAGGTGCAGACGTTCCCGGTCTGGTCGGTGCCGCCCCGAGGCCTGCTCGCGCCGGAGTGAGTGGCGCTTGCGCCGTGCGCGAAGGCGCAGGAGAACCGCGCCATGCCCACCACCGACCCGCGCGTCGACGCGTACCTGGCGAAGGCCCCCGAGTTCGCCCGCCCCATCCTGGCCGAGCTGCGCGCACGGGTGCACCGCGCGGTGCCCGCGGTCACCGAGAGCATCAAGTGGAGCGTGCCCTTCTTCCTCCTCGACGGGCGGATCCTCGCGTCGATGGCGGCGTTCAAGGCGCACACCAAGTTCAACCTCTGGGGCGGCGGTGGGCTGGTCGACGGCAAGAACCTGGAGGTCATCGACCTGCGCAGCGTGGGCGAGCTGCCCGCGGCCAAGGCCTTCGGCACGGCGCTCACCGCGTCCGCCCGGAAGGTGGCCACGGGTGAAGTGAAGATGATGGAAGGCCGCCGGGCCAAGGCGAAGACCGGCGGGCCGATGCCGTCAGCCCTGCGCGCCGCCCTGGCCAAGAACGCCAAGGCGAAGGCGGCGTTCTCCAAGCTCTCGCCGAGTCACCAGCGCGAGTACTCGGAGTGGATCGCCAGCGCGAAGCGCGAGGAGACGACCGCGAGCCGCGTCAGCACCACCCTGACCTGGGTGACCCAGGGCAAGTCGCGCAACTGGAAGTACGACCGCTGACCTGGCGGCTAGAGGCTCAGCGAGACGCTGGCGCCGTAGCCGACCACCACCTTCTTGGTGACGTTCGGATAGCTGGTCCCGGACGCGGAGCAGTACTCGCTGAAGGGAATGGGCGTGGTGAACACGCCGAGCGAGGCGCACGAGGAGTTCTGCGAGACGCCGAAGGTCCACTTGTTGCCCGACGTGCCCAGCAGGCGCACGAACTGGGGCGATGGACCGGTGTACCGGGCCGACCGCGTGAAGCCCGTCGGGCAGGCGGTGACCAGCGTGACCGCCACGGTGGCGGAGCCGTCGACGCAGACGTTGTCGCACGAGCAGCAGTTGTACGGACTGCAGCAGCTCGTGCCCGAGCAGGAATACGTGAGCGCCTGGGACACGGCGGCAGCGCCGGGCTGCTCCACGGGAGACAGTTCGACGCCGCACGCGGTGAGCGCGGTGACGGCGAGGGCGAGGGCGAAACGGGCGGTGGTGTTCATGGGCTCCCCTGGTGGTGACGAGACGACCCGGCGGAGAAGCGAACAGCTCAGCGCGCCAGGTGTCTTCGCTGAACTGGGGAGTGAAAAACCGAAATGCCGTTCCGTGACTCCCCAGTTCGTACCGAGTCGACGAGGCGATGCCGCATGAAAAGAACAGCGCAGCCTCGCCCGGGGGCTGCGGCTCAGCGGGCCAGCGGCACCTGGAACACCACCCGGTACGTGTCGTTGCGGCTCTCGTAGAGGGTGACGTGGTCCACCGTGAAGTCGCCGGTGTGCCTGCCCTGGAGCGCCTGGGCGTGCGCCTGCATCACCGCCGCGTCCTCGCCGCGGGCCAGCGTCACGTGAGGCACGTAGGGCTTGTCCTGGGTGCCTCCGGCCGCGGCGGTGACGTCGCGCTGGAGCGCCCCGAGCCCATCCAGCTGCCCCTGCACGCCGAGCCAGAGCACCGCGGCGGCGCGGGCGGTGGCGAAGGTGCCGGCCCCTTCGAGCCGCAGCGAGAACGGCGCGTGCTTGGCGGCCGCCTGGGCCACCGGCGATTCCAGCGCGGCGAGGGCCTCGGCCGTCGGGTGCCCCAGGAACCAGAGCGTCAGGTGGAGCTTGTCCGGGCGCAGCCACTTGGCGCTGGTCCTCGAGCGCAGCTGCTCGACCAGGCCCGCGGCCACCGCGCGGGCGGGCGGGTCCAGGTCCACCGCGAGGAAGAAGCTCACGGGCACACTTTGCCATGGCGGCCGCGCGGCTCCGGCTGCAGAGATGGGGGATGCCGAAGAGCACCTTCCGCCGAGAGCTCGACCGCCGCACGACCGGCCCCGGCCCCAAGAAGCGGACGTGGGTCTTCGTCCCCTACGATCAGCTCCACGGCGCCCTGGGGCTCCTCGCCGAGCGCGACCCCGAAGAGCTGGGCGTGCTCCTGGTCGAGTCGCCCGCCAAGGCCGCCCGCCGCCCGTACCACCGCCAGAAGCTCGCCCTGGTGCTGACCAACCTGCGGCACTTCGCGCTCGAGCAGGCGGCGCGGGGCGTGCTGGTGCGCCACGTGGTGAGCCCGGGCGGGTACGCCGACGCGGTCCGCGCGGCCGCGAAGGAGCTCGGCCCCCTGGTGGTGCACGAGCCCGCGGAGCGCGAGCTGCGCGAGGAGCTGGCCCCGCTGCTCGGCAGCGCGCTCACCCAGCGGCCACACGCCGGCTGGCTCACCACCGAGGACGAGTTCCGCCGCTCGGCCCCCGACGGCCCGCCCTGGAGGATGGACGCCTTCTACCGGCTGGTGCGCCGCGAGCGCGGCGTGCTGATGAGCGACGGCAAGCCGCTCGGCGGGCGCTTCAGCCACGACGGAGACAACCGCAAGCCGTGGAAGGGCACCCCGCCCGTGCCGGCGCCCCTGCGCTTCACCCCCGACGCGGTGACCGAGGAAGTCGGCGCGCTGGTGGAGCGGGAGTTCGCGAGCCACCCCGGCACGCTCGACCTCGACACCCTGAGCGCCACCCTGGAGGACGCCGAGGCCTCGTGGCGCTGGGCGCTCGAGTGCTGCCTGCCGAGCTTCGGCCCCTTCGAGGACGCGATGAGCACGAAGTCTGCCTCGCTCTTCCACACCCGCATCTCGCCCCTGCTCAACCTCCACCGGCTGCTGCCGAGCCGCGTGCTCGCCGACGTCCTCGCCGCGAAGCTGCCGCTGCAGAGCCAGGAAGGCTTCGTGCGCCAGGTGCTCGGCTGGCGCGAGTACGTGCGCCACGTGCACCGCGAGACCCAGGGCTTCCGCGCGGTGCCCGGGCTCGCTTCCCCGGACGCCGCCCCTTCGTTCCTGGGCGCCGCGAACCCGCTGCCCAAGGCGTACTGGGGCGCGCGCTCCGGCCTCGCCTGCCTCGACCAGGTGGTCGGCGACGTGTGGCGCGAGGCGTACTCGCACCACATCACCCGGCTGATGATCCTCGGCAACGTGGCGATGCTGCTCGACGTCTCGCCGCGCGAGCTCACCGACTGGTTCTGGGTGGCCTACGCCGACGCCTACGACTGGGTGGTGGAGCCCAACGTGCTCGGCATGGCCACCTTCGGCGCGGGCGAGGTGATGACCACCAAGCCGTACATCGCGGGCGCGGCGTACGTGCACCGCATGAGCGACTACTGCAAGGGCTGCCAGTTCGCCCCCAAGAAGGACTGCCCGCTCACCCGGCTCTACTGGGCGTTCCTCGCGCGCCACGAGGCGAAGCTGCGCGGCAACCACCGGCTCGACGTGCCGCTGGCCTCGCTCCGCAAGCGCGCGGAGGCGCAGCGGGAGCTCGACGCGAAGACCTTCGTCGAGGTGACCGAGGCGCTCGCCCGCGGCGAAGCGCTCTGACCGTCAGGGCGCACACGGCAGCGCGCCCACCACCGAGCGCAGCGGCTGGCCACAGCCCTCGGCGGTGCACGGCCCGGGGCAGAGCCCGAAGAGGCGCAGCACGGTGGGCTTCACGTCGGCCTGGGTGAAGCGCTCCTGACCTCCGTGCACGGACGCGCCCACCGCCACCAGGAAGACGTCGCGCCCGGCGCGGTAGACGCTGTGCTCGTCCCACAGGCGCCAGGGCCCCCGGCCGTGGTCGGCGGTGACGAGCACCGTGGTGAGCGCCCGCTCGTCGTCGGGCAGCGCGCGCACCGCGTCCAGCAGCACCTGCACGCCTTCGTCCGCCTGCCGCAGCGCGGACAGCACCTCGGCGCGCCGGCCTTGATGGGCCCACTCGTCCATGTCGAGGAGCGCCAGGTGCAGGAAGCGCGGCGGCGAGGCCTTCCAGCGGCGCAGCGCCACCGCGAGCGTCTCCTCGTCCCACCGCGCGTTGGGCCACGGCGGGCCCTCCGCTCCCGGCGGCCCGTCGTCGGGCAAGGACAGCTCCACCCCCGCATCGCCGGACGTCGCCGCGCGCGAGAGCCGCGCCCAGGAGCCCACGACCTGCACCTGGCCCCGCTGGGCCGGCAGCCGGCGCACGAGTTCCTCGGCGAGCGTCTCCTCGGCGACGCGGGGGCAGGTGTTGTCCTGGCAGGTCGTGGGGTGCCCGACCGCGAGCGCCTGGTACCCGGGGAGGCTCCGCGGCGCCGACGCGCTGACTTCCCCCAGCAGCGCCACCCCGTCGCTGCGCAGCGCCGCGAGCAGGCGCGGCATCGCCGGCCGCTCGCCCGGGCCCGCCAGGGTGCCCTCGAGATCGAGCACGTCCTGCCAGCGCGCGCCGTCGAGGGTGACGAGGACGACCCTCGCCTTCGCGCGGAGCGCTGCAGCCTCCGCGAGGTGCTGGGGCCGCGCGCTCGACGGCACCGCGGCCGGAAACGCAGGGGCGCCGAAGCGCGCCGCCGCCGCGGCGAGGGCCAGGGCGCCGAGGAGCCCCGCGAAGGCCCACCCCACCCGGCGGCGCACGGCCTAGTGCTGGCCCTTGCGCCGCCACTTCACCAGCTCGGTGAGCGCGAGCGCGAGGTCCTGCTCGAGGATGAACTGGTCGTAGTCGGGGCTGACCACCTGGCCGCGCGCGAGCTGCAGCAGCCCGTCGGCCACCCGGTGCAGCTTGAAGACCGCGGCCTTGGGCGGCGTGCCCGCGTCGGGCGCCACCTCGTCGAGCGCCTTGGCGGCCGCCAGCGCCTTGCCCTGCAGCGCGCGCAGCGTGGCGGCGAGCTCCGCCGGCGGAGGCTGCATGCCCTTCGGATCGTGTCCGGCGATGAAGGCCTTGAGCGGCGCCTGCACCTCGAGGAGCCCCTGCGCGGCCTCGGCGGTGTTCTGCGCAGCGACCTTCGCCTGACCCGTGAAGCCCTCGGCGGCCACCAGCTCTCCGAGCAGCGGCAGCGCGAGGCGCTGGCCGGCCTTCACCTTGGCGCTGCTCTCCGCGCCGTTGATGAGCGCGATCAGCTCGGCGTAGTGCTCGTTGCCGTATTCCTGGCGGCAGAGCACGCCCAGCGTCTGGCCCGGCTTGAGCACCACCGGGCCGCGCACGGTCCCCGCGTCGACGGCCCCCACGGCCAACAGCCCCAGCAGCAGCGCGTTCGTCATGCCCCGCCTGTACCAGCTCGCGCGCCGGCGTGCCCGAAGACCGCCTGAGCCCCGCGATCAGACCCGCGGGCGGATCACGATGGCGTCGGGCCGGGACAGGTAGTGGTTGGCGTCGATGTTGGTGGTGACCTGGTCGGCGAAGGCGGTGTGGCTGGTCTGCGCGCCGACGCACTTGCCGTCGCCGGTGTACATCACCACGTGCCCGTTCATGAGGATGAGGTCGCCCGGCTGCATCGCGCTGGTGTTCTTGGGCACCTGATCCGCCCACTGCGGCCAGCTGCTCTGCATCGCGCCCGTCCAGTTGGCGGGGAGGTGGATGCCCGCCTGCGCGTAAGCCGCGGTCACCAGGCCCGAGCAGTCGAAGTAGCGGTGCCCGTTCGAGTCGACGCGGTCGCCGAAGCGGCCGGCGGTCTGGCTGTAGCCGACGTTGGGGTCATTCGCCTGCGCGATGGCCCACTGCGCCACCTGGTTGCGCACCGCCTCGGGCCGGTGCGCTTCCTGGTACTCGGGCGACTGCGCGAGCACGAAGTTGAAGGCGCCGCGGATCTCCTCGGTGGAATGCCCCTGCCCCGCGAGCTCCTGACCCCACGCCGCGGTGCGCGCCTGCTCGTCGGCGGTGGGCGCGCGGCCCAGCATCTCCTGGTACGCCGCGCGGCCCTGCCACTCGGGCCCCTGCCGGGTGACGAACTGGAACGCCGCGCGCACCTCCGCGGTCGACTTGCCCTGCGCCACCAGGCTCTCGCCCCACGCCTTGGCCTTGGCCTGCTCGTCGGCCGTCGGCAGCCGGCCCAGCTCTTCCTGGCTCACCGAGCGCGCCTGCCACTCGGGGCCCATGCGGGTGACGAACTCGAAGGCGGAGCGCATCTCGCCGGTCGACTTGCCCTGGGCCTGCAGGTCCTTGCCCCAGGCGATGGCCTTCTCCAGCTCCTCCGCGGTGGGCGCGCGGCCGAGCTCCGCCTGGGAGACCGACTTCGCCTGCCATTCCGGCCCGGCGCAGATGACGTACTTGAAGGCCGCGTTCACCTCGTCGGGGCTCTTGCCCTGCGCGGTGAGGGTGTCGGCGAACGAGCCGAAGCGGCGCAGCTCTTCGGCGGTGGGGGCCCGGCCGAGGTTCTCCTGGAAGGCCGCGGTGGTCGCCTCGGCGTGCGGCGCGACCACCTGGGCCTGTGCGCGCGCCTGGGTGGGGCCCACGAAGCCGTCGACGCGCTGGACCTGGGGGCGCGCCTTGGGGGTGTGGACCGGGCTGAAGCGGGGCTGAGTCGCGGGCTGCAGTCGAACAGGAGCCATGCTTGATTGTCGCTCCGCAGGTGACACCCGCCCGTGCGCAGGAGCAAACCGACCTGACAGTTGGTCCGCGCAACGTGCGACGCCGGTCTGCGAGGCCTCCGCCGCCCCCGAGGCTTTCAGCGCCAGCGGCTGGAGTCGCGACAGCCGAGGTGGGCGGTGACCTCGAGCTGGTCAGGCGCCCCCGGGAACGTGCAGCGGCCCCCGAGCGCCGTGACGCACTGCAACACCCCGCCCGAGCGAACGTCGGCGCCGAAGGGCCGGGCCTCCGCCGCGGTCCAGGTGACGCGGGTGCCGCCGTCGACGGCCTCCACCTGGGCGGCGAGGGGCGCCCCGGGCGGCGCCTGGAGGTAGCTCACCGGCTTCGTCGAGCGACTGGCACAGGCGCTCGCCGCTTCGACCCAGGCGAGGTGCCAGCCAGGGCTCACGCTCGACGGCGTGCAGCAGCGGCCGCTGCCCTCGCAGACCACCTGGCCGTCGACGATGGCGCGGTAGTGGGTGGCGCCGCGGGCGCGGCTCCAGCAGAGGTCGGGGGCACCGCATGCGCTCTGCCCGGGCGCCGGGGCGGTGAGGAAGAAGGGCTCGGGGGCCGGCTCGGCGCACGCGGGGGCGGGCTCCACCAGCAGCGCGTCGAGCTCGGCGCCGCCGCTGCCGCCGTCGGGCATCACCAGCACCAGCTGGTGGCGGCCGGCGCCGAGGAGCACCGGGTCGAGCGCGGAGAGCGCACTGGCACCGCCGTCGGTGGCCGGCAGCTCGAAGACGCCCACGGTGTGGCCGTCGAGCACGGCCTCGCGGCGCGCCCCGGTGCTCCGCGTCGCGTAGCGCAGCGACAGCCGCCGAGGCCCTTCGTCAGGCAGCGTGAAGTCGAAGGCCAGCCGCTCGACCGGGAGGCCCGGGCTCCACAGCGCCGCCCAGCCGGTGAACCCCGCGCGCGGCGCGACGAAGGTCAGCCGGTCGAGGACCGCGTCCTCGGCCTCGCGCACGAAGGCCTCGCTCCCGCCGGCCGGTGGACCGCCGAGCAGGTTCGCCCAGCGGTCGATCGCGAAGGTGGCGCTCACCTGCTGCGCGAGGGTTCCGTCACCGGCGTCGGCCGGGCCGGCCCAGTCGACAGCGAAGCGGCCGGTGTCGCGTTCCCGGGCGAGCTCGTACGCGCCGCGGGCCGACTGCTCGAGCACCTGCGTCAGCTCGGGCCGCGGGTCGACCGCCTCGAGGTTCGCCAGGTAGCGAAAGGCGATGCCCTTGAAGAGCGGGCAGTCCTCGCCAGCGCAGTCCGGCGGGGCGCCGTCGGAGAGGATGCGCCCCACCCCGGCGTCGGCGGTCTCGGTGGCGAGGATGGCGCCGGCGAAGGCGTGCGCATCGTCGAGGTAGGCGCGCTCGCCGGTCACCCGGTGCAGCTCGAGCGCGGCGCCCACCAGCTGCCCTTCGTTGTAGGTGAACTTCCACCGGTTCCGGTGGCCGTCGGCGTTGATGCTGTCGGTGACCTCGAAGGTGACGGGGTCGACCATCTCGGCTTTCCAGTACGCGTACACCTGGCGCGCGAAGGAGAGGTAGCGCTCGTCGCCGGTGCGCGCGTACAGCCGGGCGGCGGCGATGGTGGGCCCTCCGTTCGACGCGGTCGCCTTGCTGGTGTGCGCCACGTCCCACCACACCCCGCCGGGCCGCGGGCCGCAGCAGGTGGTGTCCCACGCCGCGAGGATGTCGTCGAAGATGGCCTGGGCGCGGCGGAGATCCTTCTCGTCGCCCGAGGCGTCGTACGCGCGCACCAGGGCCATCACCATCCAGTTCTTGTCGTCGTAGAGCCCGGCGCTCCAGCCGCGCGCGTCCTGCGCCCGGAAGAAGGTGTCGGCGAGTCCGGTGGAGGCGGCGCCGTGGGTACGCTCGGCACCGTCGAGCAGCGCGTCGAAGGCCTGGGCGGCGTTCCAGTACGACGCGGGGAAGCCGTGGATGATGGTGGCCCGGTCGAAGAAGCCCGCCGGCCCGTTCCAGAAGCGAGTCAGCAACGCGTGCAGCGCTTCATCGGCCCGCGCGTGCGCCTCGGCGTGTGGAGACGCTGGCTCGGCGGGCTCGAGCGCCGGCGAGCACGCGGCGAGCGCCACCACGGCGGCGGTCACCGGCATCAGGGGGGAGCAGCGGCTCATCGGCGGGTGAGCCTCGCCGTTCTCCCGGGCGAACGCACCCTCAGCGGCGACGGCGCGCGAGCACGGCGGCGGCGGCGAGGAGCAGCGGCCCCAGCGCGCTGGCGCTGCAGCCGCCCGAGGCCGGGTTCGCGGCCCCCAGGTTGGCGGGCGCCGGCACCCCGGGCTGCACCGAGCCCTTCACCGGTCCCGGGACCGAGGCGTCGGGCGCTGCCGTGCCGGGCACCGAGGCGTCGGGGGTGAACTCCGACGGCGGGCCCTCGCGGCCGGGCGGCATCCCTTCGGGGACCCCGGCGTCGTCCGACGGCGCGCTGGCGGGCGGCCCGGCGTCGACCTGGAAGGAGGTGCCGTCGCGCTGGCAGAGCCCCTTCGCGCAGCCGGCGTCGGCCGCGGAGCAGTCGGCGGTCTGCTTGAGCGTGCAGGCGTCGGAGCACTTCTCGTCGACGCAGCCGTGCCCCATCGCCGCGCAGTCGGCGGTCTGCTTCGCGGTGCACCCGTTGCCCGCGCACGCCCCGCCGGAGCAGGTGCCGTCGACCGAGTGGCAGCCGAACTTCGCGCAATCGGTCGCCTGTCGGGCGGTGGAGCCCGAGCCAGTGCAGGCGCTCCCGCCACTGCAGGCGTGGTCCACGCAGCCGCAGCCCTTGGCCTTGCAGTCGGTGGTCTCCTTGCCGGTGCAGCCGCTGCCGGGCCCGAAGCCGCCCGCGCACTGGTGGTCGACGCAGTTGACGCCGAACGCCGCGCAGTCGTGCGTCTCCCGCCAGGTGCAGCCGGTGCCCGCGCACGCCGCGCCGCCGTTGCACTTGTGGTCCACGCAGCCGCAACCGAACTTCGAGCAGTCGACCGTCTCCTTCGCGGTGCAACCCGAGCCCGGAGCGGTGCCGCCCGCGCAGGTCCCGTCGGCGCACCCGGCGCCGAAGCCGCCGCAGTTGGTGGTGTGCTGCGCCGAGCAGCCGGAGCCGGGGCAGAAGCCGCCGCTGCACGCGTGGTCCACGCAGCCGCAGCCGAAGTTCCCGCAGCCCTGGGCCTCGCCCATGGTGCAGTTGTCCTCGGTGTTGCCGCACGGGCCACCGCCCGGCCCGCCGCCCAGGTATTCCCAGTGCCAGATCTCGCTCGGCACGGTGCGCTGGAAGCCGTACGCCAACCCGTGCGCGGAGAGCCAGTTGTAGACGCCGGGCGCGCTGGTGTTGAGGTCCAGCGCGTGGCCGCTCTGGTGGTTGGAGTAGCCGGGCTTCGCCGCCAGGTTGCAGCTGTTGCAGTTGCAGTTCACGTAGCAGGCGTAGAGGTACTGCTGCTCGCTCATGGTGCGAAAGCCGGACACCACCGCGATGTTCACGCCCTGCTGCGCGGCCGCGGCCTGCATCACGGCGTACGCGTTCGCGGTGCTGACCTCGACCGGCTTGCCGTCGGCCGTCACCACCGTGATGGTGAAGGCGCTGCCGTTCGAGTACCCGGTGTCGGTCCGCGAGCTGCACGACACCAGGCCTTGCTGCGCCGAGGTGAAGTCCTGCACCGGCTCCGACTCCCGCTCCTCCGACAGCCCCGACGGTCCACAGCCTCCGAGGAAGAGCACCGCCACCGCCGGCCACGCGACTCGCATGCGTGGTTTTCTAGGGGAACCCGGCCGTCGTTTCCTCTCGCGCACGAATGCTCAGAAACCTGACCGTGTCGTCACATCACGGTGACGTGGCCCGGGAGCGGCGGATCCGCCGTGACCCGACGCGTCAGACCGGCGAAGGCCGCGAAGTGATTGCGTGGCGCCGGTCAAAGCCGCGACGCTCCCCCGACGATGGGCGCCTCGCTGTTCGAACCGGTTCGGCTGGGGCCACTGACGCTGAAGAACCGCACCATCCGCGCGGCGGCGTTCGAAGGCATGGCCCAGGGCCACCAGGTGACCGACGCGCTCATCGGCTACCACCGGCAGGTGGCCGAAGGCGGCGTGGGGCTGAGCACGGTGGCCTACGCGGCGGTCGACCGCTCCGGTCTGTCCTTCCCGCACCAGCTCTGGGTGCGCCCGGAAGCGCTCGACGGGCTGCGCGCGCTCACCGCAGCGATCCACCAGGGCGGAGCGAAGGCCTCCATCCAGCTCGGGCACTGCGGGAACATGGCGAAGCGCGCGGTCGCCGGGGAGCGGGCGCTGGCGCCGTCGGCGCGCTTCAACCTCTACGGCCCGGTGTGGCCGCGCGCGATGACCGGGGCCGACATCGCGCGGGTGGTGGCGCGCTTCGCGGAAGCGGTGGCGCTGGCCATCGATGGCGGCTTCGACGCCGTGGAGATCCACGCGGGGCACGGCTACCTCATCAGCCAGTTCCTCTCGCCGCTCACCAACCGGCGCACCGACGCGTACGGCGGGCCGCTGGAGCACCGCCTGCGCTTCCTGCGCGAGGTGATGCGCGCGGTGCGCCAGGCGGCCGGGAGCCGGATCGCGGTGCTGGTGAAGACCAACCTCCACGACGGGGTGGCGGGCGGCGTGACGCCGGAGGAAGGCGTGCTGGTGGCCCGCGCGCTGGAGCAGGAAGGCGCCGACGCCCTGGTCCTCACCGGAGGCTTCGTCAGCCGCGCGCCGATGGCCATCATGCGCGGCGCGATGCCCATGGCGGAGATGACCAGGCGCATGCAGCCGTGGTGGCTCAAGGCCTTCGCCCGGGCCTTCGGCGGCGCGCTGGTGCCAGAGATGCCGTACGCCGACACCTATTTCCTCGAGGAGGCGAGCGCGGTGCGCGCGGAGGTCACGCTGCCGCTGGTCTACGTGGGCGGCGTCGCCTCGCAGGCCGCGGCGGACGCGGTGCTGGCGCGGGGCTTCGACGCCATCGCCATGGCGCGCGCGCTGATCCGCGAGCCCGACTTCGTGCGCCGCCTCGAGGCCGAGGCCGGACTGCGCCGCGCGAGCCCGGCGCGCTGCGACCACTGCAACCACTGCGCGGCGCGCATCTACACCACGTCGATGGCGTGCCATCACTGGCCGCAAGGCGCTGCCGCGCCGTGAGCGAAGGCCGAGCCACCGCGGACTGGGCGCTGGTCACCGGGGCCTGCTCGGGCATCGGGCTCGCCATCGCGCACCAGCTCGCGGCGCGGGGACACCCGCTGGTGGTGGTGAGCCACCGCGCGCAGGCGCTGGAGGAAGCCGCCCGGGCGCTCGCCGCGCAGCACCAGGTGCAGGTGGAGCCGCTGTGCGTCGACCTCGCGCGCGAGAGCGCGGCGGCCGAGCTCATCGCCCACGTCGAGCGGCTGGGCATCGAGCCGATGGTGGTGGTGAACAACGCCGGCGTCTTCTTCTTCGGCGAGGTGGCCGACGCCGACCCGGCCAAGGTGGCGGGGCTGCTGCAGCTGCACGTGGTGACGCCGTCGCTCCTCTCCCGCCACTTCGCCCGCGCCATGCGCGCGCGGCGCCGGGGCCACCTGCTCTTCGTCTCCAGCATCTCGGCGTGGAACGACTTCCCCGGCATCGCGCTGTACGGCGCGAGCAAGCGCTACCTCAAGTCCTTCGGCCTCGCGCTGCGCGCCGAGCTCGCGGTGTGGGGCGTGAACGTCACCGTGGTCGCGCCCGGCGCCACCGCGACCGGGCTCTACGAGTCCACCGTGGTCGACGTGCAGAAGGCCAGGCGCTTCGGCGTCATGGCCGGCCCGGAGTTCGTCGCCCGCGCTGCCGTGCAGGCGATGTTCGCCGGCCGCGCGCTCTCGGTCCCCGGGGTGACGGCCAAGCTCTTCGCGTGGGCGATGTGGCTCGCCCCGAGGTGGGCGATTGTGCGCCTGCGCCGCTGGGCACCCTGGCTGCCCAGGCCCTAGAGCCGCCGCGCCGCGTCGGCGCCGGCGCCTCCCCCGGCGTACACGAAGTTCAATCTGGAGCATCGCCGTCCGGCCCGGCGCTCGAGCAACCTGCCGGAACTGCTGGCGGCCGCCCGGGACGCCCGGTGGCATCGCGGCTGCTTTTTGGGCCCCCATGGCGAAGACCCTGCCGTGGTGCGCGGTGCTTGTGCTCCTGGGTGCGCTCGACGCTTCGGCCTCCAGCGGCGGCATCACCGGCTACTCGGGTCAGGTGAGCGGCGTCACCTGCTCCAACTGCCACGCGGTCACCTCCGGCACCACGCCGACCGCGGCCATCACCGGGCCGGCCACGCTGGCGCCGGGCGCGACGGGCAGCTACCGCTTCACGCTCAGCGGCGGGCCGGGCGTGCGCGGCGGCTTCAACGTCTCGGTCGACAACGTGCTGGCCACCCTCGCCGGCGTGAGCGGCCAGACGACCGCCATCGGCGGCGAGGTCACCCAGTCGGCCGCCAAGACCTTCACCTCGGGCGCGGTGTCCTTCGACTTCACCCTCACCGCGCCGGCCAGCGCCACCACCCTGCACCTCTACGGCGCGGGCAACTCGTGCAACGGCTCGGGCACCGCGGGCGACCGCGAGGCGCTCGCGACCTTCACCATCACCGTGGGCAGCACCAACGCCGCGCCCACGGTGGCGACCGCGGCCGCCGCGGCGAGCAGCACGGTGAACGGCACCAGCGTGGCGCTGAGCGTGCTCGGCGCCGACGACGGCGGCGAGGCGGCGCTCACCTACACCTGGTCGAGCAGCGGGCCCGCGGCGGTCACCTTCTCGGCGAACGGCAGCAACGCGGCGAAGGCCACCACCGCCACCTTCACCCGGGCCGGCAGCTACACCTTCACTGCCACCCTGAAGGACGCCCAGGGCGCGACCGTCACCAGCGCCGTCACCGTCACCGTCGCCCAGTCCGTGGCGCAGGTCGCGGTGACCCCCGGCTCGGCGACGGTGCTCGCCTCGCAGAGCCAGCCCTTCGCCGCCAGCGCGGTGGACCAGTTCGCCCAGCCGCTGTCCCCCGCCCCCACCTTCACCTGGGGCGTCACCGGCGGCGGCACCGTCTCGAGCACCGGCGTCTTCACCGCGGGCGCCACCGCCGGCGGGCCCTTCACCGTGAGCGCGAGCGCGGGCGGCAAGAGCGGCACCGCCCAGGTCTCGGTGTCGGCGGGGAACCAGGCGCCCACCATCGCCACCGCGGCGGCCGCTTCCCCGGCCACCGTGAGCGGCGCGAGCACCGCGCTGTCCGTGCTGGGCGCCGACGACTCCGGCGAGGCCGGCCTCACCTACACCTGGGCCACCACCGCCGGCCCCGCGCTGGCGAGCTTCGGCGCCAGCGGCACCAACGCCGCCAAGAGCACCACCGCGACCTTCACCAAGGCCGGCAGCTACACCCTGGAGGTCACCCTGCGCGACGCCGCCGGGCTCTCGGTGAAGAGCGCGGTGTCGGTGACGGTGGCGCAGACGCTGAGCGCGCTCACGGTGGCCCCGGCCACCGCGTCGGTGCCCGGCGGTGGCACCCAGGCCTTCGGTGCCTCGGGCGTCGACCAGTTCGGCCAGCCGATGGCCGCGCTCCCGGCGCTCACCTGGTCGACGAGCGGCGGCGGCACCATCACCAGCGCAGGCGTCTTCACCGCCGGCGCCTCTCCGGGCGGGCCGTTCACCGTGACCGCGAGCGCCGCGGGCAAGAGCGGCACCGCGCAGCTCACCGTCGCCGGTGGAGCGCCGACCTTCACCACCGCGGCGGCGGCCACGCCGAGCCCGGTCACCGGCACCAGCGCCGGCCTGAGCGCCCTGGCGAGCGACGACGGAGGCGAGGCGGCGCTCACCTACACCTGGGCGCTCACCGCGGGCCCCGCGCCGGTCACCTTCAGCGTCAACGGCAGCAACGCCGCCAAGGCCACCTCGGCGACCTTCACCCGGGCCGGCAGCTACGCCTTCAGCGTGACCGCGAAGGACGCGGTCGGCCTCACCGCAGTGAGCACGGTGAACCTGGTGGTGAGCCAGACGGTGAGCGCGGTGCAGGTCACCCCGGCGACCACCACGGTGAACGCGGGCGCGAGCCAGGCCTTCACCGCCACCGCGAGCGACCAGTTCGCGCAGACCATGAGCCCGGCGCCGGCGCTCACCTGGTCGGTCTCGGGCGGCGGCGCGGTGAGCAGCACGGGCGTCTTCACCGCCGCGGGCACGCCGGGCGGGCCGTTCACCGCCACCGCCGCCGCGGGCCCGCACAGCGGCACCGCACAGGTCACCGTCTCCAACGGGAGCGCGCCCAGCATCGCGACCGCGGCCAGCGCGTCGCCCGCCACCGTGACGCAGACCACCGCGGCGCTGACCGTGCTCGGCGCCGACGACGGCGGCGAGGCGGCGCTCACCTACACCTGGGTGATGCTGAGCGGCCCGAGCGCGGCCTTCTTCGCGCCCAACGGCACCAACGCCGCCAAGGCGAGCACCGCCACCTTCACCCGCGCCGGCGACTACGTGCTCCAGGTCACCGCGAAGGACGCGACCGGCCAGGCCACCTCGAGCGCGGTCACGGTCACCGTGGCGCAGACCACCACCACCGTCTCGGTGACGCCGCCGACCGCCAGCGTGCGCACCGGCGCCGCGCTGCAGCTCGCCGCCCGGGCCAGCGACCAGTTCGGCGTGCCGCTGGCCAGCGCGCCCACCTTCACCTGGTCCGCGTCGGGCGGCGGCACGGTCTCGTCCACCGGGCTCTTCACCGCAGCGGAGACCGCGGGTGGCCCGTACGTGGTGACCGCGCTGGCGCAGGGCAAGTCGGGCACCGCGTCGGTGTCGGTCACCGCGGTCCCCGGCAGCGCTCCGGTCATCGTGCAGCCGGCCCGCAGCGCCGACTCCGTCATCTCCGGCACCAGCGCGGCGCTCTCGGTGCTGGCGAGCGACGACGGCGGCGACGCCCAGCTGAGCTACACGTGGTCGTCGGTGTCGGGCCCCGCCCCGGTCGCCTTCAGCCCCAACGCGACCAGCGCGGCGAAGAGCAGCACCGCCGCCTTCACCCGCGCCGGCAGCTACCTCCTGTCGGTCACCGTGAAGGACGCCAGCGGCCTCACCACCAGCAGCGACGTCACCGTGAACGTGGCGAGCGCGCTGGGCGCCCTCGAGGTGATCCCGGGCGCCGTCACCGTCGCCGCCGGCGCGTCGACCCAGTTCGCCGTGGCCGCCAAGGACCAGTTCGACCAGCCGCTGCTGCCGGCGCCCGCCGTGGCCTGGTCGGTGAGCGGCGGGGGCACCGTCACCAGCGCCGGGCTCTTCCGCGCCGGCAGCGCCTCGGGCGGCCCCTTCACCCTCACCGCCACCACCGGCAGCCGCAGCGCCACCAGCGCGGTCACCGTCGGCTCCGGGGTGGCCCCGGTCGTCGCGGCGGCCGCGAGCGCGATGCCGCAGACGGTGCTGGGCCGCAGCACCACCCTGCGCACCCTCGCCCAGGACGACGCACCCGAGACCACGTTGACCTACCGCTGGCGGGCGATGGGTCCGGGCGCGGTCGCCTTCCTGACCAACGACGCCAACGCGGCGAAGCAGACCGTGGCCACCTTCGAGCGCTCCGGGGCCTACACGCTCACCGTCACCGTGGTCGACGGCCAGGGCCTGCAGGCGGAGAGCGCGGTCAGCGTGCAGGTCGACGCGGTGCTGACCGCGGTCGAGGTGACGCCGGCCGTGGTGACGGTGAGCGCGCTCGGGCAGCAGCCCTTCACCGCCACGCCCCTCGACCAGTTCGGCCTGGCGATTCCCGGCACCATGGCGATGGCGTGGCAGGTCAACGGCGGCGGCACCATCGACGCGGCCGGCACCTTCACCGCGCGCGCGCAGGGCGGTGGCCCCTTCGTGGTGAGCGCCGCAGCCCAGGGCATTCGCGGCGCGGCGCAGGTGACGGTGGAAGGCGGCACCGCCCCCGACGTCACCGCGCCGAGCGTCAGCCTGGAGTCCGTCGAGCTGCGCGACGGCGCGCTGCTGGTGAGCGCGCTCGCCAGCGACGACGTGGGCGTCACCGGGGTGACCTTCTTCCTCGACGGCGCGCCGGCGGCCGCGCTCACCCAGGCGCCCTGGAGCGCCACGCTCGACGTCGCGGCGCTGGGCGAAGGCCCGCGCCAGCTCGTCGTCGAGGCGCGCGATGCGGCGGGCCACGTGAGCCGCAGCGCCGAGCACGCCTTCGAGCTCGCGGCAGCGCCGGGCTCGCAGCTGGTGGTGGGCCAGGGCCCGTTCGGCTGCTCCGCGTCCGGCCCCTCGGGCGCCGGCGCCCCCCTGCTGCTCCTGGCGATGCTGCTGGTGTGGGCGGCCGGGCGGCGCCTGGAGGCGCGGGTTGTACAGGTGCATCGACACTCCACCCCCCCGGGTTCGGCCTTCTCGAGCGGCCAACCCCGCGGAACTGGCTCTTCCCACGCGCGGCACAGCTGATGCTCTCGAAGCGCACCCATGAGTGCTCTTCGGCTCTTGTCCCTGGGGGTGGTGCTCGCCGCGGCGGGCGCCTCGGCGCAGTCCGACGGCGGGGTGGAAGCCCGGGAGCGCTGCGCGCGCCGCATCGCGGGCGCCCTGCTGGGCACCGGCCCCGACACCACGCTGCTCAACGCCGCCAACCCGCAGAGCCTGGTGGCCTCCATCCTCGCCCCCGCGGCGGTGCTGGCCGACGGCGGCGTGCCCACCACGCCCTTCCAGGAGAAGTTCAGCCGCTACATCAACGCCACCTTCAACTCGGTGCCCGGCATGGTGCCGGCGGAAGACGCCCCGTACGCGCTCACCAAGTACGTGCTGCAGAACGGGCTGCCGTGGAAGGACCTCTTCGTCGGCCCCTACAAGGTGAACCCGGGCGTCGATTCCACCGTGCCCGCGGTGGTGGTCACCGACAGCACCGGCCTCGGCTACTTCCGCAGCCGCACCTGGATGGTGCGCTACGCGGGCAACGAGACCGCCGGGTACCGGCTGGTGGCCGCGTACCGCATGGTGAACAACGTGCTGGGGGTGAAGCTCACCGCCGCGCAGAACACCGGCGGCATCGACACCGCGACGCGGGCGAGCAACCCCGCGTGCCAGGGCTGCCACTTCGACCCCGTCTTCGGCCTCGACCTGGTGGCGAAGGTGCTGTCCAAGCGCGTGGGCACCGGCAGCTCGATGACCTTCAGCGCGCCCACCGACGGCCCGCAGGTGCTGCTCGGCGGCCAGACCATCAGCAACGACGCGCAGCTCATCAACGCCATGGTGGCGTCGACCGACTTCCGCTTCCGCGCCTGCCGCCTCGCCGCCGGCTTCCTCTACGGCCGCCCGGAGTACCAGTGCGAGGGCGCCATCTTCGACCGCTGCATGACGTCGTTCGCCGCCACCGGGAAGATCACCGACGCCATCGCGGCGATCGCCCAGGACCCGTCGTTCTGCCAGTGAAAGGCGCGCCATGAACCGCTCGAACCGCAGCTGGGTGGTGGTGGTGGCCGTGGGGCTCGCGGGCTGCCTCGGCGAGACGGAGATGGTCGGCGGCCCCACGGGCAGCGGCGGCGGCGTCGTCGACCCGGGGCCTGCGCCCGGCGGCGGCGAAGGTGGCGGCGTCGCCCAGGGCGGCGGCACCGGCACCTTCACCGGCCCTGCCAAGCTGGTGATGACCCTGGAGCCGAGCGTGACCGCGGCGAGCCTGGGCCAGAAGGTGGTGGTGAACGTTCGCGTCAGCAACGTCGGCGCGTCGACCGCGGTGCAGGTCGCTCCCCGCACGCCGCTGCAGACCGGCACCGGCCGCGCGGCGCTCAAGCAGGCGCCCACGCCGGCGAGCGTCGACCTCCCGTCGGGCGCGGAGCACGTCTTCACCTTCGAGTACGAGACCACCGACGCGGGCGCCTGGTCGCTCGAGGCGTACGCCGACGGCCTCGACGCCGACCTGGAGCAAGCGGTCACCGCGGGGCCGGTGCGCGCCGAGGTGCTGATCCACGGCGCGGCGCTGCTCACCGCGGAGTCCCTGTCCGCTCCGGCCCGCGCGATGGTCGGCGAGAGCTTCACCGTCACCCTGGTGGTGAAGAACGGCGGTCAGGGCGACGCCGAGGCGGTGAAGCCCACGCTGTCCTTCGGCGCGGCGCAGGTCACCGTGCTGTCCGGCCCCACCCCTGCGACCGCGTCCATCGCCGCCGGGGCGCAGGCGCAGTTCACCTTCAGCTGCCGCGTCGACGCCGCGGGCAGCGTGGTGCCGCACGCGCAGGCCGCCGGCATCGACGCTTCGTCGCTCCAGCCGGTGAGCACCATGGCCATCGACGGCGCGCCCATCGACGTCGACTCGCCCGCCAAGCTCGAGGCGGACCTGATGCTGCCCGCGGCCATCACCCAGGGCAGCACCTTCAGCGCCACCCTCGTGGTGCGCAACACCGGCACCTCGGCTGCCCGCGCGCTGGTGGCGGTGCCCGCGGCGCCCGCGGTCACCCAGGGCGCGGCCTCGCTCCAGAGCAGCCCGTCGGCGGCGGCCTTCGACCTCCCCGGCGGCGGCAGCGCTCCGCTCACCTGGACCTTCACCGCCACCACCGCCGGCCCGCTGACGCTCACCATCGCGGTGCAGGGCACCGACGACCGCACCGGCGCGGCGGTGAAGAGCGCGCTCGCCACCAGCAACACCGCGCAGGTCGGCGCCGCGCCGTCGCTGCAGGTGACCGCGCTCACCGTGCCCGCGGCGGTGACCCGCGGCCAGCGCTTCCCGGTCGGCGTGACGGTGAAGAACACCGGCGGCGCCGCGCTCACCGCCGTGGTGCCCCAGCCGCTGCCGCTGCAGCCGTCGGTGGCGGGCGGCGCCAAGGCCACCACCACCACCGTGCCCGCGCCCAAGGACCTCGCGCCCGGCGCCAGCGCCACCTTCACCTTCGACTTCCTGGAGACGGGCACCGGCCCGGGCAGCCTGACCTTCGCCGCCGGGGCTTCCGCGGTGGTCGCGCCGGCGGGGGCGAGCGTCACCGCGCCGACCAGCGTGCCGCAGGTGGTCTCGGTGCAGGCCCCCGCGGACCTCACCGTGGAGTCGATCGCCCTGCCCCTGCGGCTCTCCCGCGGCCAGGCCTTCAGCGCCTCGGTGGTGGTGCGCAACAACGGCGCCGCCGCGGCCTCGCAGGTGAAGCTGGTGATGCCCGCCCAGGTCATCGCCACCGGCGGCGCGGGGGCCATGGCCGGCAACGCGCCCGCGGCCGTCGACCTCGCCGCCGGCGCCAGCGCGGCCTTCACCCTGAACTTCACCGAGACCGGCACCGCGGCCGGCACGCTCAAGCTGGCGCTCACCGCCACCGGCACCGACGCGGTCAGCGGCGCCGCGCTCGCCTCGCCCGCCTTCACCTCGCCCACCGCGGCGGTGGAGACGCCCGCCCAGCTCGTCGTCACCTCGCTCTCGCTGCCGCCCAGCCTCACCCGCGGCGGAGCCTTCGCGGTGAGCATGACGGTGGCCAACCAGGGCCAGGCGACCGCCACCAACGTGCGCCCGGCGCTCCCGCTGACTGCCACCGCCACCGGAGGCGCCGCCGCCACCGCGGGCGCCGCGCCGGCCGGCGTGGTCCTCGCCGGGGGTGCCAGCACCACCTTCACCCTGCCCTTCACCGAGAGCGGCACCGCGGTGGGCAGCCTCGCCTTCGCCGGCAAGGCGCTGGGCACCGACGCCAACGCGGGCACCGCGCTCAGCGCCGCCCAGGTGAGCAGCCCGGTCGCGCAGGTGGTGGCGCCGTCGTCGCTCGCGGTGACGGGCATCACCCTGCCCGCCACCCTCACCCGCGGCCAGGCCTTCCAGGTGGTGGTGACGGTGAAGAACTCCGGCGGCAGCAGCCTGAGCAGCGTGCTGCCGTCGCCTTCGCCCCTCACCGTGCTCGCGCAGGGCTCGGCGGGCGCCACGGTGACCCAGTCGCCGGCCGCGCAGACGGTGGCCGCGGGGGCCACGGCCACCTTCACCTACGGCTACACCGAGAACGGCAGCGGCGCGGGCACCCTGAGCATCACCGCCGGCGCGCGCGGCACCGACTCCGGCACCGGCGGCACGGTGACCGCCTCCGCGGTGCAGTCCAACGTGGCCACGGTGCAGGTGCCCGCGGTGCTGGTGGTCGACTCGGTGACCCTGCCCGCGCGCATCAGCCGCGGCATGCGCTTCGACGCCACGGTGGTGGTGCGCAACGGCGGCGGCAGCAACGCCACCAACGTGCGGCTGGGCACGCTGGCGCCGACCGCCACCGGTGGCGCCGCGGCGACCACCTCCAGCGCGCCTGCCGCGGTGACCCTCGCACCGGGTGCGACCACCAGCTTCACCTACAGCTACCTCGAGGCGGGCACCGGCCCCGGCACCTGGGCACTCACCGCCGCGGCGGCCGGCACCGACGCGGCCACCGGCGGCGCGCTGAGCTCACCTTCCGTCACCTCCGCGGCGCTCACCGTGCAGTCGCCCGCGGCGCTCACCGCAACCCTGTCGGCGCCG
>JAIBBQ010000189.1 GCA_019694595.1 Myxococcaceae bacterium
GCGGCTGCTCCGGCGACCAACGGCCACGCTGCGCCCGCGGCGGCTGCCGCTGCCGGCGCCAAGGTGCTCGCCACCCCGGTGACCCGCCGCATGGCGCGCGAGCACGGGCTCGACCTCGCGAGCGTCGCGGGCTCGGGGCCCCAGGGCCGGGTGACCAAGGCCGACGTCGAGGCCCACCTCGCGGGCGGCGGCGCGAAGACCAACGGCGCGGCCACCCGCGCTCCGATGGCCCCGCTGGCGCCGCTGGCGTCCGCGCGAGGCGATCAGCGCGTGCCCATTCGCGGCCTGCGCAAGAAGATCGCCGAGAAGATGGTGCGCTCGAAGTTCACCGCGCCGCACTACACCTTCGTGGAAGAGATCGACGCCTCGGCGCTGGTCGGCATGCGCACCCGCATGAACGAGGCGCTCGCCAAGCGGGGAGAGGACCTCAAGGTCTCGTTCCTCCCGTTCTTCTGCAAGGCGCTGGTGGGTGCGTTCCGCCAGTTCCCCGAGGTCAACTCCAACATGGACGAGGCGACCCAGGAGCTCATCGTCCGCGGGGACTTCAACATCGGCATCGCCGCGAGCACCGAGTCCGGGCTGACGGTGCCGGTGGTGAAGCAGGTCGACCGGCTGCCGGTGCGCACGCTGGCGCAGGAGATCCAGCGGCTGGGGCAGGCCGCGAAGGAAGGGAAGCTCAAGATGGACGAGCTCACCGGCGGCACCTTCACCATCACCTCGCTCGGCCAGACGGGCGGCCTGTTCGCTACGCCGATCATCAACCACCCCGAAGTGGCGATCATGGGCGTGCACAAGATGCGCAAGCGCCCGGTGGTGGTCGGTGACGACGATCAGATCGTGGTCAAGCCGATGATGTACCTCTCGTTCTCGTTCGATCACCGCGTGATCGACGGCGCGGTGGGCGCCGACTTCGCGTACGCGGTGATCCGCCAGCTGGAGTCGCCCGAGCTGCTCATGCTGGAGATGGCCTGACCATGGCGCGCGCGGCGGTGAAGGCGAAGCCTTCGAAGTCGGCCAAGTCGAAGGCGGCCGCGAAGCGCACGCTCCATGCGGTGCCTCGGCGCGCCGACCCCTTCACGCTCGGCGGGCAGCAGAAGGTCGAGGTCTACACCTCGATGCTGCGCATCCGCCTGCTCGACGAGCGGATGATGACCCTGCAGCGGCAGGGGCGCATCGGCTTCTACGGCACCTGCAACGGCCAGGAAGCGGCGACCATCGCCAGCGCGTACGCGCTGCGCGCCAGCGACTGGATCGTGCCTGCGCTGCGCGAGGCGGGCGCGATGCTGATGCGCGGCTTCCCGCTGGTGCCGTACCTCGCGCAGGTGTTCGGCAACTCGGGCGACATCACCAAGGGCCGCCAGATGCCGTCGCACCCCGCGGGGCGCGCGGTGAACCAGGTGAGCTGGGGCTCCTGCATCGGCTCGCAGCTGCCGCATGCCATGGGCGCCGCCTGGGCGGCCAAGCTCCAGGGCCACGACACGGTGGTCATCGGCTACCTGGGCGACGGGGCGACGAGCTCCAACGACTTCCACGTGGCGATGAACTTCGCCGCGGTGTTCCAGGCGCCGGTGGTGTTCGTCTGCCAGAACAACCACTGGTCGATCTCGATCCCCACCCACAAGCAGACCGCGAGCGAGTCGATCGCCATCAAGGCCAAGGCGTACGGCATGCCGGGCGTGAAGGTCGACGGCAACGACGCCGACGCGGTGTACGCCGCGGTGGCCGAGGCGGTGGCGCGCGCGCGCTCGGGGGGCGGCCCCACGCTGGTGGAGTGCGAGACGTACCGCATGGGCGCGCACAGCTCGTCGGACGACCCGACCCGCTACCGCGATCAGGCCGAGGTCGACGCCTGGAAGAAGCGCGACCCCATCGAAGGGTACCGCGCGCGGCTGATCGCCGAAGGGCACTGGTCGGCGAAGAAGGACGAGGCGCTCCGCGCCGAGCTGCTCGAGCAGATCAACGCAGCGATCAAGACCGCCGAGGCGCTGCCGCCGCCCGACCACGACACCCTGTTCGAGGACGTGTACTTCGACCTGCCGTGGCACCTGCAGGAACAGCGGGCACAGTTCAAGGCGGCGCTGCAGCGCGCCGGGGGCTCGCTCGCGGGCGCGTTGCCTGGCTCGGCGCACTGACCGGCGTTAGTCCTTCGAGCGATGGCCGACGTCCGAGAGCTGCTGGTCCAGGCGCAGTCGCTCGAGCTCGACGGGGACAAGCCCGCCGCGGCGAAGGTGATGCGCCAGGTGGCGGCGCTCTACCGCGACGCCGGCAACGCGACCCGGGCACTCAAGATGCTGCGGCACGCGCGGAGGCTGGAAGGGCTCCCGGGAGAAGACGACCCCACGGTCCCCGAACCGCTCCCGGAGCCGCTCCCCGCACCCGCGGAGGCCGAAGGCCCGGTCCCCGGTGACGGGGTGCTCATCGAGCGCCGGCCGTCGCTGGCCGACCCGGCCGCAGACGCGTGGTGCTCGTTCTGTTGCCTGCCCCAGCGCGAGGTGGGGCGGCTGGTGGCGGCGCCCACCGGCACCTTCATCTGCCGCGGCTGCGTGGTGGTGGTGCAGACGCTGCTGGAGGTGGAGGAGTGATCACCGTGCGCCACCTGGGCCGCGTCGAGTACGCCGACGGCCTGAAGCTGCAGCAGACGTTGCAGGAAGCGCGGCGGGCGGGCGAGGTCGGCGACACGCTGCTGCTGTTGCAGCACAACCCGGTGCTCACGCTCGGCCGCGGGGCCAAGGCGGGCAACGTGCTCGCCTCGCCCGAGGTGCTCGCCGCCCAGGGCGTGGAGCTGGTGGAGACCGACCGCGGCGGCGACGTCACCTACCATGGGCCCGGACAGCTGGTGGGCTACCCGCTGTTGCACCTGCCCCCCGGCAAGCAAGACGTGCGGCGCTACGTGCGTTCGCTGGAAGAGACGCTGATCCGCACGCTCGCGACGTTCGGCCTCGAAGCGACGCGCTTCCCGCAGTGGCCCGGGGTGTGGGTCGCCCAGTCGCGCCTGGGCGGGCCGCGGAAGATCGCAGCCCTCGGGGTGCACCTGTCTCGCTGGTACACGCGGCACGGCTTCGCGCTCAACGTCGAGCCCACGCTCGAGCACTTCTCGCTCATCGTGCCGTGCGGCATTCGCGAGGCCGGGGTCACCTCGATGGCGGTCGAGCTCGGTGCCGCCCCGCCGATGGCGGAGGTCGAGGCCGAGGTGGCGCGGCGCTTCGGCGAGGTCTTCGAATCGCCGCTGCAGCGCGCCGGCGTGGACCTGCGCACGGTGGCGGTGGCGGTGCGACGGGCCGAGCAGGTGCTGTTGCTGCAGCGCACCGAGGCGAAAGGCGGCTTCTGGCAGCTGGTGACCGGCCGCCTCGAGCCCGGCGAGCGGCCGGCCGACGCCGCGGCGCGCGAACTCGCCGAGGAGACGGGCGGGCAGGGGCCGGCACACGACCTTCAGTACACCCACGCGTTCGCGCTCGGCGACGCGCGGCCTCCGGTGCTCTGCGAGGAGCACGGCTTCGGCGCGCGCCTGAGCGGCGAGGTGCGGCTGTCGGCCGAGCACCAGCGCTTCGAGTGGGTGGGGCGCGACGAGGCGCTCGCGCGGCTGCCCTTCGCCGGGCTGCGCGAGGTGGTGCGGCGCAGCTACAGCGAGATGAGCTGACCTTCCTTCGCGGCCACCGCGTCGGGCCGGACCTTCTTCACCTGCCGCATGATGGCGTCGAGCTGCGCGTCGGTGCGCACCGGCTCGTGGTGGAAGAGGCAGAGCTGCTTGACCTGGGCGGCGTTGGCCATGGTGATGGCGTGCTGCCAGGTGGAATGGCCCCAGCCGAGCTTGGGCGGGCCGCCCGACTGACCCCGGTACTCTTCCTCCGAGTACATGGCGTCGTAGATGAAGAGGTCGGCGCCCTTGGCGAACGCGGTGAGCCGGTCGTCGTCTTTGCCGTGCTCGGCGTCGGTGGCGTACACGACGGTGCGGCCGCCGAACTCGATGCGGTAGCTCAGGTTGCCGCCCGGGTGGTTGACCTCGAGCGCCTGCACCGTGATGCCGCCGATGGTGACCGTCTGGCCTTCGGCGATCGGCTCGTAGGCGCTCTGGGCGCGGAACACCATCTGCGCGGTGACCGGGAAGAAGGGCTGCTGCATCTGCTCTTCGATGACGTCCTTCACCGTGCGGGTGCCGCGCGTCGGCCCGTGGAAGACGAACTGGTTGCGCGGGTCGAACATCGGGGTGAAGAACGGCAGGCCCTGCAGATGGTCGTAGTGGTAGTGCGAGACGAAGACGTGGGCGTTCAGCGGGCGAGGTGACTGCTCGCCGAGCACGCGCACGCCGGTGCCGAGGTCGAAGATGAGCTGGTGGCCGCCGGCGCGCATCTCCACGCACGGGGTGTTGCCGCCGTAGCGGGCGGTGTTCGGCCCCGGCGACGGCACCGAGCCGCGCACGCCCCAGAAGCGCACGTCGAGGCCGGCCTTGGGGACCTTGGGGGCCGCGGGCGTCTTGGCCCTGCGGTTAACCGGCTTTGGTTTCCGAGCTTTCCTCGGCGAGGAACTCAATCAGATGCCCCGAGCGATCGCGTTTCGTCCTGAGATAATCGACGTTAAGCGGATTGCTCTGGGTTCGCGAGGGGATTCTGCGCCGCACCGCCATGCCCTGGTCGACGAGGCCGGCGATCTTGAGCGGGTTGTTGGTCATCAGGTCGACCGACAGCACTCCGAGCGAGCGCAGCATCTCGGCGGCGACGTCGTAGCGGCGCAGGTCGTCGGGGAAGCCGAGGCGGTTGTTGGCTTCGACGGTGTCCAACCCTTCCTCGAGCTGAAGGGCATAGGCCTTGATCTTGTTGCCCAGGCCGATGCCGCGGCCTTCCTGGCGCAGGTAGAGCAGCACGCCGGTGCCGCGCTGGGCGATGGTGTCGAGCGCCAGGTCGAGCTGCGCGCGGCAGTCGCAGCGCAGGCTGCCGAAGACTTCGCTGGTGAGGCACTCGGAGTGGATGCGCACCGGCACGCTCTCGGCGCCGGAGACCTTGCCCCGGACCATGGCCACGTGCTCCTTGCCGGTCTTCTTCTCGCGGAAGACGACCAGCCGGAAGGTGCCCCGGGTGGTGGGGAGGTCGGACTCGGCGAACCGCTCGAGCACGGAAGGCGGCAGGCGGGTGGGCAACACGCGGGGTTCGCTCATCGATGCCATCCTGAAGTGGGCCTTAGGGGTTTGCGCGACTTCACGTCAAGGAGACGCCCGAGGGCCCAACTTGTTTCAGAGAATCCGCGCGCCCCAACTCACCGAGATCAGGTCCACTTCGGCCCCGGCCGGCACGTCGGTGAGCTCCGGAGGGAGGCTCACCAGGGCGCTGGCGGCGCTGGCCGAGGCGAGGACGCCCGAGGTCTGCGAGCCGAGCGGCGTCGCCAGGGCCTCACCGTGCTCGAGCTGCACCGAGGCTCGCACGAAGTGGTGGAGCCCCGCGGGCTTCCTGAGGGCCTGGGTCAGCCGGCCGCGGAGGACCCGGGGCGCGGTGTCGGTGTGGCCCTGCAGCGCGAGCAGGGCGGGGCGCACGAAGAGCTCGAAGGTCACCAGCGCGGACACCGGGTTTCCGGGCAGGCCGAAGACCAGGGTCTCGCCCCGCTTGCCGAAGGCGAGCGGCTTGCCGGGCTTCATGGCCACCTTCCAGAACGACATGCGCACGCCGAGGCGCTCGAGCGCTTCCCGGGCGTAGTCGCGCTCGCCGACCGACACTCCGGCGGTGGTGATGAGCACGTCGTGCTCGAGCCCCTGGGCGAAGAGCGCCTGCACCGCGTCCAGGCGGTCGGGGGCGAGGCCCAGCTGGGTGGGAATGCCGAGCGCCCGGCGAACGAGCGCGGCCACCATGGGGGAGTTGGTGTCGACGAGCTTGCCGTCGACCGCCTGGCCGACCGGGGTGAGCTCGTCGCCGCTGGAGGCGATCGCCACCCGGGGCGCGCGGTGGACCTTCGCGTGGGTGAGCCCCTGGCCGAGCAAGCGCCCGAGCTCGGGGATGCCCACCGGCGTGCCGCGCGGCAACAGCAGCGCGCCCTGGGTCGACTCCTCTCCCTTGGGGCGCACGTGCTGGCCCACGGCCGGGCGATCGTCGAGCTGCACTCGGCCGCCTTCGAGGCGGTTGGCCCGTTCCTGCATCACCACCGCGTCGGCGCCCTCTGGCAGCGGCGCGCCGGTCATGATCCGCGCGCACTGGCCGGCCTCCAGCGCGAGCCGCGGCAGCGCCCCGGCGTGAATCTCTTCCACCACGGAGAGCGCCGCGCCACCCTGGGCGAGGTCCGCGCTGCGCACGGCGTACCCGTCCATCGCGGAGTTGTCCCACGGGGGAAGGGTTCGGCTGGCCTGCACGTTCTCCGTCAGGCATCGCCCGAGGGCTTCGTCGATCGGCACCGACGCTGCCGGCAGGGGCGTGACGGCCTGGGCGATGAGTGCCTGGGCCTGCGCGACGCTGAGCATGTTCATGGGGTTGGCATAGCAAACTCCAGTGAAGTCAGAGACTTGGATTGACACTGAAGCAAAAAGCCGCTAACCCGCGCCCTCCCTCCAAGAAGGAGCACGCGTTGGCCAAGGTGAAGAAGAAGGCCGCGTCCCCGAAGAAGCAGTCTCCCGCGCCCGCGAAGTCGAAGGTGAAGGCCAGCGCCAAGCCGGCCGCCAAGGCCGTGAAGGCGGCCCCGGTTCCCACCAAGAAGACCGAGCCTGCGAAGAAGTCGGCGGCGACCGCCAAGCCGGAGGCCCCTGCGGCGACCGGCAAGAAGGGGAAGGACGTTCCGGCCCCGCGCCCGTCGATGGAGCCGGCCCGCAAGGGTGACGTCTTCATGGGGCCGATGCCCGACAAGCCGATGCCCCGCGCGAGCAAGCTGCCGGCGCCCGCGGAGCCGTTGACCAAGCGCGAGATGGAGCAGGTGCTGACGGTCGGCGTGGGCCGCGGCGTGATGGGCGAAGGCTCGCTCAAGGGCCGGCTCTTCGTGCACCTGGGCTTCCCGTACCTGGAGGTGATCGGCCGCGACAAGCGCGAGCTCTTCTTCCTCCTGCAGGGGCCGGATCAGGAAGTGCTGCCCGCGTACGTGGACCACAAGGTGTCGGTGTCGGGCTTCATTCGCCGCACCAACAACCACGGCGGCATGGTGGACGTGCGCAAGTACTCGGCGAAGAAGCCGGAGGCCGAGGTGATCGAGGTGCCGGAGGTGCAGGAAGCGAAGCTGCGCTACCTGTCGCCCGGTGAAGTCGAGCAGGTGTGCAGCTCGGGCATGGCGGCGGGCGTGAAGGGCTTCGCGACCATGCGCGGCACGCTGGAGATGACGGGCGACAGCTTCTTCCTGGTCGTCTCGGCGGCGGGTACCCGGCAGCAGGTCAGCTTCACGCTCGAAGGCAAGGGCGCCAAGGGCCTGCGCAAGATGGTGGGCCACCTGGTGCAGGCCACCGGCGTGGTGGAGAAGACGTCGGGGTGGGGCGGCACCTTCACGGTGGAGACCGTCGAGGTGCGCGGCACCGACTACCGGCTCATCTCGCGCGACGCGATGGAGGTCGCCGAGGTCGAGGCGCGCGGCGAGAGCGGGCAGGTCGAGGCCAAGCTCAACCACGGTCTTTCCGTGCGGCTGCCGGAGCGTGCCGGTTACATCTGGGCAGTCGAGCCCACCACGGCGAAGCGGGTGAGCCTGCGCGAGGCCAACTTCGAGCTCAAGGGCTCGGGGCCGGCGACGCGCGAGTTCTTCTTCACCCCGCGCAACCCTGGGCAGCACGATGTGGAGTTCTTTCTCGCCAAGGCGTTCAACCCCACGCAGGTCGCGAAGACCTACAAGTTGAACGTGATGGTGAAGGGGTAGGCCGCTTCGAAAGCGGCCGGCCTTCAATTCTCGCCTGCCGGTGCTCCGGGCCTTCGTCCGGAGCCGCTGGCGGCGCAAAGGTGTCTTTCTGAAAAAGCATTCGTTTCCCAAGTCGCGGCACCCCGGCAAGTCGGGTGGCCGTTCGTTCGGTTCCAAGAAGTTCCAGTCGCAGTCTCCGGGGCAGTTCGGCGCAGCCGAAGGAGGGTTCCGGCCTCCGAAGCGCAAGTTCGACCCCCGCGCCGCGCGCGGTGAAGGGTCGGACGAGCTCGGCAAGAAGATCACCGGCAAGCTCAAGCTGCACCCCGACGGGTTCGGCTTCGTGCAGCCGGACGGCAAGGCCCCCGCGGTGTTCCTGCCGGACCACGAGGCCTCCAAGGCGCTCGACGGCGATCGCCTCGAAGTCGAGATCGTCCCCGGCAACGACGGCCGTTCCGCGGGCCGCGTGGTGCGCCTGGTCGACCGCGTGCGAGAGCTGGTGCTGGGCACGTACTACGTCGACGGCAAGCGGGCCTTCGTGAAGCCGCGCGACACCGCGCTGGGCCCCATCGAAGTGCCGCCCACGCAGCTGGCGCGCGACGGTGACGTGGTGAAGGTGCGCCTGGGCATCGGCGAGCGTCTGCTCGGGCCGCGCGAAGGGCTGACCGGTGAGGTCGCCGGGTCCATGGGGCGCATGGACGACCGCTCGGCGGAGGTGCTGTCGCTGGCCTACGCCAAGGGCTTCAACGACGAGTTCCCCGCTGAGGTGATGGACGAGGCCGACGGCTTCCCTCTCACCGTGGACGCGGCCGCCGCGCTGGCGGAAGGCCGGGTCGACCTGCGCAGCACGCCGCTGGTGACCATCGACGGTGAAGACGCGCGCGATTTCGACGACGCGATCTTCGTGGAGCGCAAGGGCGGCGGCTTCCGGCTGGTGGTCGCCATCGCCGACGTCGCCTGGTACGTGCGGCCCGGTTCGGCGCTCGACGCCGAAGCGCGGCGCCGCGGCACCAGCGTGTACCTGCCCGGGCGCGTGCTGCCGATGCTGCCGGAGCGGCTGTCGAACGGGCTGTGCTCGCTGCGCCCCGACGAAGATCGGCTCTGCCTGGTGGCGGAGCTCGAGCTCGACGGCGACGGTGTGGTGACGGCCGAGAAGGTCTACTCCGGGCTGATGCGCAGCCAGGCGCGGCTCACCTACGGTGAGGTGCAGGCGGCGCTCGACCTGGGCACGTTGCCCGGCCGCGAGAAGCTGGTGCCGATGCTCAAGGACGCGTGGGCGCTGGCGGAGAAGTTCAAGAAGCGGCGCGGCGCGCGCGGGGCGATCGACTTCGATCTTCCCGAGACCAAGGTCGAGCTCGACGACGCCGGCGCTCCGGTGAAGCTGGTGCGGCGGGAGCGGCTCGACAGCCACCGGCTGGTCGAGGAGCACATGCTGGCGGCGAACGAATCGGTCGCGCGCTGGTTCCGTCACCAGGACCTGCAGGTGGTCAACCGGTTCCACGGCCCGCCGGACGAGGAGAAGCTGGAGACGTTCGCCAAGCTGGCGCGCGCCCACGGGCTGAACGTGGCGTACGGCGTGCCGACGTCGAAGGAACTCGACGCGCTGCTCAAGCAGCTCGAAGGCCACCCCGAGCAGCGGGCGCTCAATCAGCTGCTGCTGCGCTCGATGATGCAGGCGGTGTACTCGGCGGATCAGACGGGGCACTACGGCCTGGCGGCCGACGACTATCTGCACTTCACCTCGCCGATTCGCCGCTACCCGGACCTGCTGGTGCACCGCGGGCTGTGGCAGCACTGGCGGCGCGAAGGTGAAGGGGAAGACCTCTCTCCGCTCGCCGAGCATTCCTCGGATCGCGAGCGCGCGGCGGCGCAGACCGAGCGCGAGGTGACGGCGCTCTACTCCTGCCTCATCGCGCAGAAGCTGGTCGGGCAGGACCTGCCGGGCAAGGTGGTGGGCGTCACCGAGAACGGTGCCTTCGTCGAGCTCAGCGAGCACTTCATCGAAGGGTTCCTCAAGGCACCGCCCGGGGCCCAGTTCGACGCCTCGACCTTCCGCATGCGGCTCGGCGGCGGCAAGGAGCTGCGCCTGGGGGCGGAGATCACCGTCCAGGTGGTGGACGTCAACCTGCGCCGGCGACACATCGACCTCGAGGCGGTGGGCGCCATCGGCACCACCGTGGAGCGCCACGCGGGTGGCGGACACGCCGAGGAGGCGTCGTACGAGGGCAGGCCGCGGTTCGACCGAGGCGAGCGCTCCGAGGAGCGGCCGAGGTTCGACCGCGGCGGCGGGAAGTACGGTGACCGCCCGAAGTTCGACCGCGGCGGCGGGAAGTACGGTGACCGCCCGAAGTTCGAGCGCGGCGGCGAGTCTGGCGACCGGCCGAAGTTCGATCGCGGTGGAAAGTTCGGCGACCGGCCGAAGTTCGACCGCGGCGGGAGGTTCGGCGACCGTCCCAAGTTCGACCGTGGCGGGAAGTTCGGCGACCGTCCCAAGTTCGACCGTGGCGGTGAGTTCGGCGACCGGCCGAAGTTCGATCGCGGTGGAAAGTTCGGCGACCGTCCCAAGTTCGATCGCGGTGGCGAGTCCGGCGACCGGCCGAAGTTCGACCGTGGCGGGAAGTTCGGCGACCGGCCGAAGTTCGACCGCGGCGGGAAGTTCGGGGACCGGCCGAAGTTCGACCGCGGCGGGAAGTTCGGGGACCGGCCGAAGTTCGACCGCGGCGGGAAGTTCGGGGACCGGCCGAAGTTCGACCGCGGCGGGAAGTTCGGCGACCGGCCGAAGTTCGACCGCGGCGGGAAGTTCGGCGACCGGCCGAAGTTCGACCGCGGCGGGAAGTTCGGCGACCGGCCCAAGTTCGACCGTGGCGGTGAGTCTGGCGACCGGCCGAGGTTCGAGCGCGGCGGGAAGTTCGGCGACCGGCCGAAGTTCGACCGCGGCGGTGGGGCCGGCGAGCGGCCAAAGTTCGAGCGTGGCGGGAAGTTCGGCGATCGTCCGAAGTTCGACCGCGGGGGCAGCTTCGGTGACCGCCCCAGGTTCGAGCGTCCGGAGCCGTCGGAGGGGGAGGCCACGCCGCGTGAGGGGGCCTTCACCCCGGGCGGGCCGGCGCCGCGGCGCTTCGTTCCGACCCCCAACCGCTTCGCCGGAGCCAGCAAGACCTTCGGGAAGAAGCCCGGCGGCCGGCCTGGTGGCGGGGGCAAGTCCTTCGGTGGCAAGCCCTTCGGCAAGGGCGGTCGGGGCGGCGGACGCAGCCGCTGACCGGGGAGCCTCAGCGCTGCTCGGGCGGCCAGGGGCTGCGCTGCTGCACCATCCAGGACGACTGGCCGCAGCCCTCGCCGTGCAGCGCGAGGTCCCAGCGCGTGAGGCGACCGAGCTGCACCCACGCGACGTCGAGGCGCGCCAGCGGCGCTGGCCAGCGCGGCGCAGGCTCGAAGGTGAAGTGCAGCTCGAACTCCGGTGGGAGCGCGCGCCCGGCGAGGCACTTCCACAGCATGTTGGCCTGGACCCCATCGATCTCGAGCTGCGAGGGGACCTCCGTGCGGTGAAGTTGCTGGAGGCACTGTGACGGGCGGACCCCTCGCGCCAGCTCCCGGAGCTGGTTCAGCGCGCCCAGGAGGTCCTCGTACTGGGCTGCGGCGAGCGTCGAGCGGGCGGACGCGAGGCAGGCGTGCCGGCAGGCGGTTCGACGGTCGTCGCCCGGGAGCACGCCGACCTGGCGATCGCAGCCCGCGGCGAGCTGCGCGTCGTCATCGAATGGCCCGATGGCGAAGGCTGGCCGGCAGGCGACGTCTTCCGCGAGCCGAACCTCCTTGCCGCTGAGCTCGCGGCGCAGGTACCCGAGGACATTTGGGCGAGGGGGGAGTCGCTCGTTCCCCGCCAGGTCGCAGGGGTGCGCGTCTTCCTCGACGGGGGCGTGAGCGCAGGCCGCGAGGGCGAGTCCCACCAGGCCCAGGGCACCCAGGCCGCGCCGAGGGCGGCTCACGCCAGCGACACCACCGTCACGCCGTCGCCGCCCTCGTGCGACTCGCCGGGCCGGTGGGCCGCCGCGTAGGGCGAGCGATCGAGGTACTCGCGCATCACCGCCTTGAGCGCACCGGTGCCATGGCCGTGCACCACGAGCACGAAGCCTTCGCCCTGGCGGGTGGCGCGGTCGAGCGTCTGCTCCAGCTCGCGCAGCGCTTCCTCGGCCCGCTTGCCCCGGACGTCGACCTTGGGGCTCGCCACCGAGAAGGGCTTGGCTGCCGACGCCGCAGCGCGGGCGAGGTGATCGGCCTGCTTGTCCTGCGCCGACTTGAGCTCGCGCTTGGGGGCGCCGCGGGCGTTGCCCACCGGGAGCAGCTCGTCGACGCGGGCGCGCATCTTGAGCGAGCCCGCACTCACCACCACCTCGTCGCCATCGCGCTCGAGGATCTCCACCACCGCGTCGAGGCGGGCGAGCTTGACCCTGGCGCCCGGTTCGATCTTCACCGGGCCGGCAGCCAGCGGGCCCGCGAGGGCGTCGCGCACCGCCCGCTCCGCCTGGGCCTGCTCGTGGATCCGGACCGCGAGGTCCTCGGTCGCCTTGTCCACCACCTTGTGCGAGCTCTGCTTCCGCAGCGTCTCCGACAGCTCGCGCAGCTGGGCGCGGGCGAACTCGAGCTCCGCGCGCAGCGCCTCGCGGAACTTGAGCTCCTCGTGACGGCGGGTGCGCTCGAAGGCGGCCCGCTCTTCGCGGATCTTCGCCAGTTCTTCCTCGGCGGCCCGGGCCGCGGCGGCGTGGGCGTCGCGCTCGCGCTCCGCGCGGTCGCGCTCGGCGTTGGCGGCGACCAGCGCCTGGGCGAGCGCGCCCCCGGCGTTCTTCGCCAGCTCGGTGGCGCGCACGCAGATCGCTTCCGGCAGGCCCACCCGCCGCGCGACGTCGATGGCCGACGACGAGCCCGCAGCGCCGAGCTGCAGCCGGTAGGTGGGCGCCATGCGCGC
>JAIBBQ010000190.1 GCA_019694595.1 Myxococcaceae bacterium
TCGAAGTCCGCGCGCTGCTTGAGCCACTCCAGGGTGCGCTCGAGCTCGGGGGGCGTGCCCGACGCCTCGCCCGCACCGGACAGCGCCATCACCGCGTCGGACGCCACCAGCAGCGCGTCGGCGGAGCCGGGGTCGAGCGCGAACCCCTGCGGCTCGGCGGCGCGCACCACCTCTTCCATCTCGTGGACCAGGCGGTTGACGTCCTGGAAGCCCATCATGCGGGCCTCGCCCTTGAGCCCGTGGAGCTCGCGCAGCGCGGCGCGCCCCGCCTCGACGTCGCGGGCGCCTTCCAGCTTCATCACCTGCTTGCCGATCTTCTCCAGCCGCTCGACCACCAGCTCGCGGAACTGGGCGAGCAGCTTCTCCCGCGAGGTGCTCACGCCTTGACCTCGAAGCGGCCGGTCACCGCCTTGAGCGTGTTGGCGACGCCGAGCAGCTCGTTGTTCGCCGAGGTGAGCTGCCGGGTGGCCGCGAGGCTCTGCTGGGTGATGCCGAGGATGTCGGCCATCGCCTCGGCGAGCTGGTCGGTCCCCGACTGCTGCTGCTGGGTGGCCAGCGAGATGGTGCGCACCGCCTCGGACGTCTGCTGGGCGAGCCCCACCACCCGGTTGAGCGCCACGGTCACCTGGCCGGCGAGCGCGAGGCCGCTCTCGGTCTGGGTGAGGCCGCCCTGGGTGGCCTCGACGGTCGCCCGGGTCGCCTCGTGGATCTCGGCGATCAGCTGCTCGACCTCGTTGGTGCTCTCGAGCACGTTCTCGGCGAGGCGGCGCATCTCGCCGGCGACCAGCGAGAAGCCCTTGCCCACGTCGCCGGCCTTGGTCCCTTCGAGCTCGGCGGACAGCGCCAGCAGGTCGGCGCGATCGGCCACCGTGTTGATGAACTCCACGATGCGGCCGATCTGCTGGACCCGGCGCTGCAGGCGCTCGACCGCCTCGGCGATCGACCGGTTGTCCTGCTTGAGCCGTTCCACCGCGCGGCCGAAGGCCACCGCGTTGGCCTGCCCGCCCTGCGCGGCCTCCAGCGTGCGCTGGGCCACCGCGGACACCTCGCTGGCGTTGAAGGAGATCTGCCGCGCGCTGGTCGCCAGCTCCTCGGTGGTGGCCGACGTCTCGTTGAGGCTCGCCGCCTGATCGGCCGCGCCGGCTTCGAAGCGGGTCGAGGTGGCCATGAGCTGCTCGGTGGTGACGCCGAGCTGCTCGCCCGCGCGCTGCAGCTTGCCGACCAGGGTGAACAGCTGCCCCTGGAGCAGCCCGAAGCTCGAGGTGATCGCCCACACCTCGTCGTTGGCGGCCACCATGCGCGGAGCGTCGAGCACCCCCTGGGCCATGCGGTGCGCGTCGAGCGCCACCCGGCGCAGCGGGCCGGCGATCACCGTGCCGCCCACGTAGGCGACGAGCAGCGTCGCGCCCAGCACCAGCAGCGCCACCACGGCGAGCCGCCCGTAGAGCGCCCACCGGGCGAGCTCGAGCGCGGCGTCGAGCTCGTCGGGGTCGACCCGGGACAGCGCGGCGAAGGCCGACTCGCCCAGCCGGTAGGCGACGTCGATGAGGGCCGCCGACGGGAGCACCACCAGCACCACGGTGAAGAGCACGATGCGCCGGCCGACGCGCATGGTGTTGGCGGGCAGCGCGGCCAGCACCTCGGCCGGCGACAGGTGCACGGTCATCTTCTCGAGCAAGGCCTGGGCCCGCCGGGTGACCAGCAGGTTGACCAGCGCGGAGGTGATGGGCGCGAAGAGCACGCCGATCGCCAGGATGCGCACCGTGAGCTCGGGGCCGGCGGGCGTGAGCAGCCAGGTGCCCAGCGCCACCGAGCCGACCGCCGCGGTCCAGCTCCCCAGGGAGATCTGGGCCACGAAGTCGGGGAACGGGTGCACCTCGCGCATGGCGCGGGTGATGGTGTCGGCGTTGCCCGGAGAGGTGCCGGCGCCCAGGGCGCGCAGCGTCGACAGCCGCCGCATGCCCCACAGCTCTGCGTTCACCACGAACACCGCCGCCAGGCCGCAGGTCAGCCAGAGGAAGGTGGTGCGGGTCGCCGCGTCGGGGAAGTCGAGCGTGAGGAAGGCGTAGGCCGCCGCCAGCACCGCGCCGACCATGTTGCCCACCGACGAGGGCAACATCAGCCAGCGGGCCTGACCGGCGAGCGTACCGCGCAGGTCCCGGCCCTCGCTCACGAGACCACCTCGAACTGGCCCACCGCGCGCTCGAGCTCGTCGGCGAGGCCCTTGAGGCTCGCGTTGGCGCCCTGCATCTCGGCCTGGGCGGCGCTGCCCGCGCGGGTCGACGCGAGGATGTCGCCCATCGCCTGGGCGAGCTGGTCGGTGCCCACCTGCTGCTGGTGGGTGGCGAGCGAGATGGCGCGCACCGCTTCGCTGGTGGTGCGCGAGAGCTTCAAGATGTTCCCCAGCCCCTCGCTCACCGCCTGGGCGAGCGCGCTGCCCTGGTCGCTCGCCTTGACGCCCGCCTCGGTGGCCATCACCGCGGCGTTGGTGGCGTCGCGGATGTCCTCGATCAGCCGGCCGATCTCCCGGGTCGACTCCATCACGCTCTCGGCGAGGCGGCGCATCTCCGCGGCGACCAGCGAGAACCCCTGCCCGACCTCGCCGGCCTTGTGGCCTTCGAGCTCGGCGTTGAGCGCCAGGAGGTCGGCCTTGTCGGCGATGCCGTCGATGAACTCGACCACCCGGCCGACCTGCTGAACCCGCTTGTTGAGCTTCACCACCGAGTCGGCGATGGCCTGGTTGCCGCCGCGCACCGCGAGGATCGATCGGTAGAACGCTTCGGAGCTGTGCTGCCCTTCCTGCGAGGCCTCGACCGTCTGCAGCGCCAGCGCGCTCACCTGGTTGGCGTTGGCGGCGATCTGCTTCGCGCTGCGGGCCAGCTCCTCGGTGGTGGCGCTCGTCTGCGCGAGCGCGAGCGTCTGTTCCTGGGCGCCGTGCTCGTGCCGCGCGCTGGAAGCGACCAGCTCGCTGGTGGCCAGCTTGACCTGGCCGCCGGCCGCCTGCAGCTGGGTGACCACCACCGCGAGCTGACCTTCGAGCGCGAGGAAGCCGGCGCCCGCGGCCCACACCTCGTCCTCGGCGGGCACCACGGTCTTCTGGCCGATCTTGCCCAGGGTGAGCCGCTGGGCCTGCGCGGCGAGCTCGCGCATCGGCTCTCCCAGCGCGCGGCCGGACAGCAAGCTGCAGGTCACCACCACCACCGCGACCGCCCCGCCCACCACCGCGAAGCCGATGAGTGCCTGCCGCAGATCCGCGGCCAGCACCGACGACCGCTGCGCCTGACTGGTGGCCACCGCGAGCGCGGCGAAGGTGCGCTCGGCCCGCTGCACGGCCATGTCGAAGACCAGGAACAGCGGCGTGCCGATGGCGATGGCGCCGTAGACGACCATGCGCGCGCGCAGCGACATGCGGGTGGGCGGCAGCGCCTGGAGGACCTGGGCGACCGAGAGCCCTTCCTTCGCCAGGACCACCACCGCGGCGCGCGCGCGCTCGATCTCCAGCAGATAGGCGAGCATCGCCACCAGGGGCCCCAGGCCGACGCCGATGACCGCGAAGCGCAGCGCGATGGTCCACGGCACGCCGGGCACCAGCCAGTACGAGAGCCCGATGAGCCCCGCCCCGGCGCACCAGTAGCCGAGGTTCACCTGGAACGAGAGGTCGGGCAGCGCGGCGGCCTCGCGCACCGCCGCCTGCAGCACCGGCACCGACCGCTCGACCGAGCTGGTGGCGAGCGCGCGCACGGTGCGCAGCGAGCCTTGCTCTTGCCGGTCGCCGAGCACGTTGGCCAGGGCGACCCACACCGCGATGCACAGGAGCAGCTGCACCAGCGTCCCCTCGGGGATCTGCACGGTGAAGAACGCGTACGCGATGGCGAGCAGCGCCCCCAGGATGCCCGAGACCGTCGAGGGCACGGTGAGCCAGCGGTGCAGACCGGGGAGCTTGGCGACCTTCACGAGAGCTCCACCTCGAGGTGCTGGCGGACGTGGCGCGCGAGCGCGGCGAGGCCGTAGAGCGGCCAGAGCACCCCCGCGACCTGCACGAAGCCGAGCAACGCCCCGCCGGTGACCGAGGCCAGCGCGAGCGGCACCGGCAGCCGGGGCAGCGGCTCGGCGTGCACCTCGAGGCTGTCCACCACCAGGCTCTCGGCCTCGCTGGTGAGCTGCTTGCCGGCCGCCGACGGCATGAGGAAGAGCGACCGCGCGTGCGCGGTCGGCTGGCCGCCGGGTTCCCACGCCCCGATGTGGCCGACCTGGTTGGCGTCGAAGGCGAGCTGCTCGGCGCCGACCCTGCACAGGAGTACGCCGGTGACGGTGACCGCGCTCATGCGCCCGCTCACCCCACCCGCGAGAGGTGCTCGAAGAGGCCCTGGCACTCGACGATCGCCACCTCGCCTCCCGGCGACCTCGCGGGCCCCAGGAGGTGGGCGCGAACGCCGTCAGCCGCGAGCGGACTGAGGCCGAGCGGGAGCACCGACACCCCGGCCACCCGGGTCGCGGTCAGCGCCAGGGCGCCCTTGGGGGTGCGGACCAGCACCGCCCGCTTCCAGGCCTCGAGGCCCTGGCCGAGGCCGAGGAGCTTGAGCAGGTCGACGACCGGGACCACCTCTCCGCGGTGGGCGAACACCCCGAGGAGGTGCCCGGGCGCACCGGGCACCCGGGTGAGCGCCGGAAGGGTGACCACCTCGGCCGCGAGATCGGCCGCGACGCCGTACAGGCTCTCGCCGCACGCGAAAACCAGATGGCCTTTGGTCGGCTCCGCCATGTCCCCTCACTTCCCCGAAAGACGCGGCGCCGCTGACTAACAGAGTCGGACTGCGTGCGCGACGACGACCTCGGGGTCGGTTCGACCCCCCTTGGAAGTCTCCACTGACTCAGTTACCCGGCCCCGGGGAACCCCCTAAGGTTTTGCCTCCCTGTGAGCCCCCTGGCGAAGCGCCGAGACCGCGCCCGAGACTTCCCCGAGGGCCCGGGCTTCTTCAGCGCCGACCTCTCGGCCGGGTGGGTGATGGTGCCGGAGGCCTGGCGGGCGCTGTTCGAGACCGAGATCCCCGCGCCGTGCCGGTGGATCACCTTGCTGCGGGCCCTCCCGGATCCGGGACGATCGCGTCTGTGCGCCGCGGTGGCCTCGTGGCGAGAAGGCAGCCGCTCGCTGGACCTGGAGCTGGAGCTCCCGGCGGGCTGGGTGCGGGTGGCCGCGCCGCCGCGGGGCGGCCACCTGATGCACGGGCTCATCGAGGACACCACCAAGCTGCACCACGAGCTGCGCGAGCTGCGCCAGAGCGCCCGCGAGGTGCAGCAGCGCTTCGACCGCGCCTCGCACGGCATGGCCTGGCTGTCGAGCGACGGCAAGGTGCTGCGAGCGAACCTGGCGGAGCTGGCGCTGCTCGGCCGAACGTCGGCGGATTACCTGGGACACAGCTGGGCGAGCTTCCACGTGGACCCGCCGGTGGCGCTGGAGCTGCTCGACCGCCTCGCGCGTGGCGCGGTGGTGCGCGACGCACCCGTGGTGCTGCGGCGCGGCAACGGCAGCGAGCTCCACGCGCTGATCGACGCCGAGCCGGTGTGGCGCCCCGATCTGGGCCGCGTCTTCCAGCTGCAGATGCGCGACGTCACCGCGGTGCGCCGCGCCGAGGCGCAGGCGGCGGAGATCGCGGCGCGGCTGCGGCTCGCGGTGGACGCGGCGCGCCTGGGCATCTGGGAGCTGGACCGTGCGCGAGGGCGAGTGCGCGGCGACGCGCAGGTCGCGGCCCTGCTCGACCTGCCGAAGCTCGTCACCGGGATGAGCGTGATGCAGGCCGTCGCCCGGGTGCATCCGGCCGATCAGGCGCGTGCGGCGGAGGCCGCGAGCGGCGCGCTGTCGCAGACCACCGGGCACATCGACCTCGAGGTGCGTGTGCTCGTCGGGGACACCGAGCGGTGGGTGTCGATTCACGGGCAGGCGGTCCCCGACGCGCTCGGCCAGGTGGACCGCACCATCGGCGTGGCCAAGGACATCACCGAGCGCCGCAACCACGAGGCGGTGCTGCTGAAGGCGCTGGAGACGCTGCAGCGCCAGGTGGGGCAGAACCTCCACGACGACGTGGGCCAGGTGCTCACTGGCCTCGCGCTGAGCACCCGCGCGCTGGAAGCCGACATTCCCGAACGCCTCAAGGGGCGCATGGCGCGCCTGGTCGAGCTCACCAACCTGGCGACGCAGAAGGTGCGTGAGGTCTCGCGCAACCTGGTGCCCGTGCACCTGGAGCACCGCGGGGTCCGCGAGGCGATCACCGAGCTGGTGAAGTCGAGCCGGCACGTGCTGGGCATCGAGGGCGAGCTGGAGCTGGCCCCCACCGAGCCCGAGACCACGGTCGACGAGCGTCTGCACCTGACGCTGATCGCCCGCGAGGCGCTCAACAACGCAGCCAAGTACGGCGCTGGGCCGGTCGACGTGCGCTTCGTCAACCAGGGCGACTGGTGGACGCTGTCGATCGAGGACCACGGCGGCGGACTCCCCGCCGACGCGTCGCGCAAGGCGGGCCTGGGCCTCAAGATCATGGAGTACCGCGCGCGCGCCGTGGGCGGCGTGCTCACGCTCGACTCTCACCCGCACGGCCTCACGGTGCGGTGCTCCTTCTGGCGTTCCTCTGCTAGGCAGTCCTCACCCACCACCGGAGTCACCACATGAGTTCCACCCGCCTGTTGATCGTCGACGACCACCCCATCGTGCGCGAAGGCCTGCGCCAGCTCCTGGAGCGCGAGAGCGGCCTGTCGGTCGCCGGCGCGGTGGGCAGCGCGGCGGAGGCGATGGCGGCGCTCGAGAAGCACCTGCCCGACGTGGTGCTGCTCGACCTGTCGCTGGGCGCCGACAGCGGGCTCGATCTGCTGCAGAAGATCCACGAGAAGTGGGCGCGCCTGCCGGTGCTGGTGCTCTCGATGCACGACGAGTCGGGCATGGCGGAGCGGGTGCTGCGCTACGGCGCGCTGGGCTACATCATGAAGCACGAGGCGACCGACCGGCTGGTGGCGGCGATCCGCAAGGTCTCCAAGGGCGAGGTCTTCCTGTCCGAGGCGATGAGCAGCCTGCTGCTCAAGCAGCTGTCGGGCCGGCCGGCGCCTGGCGAGCGGCCGGCGGTGGCGGCGCTGTCCAACCGCGAGCTCGAGGTGCTGCGGCTGCTCGGCCAGGGCCGGGGCACCCGGGAGATCGCCAACCTGCTCAAGCTGTCGGTGAAGACGGTGGAGACCCACCGCACCAAGCTCAAGGACAAGCTGGGCGTGCGAAGCGCCACCGAGCTGGTGGCGTACGCCGGCCGCTTCATGTCGCTGTCCGGCGCGGAGACCGCCAAGGGCACCGCATCCCGCTGAGGCCCGGGGCCGAACGGGGGTCGTGAATGTGCGCCCCCCCCTGGCGTCGGTGTCCGGGTATGCCGCGACGCGTGCGTCAGGGTGCCCTCTGGAGCCTGCTGGTGGCGGCGGCGACCGCCCACGCCGGAGGCCCGCCCGAGGTGGCACCGGGAGCGGCCTTCGGGCCCGGGGAGACCACCACCTGGGCGGTGAGCTACCTGGGCGTGGTGGCGGGCACCGCCAAGGTGACGGTGGGCCTGCCGATGTCGGTGGAAGACGAGTGGGTGTGGCCAGTGCTGTGCGAGGCGCAGTCGGCGCCGTACGCCGCGGTGTGGCCGGTGAGCGACCGCTTCGTCACCTACTGGTCGCCCGCGCTGGGCAAGAGCGTGGGGTTCGACTTCTTCGCCGACGAGAACCGCAAGCGGCGCCGCGAGAAGGCGCGCTTCCACGGCCGCTCGGCGGACATGACGCGCCAGAAGGACGGCAGCGCCCCGTGGGACGTGAGCTTCGAGGTGCCGGACGACGTGCTCGACCTCGCGGCCACCGCGCTGAAGGCGCGCACGGTCCCCCTCTCGGTGGGCCAGCAGCGCGCGTTCCAGGTGTTCACCGGGAAGAAGACCTTCACCCTCGAGGCCGAGGTCGAAGCCAAGGAGACCATCGCCACGGGCCTGGGGCCGCGGGACGTCTACCGGGTGTCGGCGACGACGGACTTCTCGGGTGCGCTCAAGGCGAAGAAGCGGGTGCTGCTGTACTTCACCGCCGACGCGCGCCAGGTGCCGGTGCGGGTGGAGGCGGATCTCGCGCTGGGAACGCTGGTGGCCGATGCCGTGCAGTACCATCCAGGACGGGGCTCATGAACGCACGACTCCTTGCCGCGCTGCTCGCCGTGTCCACGCTGTCGCAGGCCGCGCACGCCCAGGTGCCGGGGAAGGCGCCGGTGCCGGTGGTGCCGGGCATCCCGCTCGACGCGGAGCAGGCGGCCAAGGGTGCGCCGGCGCCGCCACCGCCGCCGCCACCGGCCAACCAGACGCCGCTGCCCAGCGACGCGCAGTGCGCTCCGCTGCCGCCGGTGAAGCTGCCGCTGGCCTTCGGGCCCGGTGAGACGCTGGAGTACGACGTGGACGCGATGGGCGCCAAGGCCGCGCGGATGATCATGCGCACGCTGCCGCTCAAGGACGGGGCGCTCCCCATCGAGATCGACGTGGCGACCAACACCTTCTTCTCCAAGGTGCGGCGGGTGAAGGGGGCGGGCACGTCCTACGTGTCGCCGCGCACGCTCAAGCCGCAGCGCTACTTCGAGGACGCCACCGAGAACGAGGTGCACCGCGTGGCCGACGTGCGCTTCCGGCCCAAGGACCACGTGGCGCACCTGATGTCGAACATCGACGGCACCACCTACGAGCAGGACCTGGGGCACGTGAACGACGCGCTCGACGTGTCGGGCACCATCTACTACCTGCGCCAGATGCCCCTGAAGGCGGGGCAGGCGATGTGCTTCGACGCCTACGGCATTCGCCGCATGTGGCGAGTCTGGGGCAAGGTGGTGGGCCGGGAGCACGTCTCGCTGCCGGTGGGCGAGTTCGAGGCCTGGCACATCGCGGGCGAGGCGGCGCGGCTCGACCTGCCGGCGATGCGCCGGGAGATCCACGTGTGGATCAGCGACGACCCGCGCCGGCTGCCGCTGGCGGCCCTGGGGTCCATCGACCTCGGCACGGTTCGCGCCACGCTGACCGGCATCACCCGCCCGGGCGAGAAGCAGACCGAGGCGGAGACGCGCGCCAACCTGAAGTGGTGACGCGCCGCGCGCCTGCTAGTCGGCGCCGAGCGTGAAGCGCAGCGCCGAGTCCAGCGTGGGGAAGGCGAAGCGGAAGCCCGACTGCTCGAGGGCCTTCGGGAGCACGCGCTGGCTGGCGAGGATGGTGCCTTCCGCCATCTCTCCGAAGAGCGTCTTGAGCGCGAAGGCGGGCACCGGCACCACGGCGGGCCGCCCGAGCGCCTGACCGAGCGCGCGGGTGAAGTCGGCGTTGGTGGCCGGCGCGGGCGCGGTGAGGTTGACCGGGCCGCTCACCTTGGGCTCGGTGGCGAGGTGGAGGATGGCGCCCAGCACGTCTTCCAGCGCGATCCAGCTCATGTAGGCCTGCCCGCCGCCCAGGGGGCCACCTGCCCCGGCCTTGAACGGCGGCAGCATCTTGCCCAGCGCGCCGCCGTTGGCGGACAGCACGATGCCGGTGCGCAGGGTCACCACGCGCATGCCGAGACCTTCGGCCGAGCGGCCTTCGGCTTCCCAGTCGCGGCAGAGCGCGCTCAGGAAGCCGGCGCCCTTCGACGGGGAACGGTCGACCTCGGAGCGCTCGTCGAGCACGTCGGCGCCGCGGTCGCCGTAGATGCCGATGGCGGACCCCGCGAGCAGCACCTTGGGCCGCGGCGAGAGCGCGCGCAGCGTCTCCACGAGGGACCGGGTGACCTCCACCCGGCTCTTGACCAGGGTGCCCTTGCGCTCGGGCGTCCACCGGCCGTCGGCGATGGACGCGCCGGCGAGGTGCACCACCACGTCGGCGCCGGCGATGGCCTCGGGGTCGAAGCGCATGCCGTCGGCCGACCGCTTCACCGGCCGCACGGCGTGGCCGCCGCCGCGCAGGAAGGCGGTGAGCGCGGTGCCGATGAGGCCGGTGGCCCCGGTGATGGCGAAGGTGAGCTTGGGCTTCGGCTCGTGCGGCGCGTGGCGCTGCAGGTCGAGCGCGGTGAGCGCGTGGCGGTAGCGGAAGAGCCGCTCGAGCGTGCGCTGGGTGAAGCCGCCGCCGAAGAGCGCGCCCAGGCCGCCCAGGGGCAGCTCGTACTCGATGGAGTCCTCCAGCGCGCTGCGCGTGGGGCTCACCGGGCTCATGCGGTGGGTGTGCACCCACTTGGCGAACGGGCCCTTGGTCTGCGCGTCCTGGAACATCGCGCCGCGCTCGTAGCCGACGTGCTCCGCGGTCCACAGCTGGGAGGCGGGGCCGACCTTGAGGCGCACGGTGGTGCGGCTGCCGACCTCCAGCCCTTCGGTGCGCTCGACGAGCTCGACGGGGTCGAACGGCGGGTTCAGGCGCTCGAAGGCGCCGGGCCGCTCGTGGAAGCGCCACAGCGCCTCCACCGGGGCGTCGAACTCGGTCCGCTTGGAGAAGCTCCCCATCTACTTGGGGGCGACGGTGGACTTCACCGACAGGTCGCGCAGCTGCTTCTCGTCGACGTCGCCGGGAGCGCACGTCATCAGGTCGGTGCCCTTCTGCGTCTTGGGGAAGGGGATGACGTCGCGCAGCGACTCCGCGTTGGACAGGAGCATCGCCAGGCGGTCCATGCCGAGCGCGATGCCGCCGTGCGGGGGCGCGCCGAACTTGAGCGCGTCGAGGAGGAAGCCGAACTTCTCCTTCGCTTCCTTCTCGCCGATTCCGAGCGCCTTGAAGACGCGGCCCTGCACCTCGGGGTCGTGCAGTCGAATGGAGCCGCCGCCGATCTCGAAGCCGTTGAGCACCACGTCGTAGCGCCAGCACTTCACCTTGCCGGGGTCGGTCTCCAGGTACTGCACGCAGTCGTCGTGCGGGCGGGTGAAGGCGTGGTGGGCGGCGGCCCAGGTCTTGGTCTCCTCGTCGAACTCGAAGAGCGGCGGGTTCACCACCCAGAGGAAGTTCCACACCCCGCCCGAGCCGTACTCGGGAATGAGCTTGAGCTTCTTGGCCACGTGCACGCGCAGGTTGGCCATGATGGTGTGCACCTGCGCCTCGCGCCCGAACTGGAAGAGCAGCAGGTCGCCCGGCTTGGCGCCGCACTTCGCGTTGATCGCCTGGCGGAGCGTGGGGTTGATGGTCTTGGCGAGCGGCGACTGGGTCCACTCGCCGGTCTCGCCGACCTTGGCGCGCGCGAGGCCCCCGGCGCCCATGCCCTTGACGTACTCCTCGAGCTTGTCGGACTCGGCGCGGCTCAGCGGGTACTGGGCGGGAATGCACATCGCCTTCACGATGCCGCCCTTCTCCACCGCTTCTTCCATCATCGGCACGCCGGCGGCGGCGCCCTGGGCCTTGATGAGGTCGGTGAGCACCACGTGCTCGAGGCCGAAGCGCAGGTCGGGCTTGTCGTTGCCGTACTTCTCCATCGACTCGTAGAAGTCCATGCGCCGGAACGGCGTGGGCACGTCGACCTTGAGGATCTCGCCCCAGAGCTTCTTGATGAGGCCTTCGATGATGCCGAAGACGTCGTCCTGGGAGACGAAGCTCATCTCCACGTCGATCTGGGTGAACTCCGGCTGGCGGTCGAGGCGCAGGTCCTCGTCACGGAAGCACTTGACGATCTGGTAGTAGCGGTCGAACCCCGCGACCATGAAGAGCTGCTTGTAGAGCTGGGGGCTCTCGGCGAGCGCGTAGAACTTGCCGGGGTTGAGGCGGCTGGGGACGAGGAAGTTGCGCGCGCCGCCCGGGGTGTACTTGCCCATGTAGGGCGTCTCGAGCTCGAGGAAGCCCTGCTTCACCATGTACTCGCGGGTGAGCGCGTTCATCTTCGAGCGGGTGATGAGCGTGGCTTGAAGGTTCGAGCGGCGCAGGTCGAGGTAGCGGTGCTCGAGCCGCAGCTCTTCGCTGGCGGTGACGTGCTCGGAGATCTGGAACGGCGGCGTCTCGGAGCGGTTGAACACCGTCGCGTCGCTCACCACCACCTCGATCTCCCCCGTGGCGAGGTTGGGGTTGGTGGCGGAGACTTCCTTGTTCTCCTTCTTGTTCCACTGCATGCCGCGCGAGCGGACCTTGCCCTGGACGCCGATGACCCACTCCGAGCGCATCTGCTCGGCGAGGGCGTGGGCTTCCTTGTTCACGTTGGGGTCGAAGACGATCTGGGTGAGCCCGTCGCGGTCGCGCAGGTCGATGAAGATGAGCTCGCCGTGGTCGCGGCGGTTCTGCACCCAGCCGAAGAGCACCACGCTCTGGTTGATGTCGGACGCGCGCAGGGCGCCGCAGGAGTGGGTGCGCTTCACTTCGCTGATGAACGGGGTCGCCATGTCTCCGTAATTCGTTGAAACGGCGCGCAGAGTCAAAGGCGATCGCCTGTCGTCGGCCGATGACACTGTCATCTGCAGGCTGCATGTAAGCAGCTGGAATCAAACGGAAATTCTCTCGAGAAGTGGGAACTCGAGAAGGCCCGGGGGCGATAACCAGGACAGAAGGCCGCGCACCCTTCACCGCAGTTGAAGGCCTTCGCCCTCGAAAGGACTCACCATGGCCGTCGCCGGCGCCCCCACGTCCACCAGCGGTACCTCGGCTGCGAACCAGGCGGCGCTCGAGCGGCAGCGGGAGCTTGCCCGGCAGCGGGAGCTGGAGCGGCAGCGCCGCGAGGCCGAGAAGCAGCGCGAGCAGGCCGAGGAGGCGCAGCG
>JAIBBQ010000191.1 GCA_019694595.1 Myxococcaceae bacterium
CCCGCCGAGCCGCCGCCACCGCCGCCTGCCGAGCCTCCGCTACCGCCAGCGCCGCCGCCAGGCCCCATGCCCGCGTCGTAGAAGAGGCCATCGAGCGGGATGCGCTTGAGGTGGACCTCCGGCTTGTTGCTGCCGGTGCCGTCGTAATAGCCCATGCCCACGATGGCGGAGCCGTCGGTGAGGCGCACGCCCTCGAAGTTGCGCAGGTAGGTGTAGTTCTGGGCCGGCGTGGACACGATGGCACCGCCGAACGGCCACTGACGCCCTCCGTCGCTCGCGTACCGCTGGGCGCGAATGGTGGCGGGGTTCTCCGCGCCCCAGGCCACCATCACGTCGTTGCTGCCCACCAGCGCCAGCGCGCCGACCCGGGTGGTGACCGGTTGGGTGGTGAGGAGCTCACCGCCGTTGCCCACGTTCCATTCCGGCTGGCCCGCGGCGTTGACGTGCTGCACGTACAGCAGCGTCTGCCCGCTGCGGGTGTCGGTGTAGACGACGTAGAGGCCACCGGTGCCGTCGGCAGACGCGGCGACCTGCGTCTGCACCCCGGTGAAGACCGCGATCGGCTGCGGGTCCTGAAGTCCGGCGTCGAAGAACTGGTAGCCGCCGTCGAGGTAGATGTGCTGCACGTAGACGTCGTCGCCGTGCTGCGCGCTGTTGAAGACCACCCAGGCGCCGCCCTTGGTGTCGGTCACGGTGATGAAGCGCGCGCCGGAGGCGAGCAGGGCCGAAGGGGCACCCTGCACCGTCCAGCGCGAGGTGAGCGACGGCGTGAACGAGTTGATGAGGGGGATGAGGTAGTTCGAGTTCGAGGCCACGGTGCCGAAGGCATCGATCGGCGTGATCGCGCTCGCCCGGTTGTCCGCGGAGCCCGAGATGCTCACCGGACCTGCGAGGGGAGCGCCGGTGGCGTCGAGGTGGATGAGCGTGCGGTCGTAGGCGACGTAGACGCCGCCCGTGCCGTCGCTCTGGATCTGGCCCTGGCCCGCGGTGGCCATGAAGGTCGAGAAGCTGCCGACCTGGGTGCCGTCGCCCCCGAAGCGGGCCACGCGCAGCTGGGTGAAGCCCTCGATCCACAGCGCGTAGAAGCCGCCCGCGCCGTCGGTGACCAGCTGCTGCCCGCGCTGATCGTTGACTGCTCCGACCAGGCTCTTGCCCCGGAACCCGCCGTCGGTCGCCGTGTTGAGCACCCGGGTTCCGGCGGCGGTCACCTGCTCCACGAAGAGATCGATGCCCTGCGCGGTGACCGCGTCCTCGAACAGCACCGCGACGCCGCCGTCCTTGTCGGCCAGCAGGCCGTCGATCGTCGGCGCGGCCATGCGCGCGACGACGAGATCTTCGGTGGAGTTGGTGGGCCAGGCCGCCAGCACCGTGAAGGGCAGGGCGAGCAGCACTGGCACGACGAAGCGGCGGCGAAGGCGCATGGGCGATCTCCCGGAAGACCGAGTTGGGGAGTGCCCGGCTAGTCGCTGCGCTGGGCGAGGTCAACCCGCCCGGAGAACAGCGCGGCTACTCGCCGCTGCCGAACTTGTCCTTCGCCTTCTGGGTGAGCTCGAGCATCTTCTGCATGAAGCCCTGGGCTTCCATCTGCTCGAACATCACGTCGGTCTTGACCCGGTTCTGGATCTTCTTGGTCTCCGCCTGGAGCTGCTGCGGCGTCAGGTCCTTGCCCTTGAGGTCCTCGATCTTCGCCTTCGCGTCGGCGAGGTACCTGTCCATCGTCTCGCTGCCGACGATCTCTCGCATGGTCGAGGCGCCCGGCTTGGAGCGCTCGTCCACCACCTTGCTGAGCGACTGGTAGAACTGGTCGAGCGACTGCGCCGCCTGATCGCGCGGAACGGTGTTGGAGTCGAAGCTCGAGGCCCCCGAAGCGCCCGTCGCGGCCGGTGCCGGCGCGGCAGTCTGGGCCTGCGCGCGCGTGGTCGTCGCCGGGGTGCTCGCTGCGACGGTGGGGGTGCGCGGGGTGGTTCCGACGGGGCGTGGGGCCATGGTTGTCATCTCCCTTTCCTTCATTATCGCACATGCCAGGGGCGAAGTTGCGTCGAGCCCCATGAATTCATTGAGGAATCAGACCAGAAAGATCAAGGAGTTCCACGGCTGGAGCGCAGGCGCGCCAGCACGGCGCTCACCGTCGAGCTGTGGCCTTCCGGGGAGAGGGCCGCCTCCAGCTTGCGCAGTCGCTCTGCCGCCTCGGCCGTCTCCCGGCGCGCGTCGGGGTCGAGGTCGTGCCAGGCGCGGTGGGCGCGCAGCGAACCATCGGGTGCGCTCTGGCGGTGGGCGTTGAGCACCTGCTCGGCGAGCAGCTCCTGTTCGCTCGTCATGGCGCGAGCTCCTCGTCGAGCCGCACGCCCTTCTTCTCCAGGCAGGCCTGGAGCAGCTTCCGCGCGCGGGTGAAGTTCTGCAGGAAGGTGTTGAGCTTCATGCCCAGCCGGTTGGCCAGCGTGGCATCGTCGTCGGCGCCCGCGGAGGTCAGCCGCGCGGTGAGCGCGAGGCCCGGCTGCTTGGGCAGCTGCTCGCGGCACTCGGCGATGGCCGCTCGCAGGAACGGGTCGGGCTCCCAGGGCCGGCCCGTCGGCTCGCTGGCGAGCGCGCGCTCCACGTCGTCCAGCGTGGCAGCGCTGGGCCCCGAGCGCCGCAGCTCGCTCACCGCCGCGTTGCGCGCAGTGACGCAGGCGAAGCGCAGGAGCGCGTTGGGCCTGCCGTCGGGCGTGAAGCGGGGCGCCACCTGCCAGACGCGCAGCAGCGCTTCCTGCACCACGGCTTCCACGTCGACGGCCGCCGCGAAGGGCCGCAGCGCCGCCCGCAACGACGGCTCCGCCCGGGCGGCCCACTGCCCGAAGGCCGTGAGGTCACCCGCGCGGAGCGCGGCCAGCAGCTGGGCTTCGTCGACCATCACCACCGCCGCCAGGCTACAGCACGAGCGCGATGGCTTCGCCGGCGGAATCGACCAGCACCCGCACCACGGGGGCCGGCAGCTCGCCCGCCGTCACTCCGAGCGTCAGGGTGAGGCCTTCTCCCGCCGGGCAGTCGACGCTGGTGAGCTTCACCTCCACCGGCACCTCACGGCGCTCGCCGTTGCCGAGCTCGAGCCACACCGTGCGCGGCGCCCAGGTGAGCGGCCCGCCCGTCACCTCGAAGCGAACCACCAGCGTGCCGTCGCGGTGCTTCACGATGGTGGCGCGGAAGGTGCGCCGGCCGTCGTCCCTGGTCCGCTCCGCCTTGCCCCCGCCGAAGGCCGAGCGCACGCGCTGCGCGAGCTTGTCGAGCGGGCCGCTCTTCTTGGCGGGCGCCTTCGCCTTGGTCGGCGGCGCCCCCGCGATCCCCCGAGCGCTCCCGGGCGCCTTGGGGGCGCCCTCGGGGGCTTCCATCATCGAGGGGGCCTCGGCGCTCGCGTCGTCGGACTCCTCGTCGGACCGGTCGAGCGTCCGCATCGAGCGCTCGAGGTCAGCGGCGTCGCGCTTGGCTTCCTCGCGCGCCCGACGGGGCGGCGGCGGGGCCGCCGGCTTGCCGGCCGCGGGCGGCGGCGCGGCCGGTGAAGGCGCGCTGCGCGGCATCGGCGCCGCGAGCGAGTAGCTGGCCACCGTGGTGGCGGTCATGCCGGCCGCCACCGGCCCGACCGCCTTGCGCAGGCCGATGCCTTGCGCGGACAGGCCATGGGCCAGCACGTGGGGCTGGCGCACCGTGCGTGAAGCGGAGCGCGGGTCGACGGTCTGCGCCTGGCTCACCGCCACCCAGCTGGTGAGCCGGGTGGAGATCTGGAAGTCGACCCCGAGCGCCTCGATGCGCGGGTTGAGCTCTCGCGCGCTGCGCCCGGCGTGGAGCGCGAGCTCCAGGTCCTCGACCGCTTCCCGGGCGTACAGGGCGGGGAGGTGCTGGGGCCCCTCTCCGGGCTCGATGGCCGCGATCGACAGCTCGCGGGTCCACGGCCCCTTGGCGGTCTTGGCGCGCACCACCACCGTGCCGCCTTCCGGCCGCAACTTGAGCGAGGCCAGCAGCGGCGCCCCTGCGAAGACGTCAGGGGTGAAGGCGGGCGCGCAGCCTTCGACCGCGGTGCCTTCGATCTGCACCTCGGTGAGCACCAGGGCGTCGGTGCGCGCGACGATGCGCCGCGCGGCGAGCTCCGCGTCTTCACCCAGGCCGATGATCAGCTCCACACCCCGGCCGGCGCGCGAGGCCGGCATGGTGAGGCTGCGGTTGACGCCGCTGCCCACGCCCACCACGTGCACCCGGCTGCCGGCGGGGAGCCGGTCGACGATCTCCGAGACCACCTCGGACTCGAAGCCGATCTGCCCGTCGGTGAAGAGCACCACCTGGCGCTGCGCGTCGCCGCGCAGGGGCTGCAGGGCGGCCACGATGCCGTCGCGCATCTCGGTGCCGCCGCTGGCGCGCAGGCCGTCGAGCCACTTCCGTGCGCTCTGGAGCGACCGCTCGCTGGCCTCCATCGGGCCCGCGGTCCACCGCACGGCGTGCGTCGAGAAGGCGATCATCTCCAGCTGATCGCTCGGGCTCAGGGTGTCGAGCATCGCCAGCGCCACCCGGCGGGCCTGGTCGATGGGCTCGCCGGACATCGAGCCGGAGATGTCGAGCAAGAACACCAGGTCTCGCGGGGTGGCGGCGAAGCGGGCCGCGGGCGCGGGAGGCGTGAGGGTGAGCAGCCCGTGCGCCGAGCCGCTCGCTGCGCCGGACTCCCGGCGCGCCACGTCGAGCGTGAGGCCCGGCTCGGCCTGGGCCACCGCCCAGCGCACCACCACGTCGCGGTCGAGCGCCACGCCCTGCTCGCCGGCGAAGGTGACCTCCACCCGGTCCTTGGTGTCGCTGGCCTGGGTCGCGTGCGACGGTGAGGTCGGCCGCGCGCCGGTCGCCAGCGCGTCGCGCACGGTGAGCGCCAGGTGGTTGCGCGCCTCGAGCCCGCCTTCCGCGATGCTCACCGTGACGTCCTGCGCGTCGCGAACGCGGCCGGCGCCGCCCAGGTAGCGGGGCGCCACCACGGTGGGGAAGCGCCATTCCCAGGCGCCTTCGGGCAGCCAGGCGAGCTTCTGATCGATCTGCACCTCGACCGTGACCTCGCCGCGCGCGGGAATGTTGCCCACCTCCTGGCTGAAGAGGCTGGAGCGGGTCTGCTCGAGGATCGCCGCGGTTCGCCCCGAGAGGATCGCCTCCTCGAAGCGCTCGCGCGCCTTGCCCTTGGGCTCCACCACGCCCACCACCCGGTCCGCGCCGAGCTGGAAGGCGAAGCCGCTCACCGCGCCGTCGGCGGGCAGGGGCAGCTGGTAGGTGACCTTGAGCGGCTCGTCGAAGGGGTTCTTGAACCGCTGCTGCAAGCTGACCCGCGCCACGCCACCGCGGGCCTCGGCCAGGAGCTCGGTGCCCAGCAGCGGCAGCGTGCGCCCATCGGTGGAGACGAGGCGGCAACCGCTGGAAGGCTCGGACTCCGTGAGCTGCTCGGCGAGGTTCGACATGGTCGTGCTCCTTCGAGGACCGCGAGGTTCTTGGTGCGCGTTCGCGCGCTTCGAACCATCAACGGCCAGGGCCTCGAATCGATGACAGCGCCGGCGAGCGTACGCCCGTTTTGCCAGCGGTGGCGGGCGTTTGGGGCGCTACCGGGTGCGCTGGAAGAGCGCGCCGGCCCACGTCAGGCCGCTGCCCACCACGCACATCGCGACCGCGTCGCCCACCGCTGGGTCATCCCACCGCTCACTGAGGACCGAGGGCGCCCCGGCGGCGCCGGAGTTGCCGCGGCGGTCGACGTTGTACAGGTGCTTGCTGGGGGCGATCTCGCAGCGGCGGGTGACCGCTTCCAGCATGCGCAGGTTCGCCTGGTGGCCGATGAAGGTGAGTGCCTCGCGGGGCCCGCCCTGGGCGACGAAGGCGTCGGCGAGCGCCTCGAAGGTCTCGCCGGCGCGGGTGATGGCGAACTTCTGCACCTCGGCCCCTTGCTGGGTGAAGTGCCCGATGCGCGGCACCTTCACCTTGTCGGCGCCCTTGGGGTCGCCGCGCATGATGGTGTGACCGATCTTCCACGGCCCGCGCACCCGCGGTGAGACGACGGCCGCGGTCGACGCGTCGCCCCACAGCACGCAGGCGCTGCGGTCGCGGTAGTCGACCACCCGGGTCGAGTTGTCGGGGTTCACCACCAGCACGTGGTCCGGCAAGCGGTCGGGCCGCATGCCGTCGAGGAAGTGGAGCTGGGTGCAGAAGCTGGAGCAGGCGCTGCCCAGGTCGAAGGCGGGCGCGTCGATGCCCAGCTCCTCGGCGATGCGGCACGCCTCCGCGGGAATGCACTCGTCGGGCGAGCAGCTGCCTGCCACCACCAGGCCGATGTCCTTGGGGGTGAGGCCCGCGCGCTCGAGCGCCATGCGCGCCGCGGCGGCACCCGTCTCGGCGTTGGACAGCTCCGCGGCCTCGATGGCGGCGCGCGGGTCGGCGTTGCGCGTCTGGCGGATGTAGTCGAGCGGCAGCACCGTGTGCCGGGTGCGAATGCCCACGCGCTCGACGATCCACTGATCGTCGGTCCCGATGTCCAGCGACTCGAGGAACGCGTTGTCGATGAGGTTGGGGGGGTGAAAGTGCCCCAGCGCGCGGACGAACATGCTCTGAGAACTCATACACCAACACCCGCGGGAGAAAACCAGGGGTGCACCGATGTCGTGAGGAAGCGGTGACGTGGCGGTTGCCTTGACTTCGCCCCCCCTGGGGAGCATCTACGCAGTGCGTCGCAAACGCCCCGCCTCCCGAGGGTGGGTCACTCTTCGAATCGAGGTTCGCACATGGCACTTCGTCTGGGAGACACCGCGCCGGACTTCACGGTCGACACGACCGAAGGTCGGATTTCGTTCCACCAGTACCTGGGCAACGGCTGGGGCGTGCTGTTCTCGCACCCCAAGGACTTCACGCCGGTGTGCACCACGGAGCTGGGGCGGGTGGCGAAGCTCAAGCCGGAGTTCGAGAAGCGCAACGTCAAGGTCATCGGCCTCTCGGTGGACCCGGTCGATTCGCACTCCAAGTGGGCGGCCGACATCCACGAGACGCAGGGCGTGAAGCTCAACTTCCCGGTCATCGCCGACGCCGACCGGAAGGTGTCCGACCTGTACGACATGATTCACCCCAACGCGAACGACACCCTGACGGTGCGCAGCGTCTTCGTCATCGGCCCGGACAAGAAGGTGAAGCTGACGCTCACGTACCCGGCGAGCACCGGCCGCAACTTCGACGAGCTCCTGCGGGTCATCGACTCGCTCCAGCTCACCGCGCAGCACCGCGTGGCGACCCCGGCGGACTGGAAGCGCGGTGAAGACGTGATCATCACCACCGCGGTGACCAACGACGAGGCGAACAAGCTCTTCCCGGGCTTCAAGACCCTGAAGCCGTACCTCCGGTACACCAAGCAGCCGTAGTCTGTGTTCGCGAGGGCTCCCGCCCGCGAAGGCGGCGGGGCCCTTCGTGCGTCGAGCGACGCGAGCTACTTCTTCTTCTTGGCCACGAAGGCGGTCAGGCGGGAGATCGAGTCCACGTTCTCGGGGACGATCTCCGCGTCTTCCACCTTGAAGCCGAACTCGCCTTCGAGGAACTGGACGATCTCCAGCACGCCGGTGGAATCGACGATGCCCGCATCGAGCAGCGACGCGTCGTCCTTCAGCGCGGCGGGGTCCGCCACGTAGAAGTTGGTGGTGATGAACTGCCGCACCTTGCCCTGGATCTCTGCGCTCACCGTCACCTCAGGTCGGACTTCTTGAGCTTGCCGCTCGCCGTCTTCGGCAGCTCGGGAACGAACACGATGTACTTGGGAACCATGAAGCTCTCCAGCCGTTTCTGGCACTCCTTCTGGTAGTGCTTCTCGTCGGCCACCGCGCCGGCCTTCAGCACCACGAAGGCCTTGATCGCCTGGCCGAGCAGCGGGTCGGGCACTCCGATGACCGCCGCCTCCAGCACCCCGTCGGCCGCCATCAGCGCATGCTCCACTTCCTTGGGCGCCACCTTCTCGCCCTTGGACTTGATGATGTCGTCCATGCGCCCGACGATGGTGAGGAAGCCTTCCTCGTCGAGCTTCGCCAGGTCGCCGGTGAGCAGGGTGCCCTCGCCGCGCAGCTTCTCGGCGGTGGCGTCGGGCCGGTTCAGGTACCCCTTCATCACCGTCGGTCCTTGCACCACGAGCTGCCCCACCTGTCCCGCGGGCAGCCGCTGCCCGGCTTCGTTCTCCACCCAGAACGAGCACCCCTCGAGGCTCACCCCGACGCTCCCGGGCTTGTCCTTCAGGCGCCCCGGCGGCAGGTACGAGGTGCGGATGCATTCCGTCTGCCCGTACATCGAGAAGAACGAGGCCTTGGGGAACAGCTCGCCCATGCGGGCGATGAGCGTGGGCGACAGCGCCGCCGCCGCGTTGGTGCAGTAGCGGACCTTCGAGCGGTCGAAGTCGCCCAGGTTCTTGAGCTCCGAGAGCAGCGTGTACACCGTGGGCACCGCCGGGAAGCCGGTGACCCCTTCCTTCACCATCAGCTCCAGCACCTTGGTCGGGTACGTGAAGCCCTTCTCCAGCACGATGCGGGCCCCGGCGTGGAACGCCTGGAGCGGCTGGAAGCACCCGTAGCTGAAGGCCATGGGCAGCGCGCAGAGCACCACGTCGTCGGCGGTGAGTTCCAGGTACCTCGCGATGGCGCCGGTCGCGTGCAGCACGTTGCGGTGGCTGAGCATCACGCCCTTGGGCTCGCCCGTCGTCCCCGAGGTGTAGATGAGGAGCGCCAGGTCTTCCGCCGTGCCCTGGGCCGGCTGCGGCGCGGCCGGGCTGGCCAGCGCCTCGGCGTACGGCACCACCGGCAGGCCCTGCGTGCGCGCGGCGTCGATGGCGCCCACCACCACGATGGCGCGCAGCCCGGTCACCTTCGCCGCCGCCGCCGACCAGGCGGGGGTCAGCCGGGCCTCGGCCACCAGCGCGGTGGCGCCGCTGTCCTTCAGGTAGTGGACGAGCTTGTCCTCGCGGGTGAGCGTGGAGACGGGCGCCGGCACCGCGCCGAGCTGGAACGCCGCCTGGATGGCGACCACCGTCTCCAGCAGGTTGTCGGCCAGCACGACCACCCGGTCGCCGGGCGCCACGCCCCGCGCGCGCAGCGACGAGGCGAGCGCCGAGGCGTGGCCGAGGAGCTGCGCGAACGTCACCCGGGAGCCGCCCGCCACCACCGCGACGGCGTCTGGCCAGCGCGCGGCCGCCGAGTCGAGGATCTCCCGGGTCAGCGTCATCGCTTCGCGAGCCGGTCCACCCGCGTCTTGAACGGGACCTGGGGCCCCAGGTCGATGGGGGTGGCGATGAGGTGGTGGTGCACCAGCTGGGTCGACAGGAGCCCCACCACCGCCATGTTGTCGGCGTTGGAGAACTGACCGACCCGGTTGGGGTCGCGGCACTTGCTCCACAGCTTGAGCGCGGCGTCGGCCTCGAAGACCCCCGCGCTGGTGAGCGACTCGCGCGACATCGCGTGCTCGAGCACCGCGGGCAGCGTGGGCGTGGCGAAGGTCAGCGCGTCGGGCGCGCGGTACGGCTGCTTGGGCCGGGTGAGGATCTCTTCCGGGAGCCGCCCGCGCGAGGCGCGCTTGAGCACGTGCTTCTCGTCGAGCACGTGGAGCTTGAAGTCGTCGGGCAGGGTGCCCGCGAGTGCCACCACGTTCTTGTCCAGGAAGGGGAAGCGGCCCTCGACGGAGTTGCCCATCAGCATGCGGTCGCCCTGGCTCGCCAGCAGGTAGCCGGCGAGCAGGGTGCGCATCTCGAGGTACTGGTCCTGGGCGAGGTGCGTCCACCGCGGGAACTCGGGCGGGAGCGAGGTGAGGAGCCGGTCCACCACGTCGACCTTGGCCGCGGAGTCGCGCACCTGGCCGGCGAAGAGCCGCTGCAGCGCCGCGCCGCTCGACCAGCGCGGCCCGTGCGCGAAGCCAGGCTCGTTCGCCTTCGCCAGGTCGCGCCCGAAGAACTGCCGGGTGATGGCCTGCTGGGCGGTGGGCGAGCGCTGCAGGTACGGGTAGAGCCGCTCGAGCAGCCGCGGGCGGAAGGCCGAGCCCGGGTGCTTGGCCCAGAAGCGGCGCACCTTGCCTTCGCGGAACAGGTCGTACCCGGCGAAGATCTCGTCGGCGCCCTCGCCGGTGAGCACCACCTTGAGGCCGGTGCGGTGCACCAGCTGCGACAGCAGGTACAGCGGCACCGGGCCCGAGCGCACGATGGGCCGCTCGGTGAAGCGGATCGATTCGGAGAAGCCCTGCGCGATGTCCGCGCGGCTCACCAGCACCTCGTGGTGCTCGGTGCCGAGCTGCTGGCTCATCAGCCGCTGGTACGGGGTCTCGTCGTACTCCGCGTCGGCGAAGCGCAGCGAGAAGGTGAGGAAGCTGTCGCCCTTGGCCTCGCGGCCCAGCGTCGCGGTGAGCGAGCTGTCGATGCCGCCCGACAAGTAGCTGCCCACCGGCACGTCGGCGCGCAGCATGCGCAAGGACGTCGCCTCGAGCAGGGCGGCGCGCACCGCGTCGGCCGCGTCCTGCACCGTGCCGCGGAACTGGCCGTCGGTCCCTTCCGGAAACCGGTGCGTCCAGTAGGCGACGTCGCGCACCGTGCCGTCGCGGTAGGTGCGCACGTGGCCGGGCTCGAGCTCGAGCACGCCCTGGAACACCGTCTGCGGGGGCACCACCGTCCAGAAGGTGAAGGTCTCCTTGAGACCCACCGGGTCGAGCGCCTTCGACAGCTCGGGCGCGCCGGTGAAGAGTGCCTTCACCTCGCTGCCGAAGACCACCTTGCCCTGGACCTCGGCGTAATAGAGCGGCCGGACGCCGAGCCGGTCACGCGTCAGCACCAGGGTCTTCGTCTTCTCGTCCCACAGCGCGACCGCCCACTGGCCGTTGAAGCGCTCGAAGGCCTGCTCGCCCCACGCCTCGTACGCGTGGACGATGACCTCGGTGTCGCTCTTCGTGCGGAAGGTGTGACCGAGCGCCTCGAGCTCTCGTCGCAGCTCGATGAAGTTGAAGATCTCGCCGTTGAAGCTCACCCACAGGGTGTGATCTTCGTTGGCCAGCGGCTGCTGGCCGCTCGAGAGATCGACGATCGACAGCCGGGAGTGCGCCAGGCCGCAGCGCCCATCGCGGTAGACCCCGAACTCGTCGGGCCCGCGGTGGCGCAGGCTCCGCGCCATCGCCTCCAGCGTCTCGATCGCCGGCGGCGGGAGCGCTTCGCTGCGGTGAAAGACTCCGGCGATGCCGCACATCGGCGCGGCGCCCTAGTACGCCTTCACCGGCTCGATGAGCATCGGCGGCGCGTGCAGGTAGTGCGCGTAGCGGCGCTTGGACTCGATGTCGCGGTACACGCGCTCGACCTGCTCCGCGGTGAGCTTCACCACCGGGGCGACCTCTTCCGGCTTCACCTGGTGGTCGTACGCGTAGAGGCAGAGGTCCATCAGCTCGTAGGGCAGGGCGAAGTAGAACTCTTCCTGCGACTGGGCGAGCGAGTAGGTGTCGGTGGTCGGGGGCCGGCGGCGGATCGACTCCGGCACGCCGAGCTCCTTGGCCATCGCGAAGACCTGGGTCTTGTAGAGGTGGGCGATGGGCTTCACGTCGGCGGCGCCGTCGCCCTGCTTCACGAAGAAGCCCTGGTCGTACTCCAGGCGGTTGGGCGTGCCGGCCACGGCGTAGTTGAGGCGATCGCCGTGGTAGTACTCGGTCATCTTGCGCACGCGCTGCTTGTAGTTCGTGGCCGCGACGAGCTTGAGGTACGGGTCGAGCGGCAGCCGCTCGGTGACCATCGAGCCGTCGGGCTTCTTCACCGTCACCTGGTAGAAGTTGAGCCGGTCGCTCTTCAGGATGCTGGGGAGCACGATCTTGTACTTCCAGGCCGAGGTGTAGTCGGGGAACACGGCCTTCATCGCCTCGTCCTGCGCGCGGTAGCAGCCCAGGCCCTCGAGCGCGGGCGCGATGTCGCACTTCTCGGTGCGGATGCCGAGGACCTTGGCCAGCTCGCGGCCGAGCGTCTCCGACTCGTCGGAGCTCACCTTCTCGGGCATGAACAGGCCGTAGACCTTGTCCTTGCCGAGCGCCTTCACCGCCAGCGCCGCGGTCACCGAGCTGTCGATGCCGCCCGACAGGCCCACGACGATGCCCTTCTTGCGCAGGTCACCCATCACCTGCTTCTTCAAGATGCCGGCGATCTTCTCGGCCTCGGCCTTCAGATCCAGGTTGAGTACGTCGCGCGAGAACATGGCGTCCTTTCCAGCTGGGAAGAGAGACCGCGCACCCTACCAAGCGCGCCCGAGCGCGCGAGGGGCAATTCACGCCACGGTCGACAGCTTCATGGCGCGCGCGGGGCTGCCGATGGCCAGCATGTCGGGAGGAATGTCGCGGGTCACCACGCTGCCTGCGGCCACCACCGAGCCGCGGCCGATGGTGACGCCCGGCATGAGCTGCGCGCCGAGCGCGAGCCACACGCCGTCGCCGATGACGATGGGAGCGGTCCGGTCGCCGTCGCGGTCGCACACCCGCACCAGCGAGGCCACCAGGCAGTCGCTGCCCAGCTTCACGTGGGCGTAGGCCTCGAACGACGAGCCGTAGTTGATGCTGGTGTTGCTGCCGATCTCCAGCACGCCGCCCGGGTGGGTGGTGAAGCGCGAAGGGATCATGCCGCCCACGAAGGTGACCCGGTCGCCCACCACGAA
>JAIBBQ010000192.1 GCA_019694595.1 Myxococcaceae bacterium
AGAGCCGGGCCAGCCCGCCCGCGCTCAGCGAGGCATCGCCGAACGACGTCACGTTCACCCCCACCAGCCGGCACAGCGAGGTGAGCAGCTTGTGAAACGACTCGCCCTGGTAGGCGAGCATGCGCCCGCCCTTGAGCTTCCCGCCCGCGCCACCGGCGAGCACCACGGGCAGGTTGGCGGTGTCGTGGGAAAACTCGCCGCCGTTGCGCTGGTCGCTCACCAGCATCACCACCGTGTTGTCGAGCAGCGTGCCCGCGCCTTCGGGAATCTCGTTCAGCCGAGACACCAGCTTGCAGAAGCTGCCCACGATGAAGCCGTTGATGTCGGACTTGGCCTGCGAGGTGCCGTGCGCGTAGTCGTGGAAGATGGCGCCCGGGTCCACGCCGGCGAGGAACGGGTAGTACTCCGCGTCGCCGTCGGGGCGCAGGCAGTAGGAGACGACCGGCGTCAGCTGGCAGGCGAGCGCCATGGCGATGGTCTCCACCTGGGCGTCGCGCACCTTCACCATGTTCGCCGGCGCCTGGGTGTCGTATCCGAAGGAGAGGCCCGGCTTGCGGCACGCGCTCGCCGGGGGCGAAACGCCGGTGCCGGCATCGGCGGTGGCGCCCCGGGCGCGTTCCACCGCGTCGAGGTACGCGTCGAGCGACTCGCGCTCGCGGCCGCACAGCTGGGTGCGCAGCGCCGCGTTCTGGCTGCGCACGAAGTCGAGCACGTTGCGGGTGCGCACCGCCGCCAGGTCGACCGGCGACCCCGCGTCGACCGGCGCCGCCAGCCGCGCGAAGGTGTTGTCGAGCAGGTTCTGGGGCGACTGCTCCCCGGGCAGCCAGGCCCCGCCGGGCGCGTGGAAGCCGGACTTCGCGCTGGCGCACAGCCGCACCGAGAGGTTGCGGAACGGCGCCCCGGTCGACAGCTGCGAGGCGATGAACTGGTCGACCGACTGGGTGCCGAACGGCGCGCCCACCGCGGTGAGCAGCGACATGATGGCCGGGTCGTGGCCCGCGGAAGCGAAGCCCGACGAGGCGAGCGTCATGTTGTTGAGCCCGCTGAAGGCCACCACCTTCGACTTCAGCGGCTCGAGCGAGGCGAACTGCGGCGCCAGCGTCAGGCTGGTGTCGTTGCCGGTGCACTGGAACCGGGCCTCGCGGGTGGAGTCCACCAGGCCGTTCATCGCCGTCATGATGACCAGCCGCACCGGCGGCGCTCCGGTGGCGCCCAGCGCGCGCCCGCGCAGGAACGGCAGCGCGAAGAGCGAGAGCGCGGAGGCGCCGAGGAAGCCGCGGCGGCTGAGGTGACCGACCCGGGGGGGACTCATGGCGTGCAGACTCCCTTGGCGCGGAAGAGCGGCGCGGTGACGATGGCTTCCACCAGCGACTGCACGCCGCCTGCGGAAGCGCGCAGGTCCGCGGCGATGCGCTCGACCTCGCAGCGGTCTTCCAGCCGGGGCGGCACGCCCTGCGCGCGCTCGAGCCACTGCTGGGTGACGCATTCCTCGAAGGCGCTCGAGCCGGCGATGAGGGTGGCGAGCTCGTCCGGGCCCTGGAACTGCCCCACCACGTCGCGGATCTTCACCGCGCCCGTGGTGTCGACCGGCTGGCCGTTGTCGAGCGCGCGGCGGCGGCCGATGGGGTCGAAGCCTTCGAGCGAGAAGCCGACCGGGTCCATCAGCGAGTGGCACGCGCGCGCGCACGGCATGGTGTCGTGCGCCTCCACCCGCTGCCGGGTGGTGCGGTGGCCGTCGTCGGCGGGCAGCGGCGGAATCGCCACGTTGGGCGGCGGCGGCGGCACCGGGGTGCACAGGAGCCGCTCGGTGATGAACTTGCCGCGGCGGGTCGGCGAAGTGCCCTGCCCGGTGGAGTGGCGCGCCAGCCAGGCCGGCGACATCAGCGGCCCGCGGCGCGTGGCGTCGGTGCCGTAGAGCGCGGCGAGCGCCGGCAACCCGGGGCCGCGCTCCTGCGTCAGCCACGACGAGAACGAGGTGCCTTCGTCGATGAGCCGCGCCGCCAGCGTCTGCTCGGCGTCGGCCTGCAGCTGCGCCTTGAGCGCGGGGGTGAATTCCGGGAACAGCGCGGGCGACTTGGCGACGCCGTCGAGCGCGTCGACCTGGAGCCACTCCATCACCGTGCCCACCTGCTTCGCGCGGCCCTCGGGCGAGCCGTAGAGGGCCCGGGCCCAGGTGCGCACCCCGTCGGGACTCGACAGCTCGCCCCGGGCCGCGGCCGCGCGCAGCGCCTCGGTCGGCGGCCGGCCGGTGACGAAGTACGCCAGGCGCGCCGCGAGCTCGTACGGCGTGAGCGCGACCCGGCCCTGCACGACCGGGCCCGAGCCGAGCTCGACGTGGAAGACGAACTGGGGGCTCAGCACCAGCGCCTCCACCACGAGCCGAACCGCTTCCGAGGGATCCGCTTCCCCGCGCTCGAGCGTCAGGAGCGCGGCGGTCTCGCCCGAGGTGAGCGGCCGCCGGTAGGCCTGCGCGCCCAGCTGCGCGACGAAGCTCTCGAGGCAGCCTGGGGTGGCACGGCTCTTCACCGCGCAGTGACCGCGCGCCGACAGGTCCGCGAGCACCGCCGCCGACACCTTGCGCGCCGCGGCGGTGAGGCTCGCGAGCCCCTGGTCGCTCATCAGCGTGCCGATGTTCGAGGCCACGCCCGTCTCCAGCCGGGTCTGCCCGTCTTGCGGGAGCTGCGCCTCGAGCTGCAGCGAGGTGCCGGCGACGGCGTCGGCGGTCGCCGAGAGCTCCCTGCGGGTGAGCTGGCGGAAGGTGGCCCACTGGTCCGGGGCGCGGCGCACCACGCACGGCGGCGCGACAGGGAGCGCCTGCGCCTGCGGGTCGGCCGCGGTGGCACCCACGAACGGGAGCGGGGCGGGAGGGGCGGAAGCGCCAGGAACGGCGGCCGTTTCGGCGATGATTTCTCCGTCGCACCCGGCGAGCCCCAGCAGCGCCAGGCCCAGCCACCACCGTCGTGTCGCCGGCCTCATGTCTTCAGGTGACACGAGCCCGATGGGCAGGCTCAGCCGGTCCTTCCACCCCCGCGAAGTGAGCCGCCTGTGGCATGAAGCCGCGATGCGCGCCCCGCTCCTCTGCGTCGTCGCGCTCGCCGCGTGCGCCTCGACGGCGCCGGCGGGCCGAAAGGACTCCGTGAACGACCCCATCGTCCAGTCAGGCCACCCGGTGCTGCGCCAGCGCGCCGCCGACGTGCCGCCGGAGGAGATCCGCACCCCCGAGTTCCAGGCGCTCGTCGCCCGCATGGTGGCGGCGATGCGCGCCGCGCCGGGCGTGGGCCTCGCGGCGCCGCAGCTCGGCGTGCCCAAGCGCGTCTTCGTGGTGGAAGACCCCGCCGCCTTGCAGGCCTCGCTCACGCCGGTGGAGCGCTCGGAGCGCGAGCGCGCGCCACTGCCGCTGCGCGTGCTGGTGAACCCCACCGTCACGCCCGTCGGCGACGAGAAGGTCACCTTCTGGGAAGGCTGCCTGTCGGTGAGCGGCTACTCCGCGCTGGTCGCCCGCTTCCGCGAAGTCGAGGTGTCGGCGCTCGACGAGCACGGAGCGCCGTTCACCTGGCGGGTGCGCGGCTGGCCGGCGCGGATCCTCCAGCACGAGAGCGACCACCTCGACGGCACGCTCTACGTCGACCGCATGGTGAGCCGCTCGTTCGGCACCACGCCGCAGGTGAAGGCGCGCTTCGGCGGTCAGCCCATCGCCGCGGCGCTCGAGGCCTTCGCGGCGCCGCGCTGAGGCCGGGTCACTCGAACTGCCACTTCCAGGTCTTCTTCTCCCCCGCCTTCACCACCAGCTCTTCCTCGTGGGCGTCGCCCTTGTTCTCGACGCGCAGCAGGTGCTTGCCGGGCGTCATCTTGATGACCAGCGGCTTGGTGTTGTTGCCCTTCTTCTTCCCGTCGACCAGCAGCACCGATTCCGGCGGCACCAGCTCCACCGTCACCACCGCAGGAGGAGCAGCCACCACCAGCGACGACACCAGCGCGAGCGTGAGCATGGGTGAGGCATAGCGCTTTCCGGGCGTCGGGCGCGAATCGGGTCCTTCCAATCCCGCTACAGCCCGGTAGCGGTTTTTTCGACGAGGTCCCGACCCGCCCGTAGGGTTGCACGGTTCCCTTCGTCGCCTGGAGAAGCCGATGCGCAAGCTGAGCGTGGTGCTGGTGGTGGTGGTCTCGGGCTGCTTCTCGCCTCCCGACGAGAGGCCGGGGGCCCCCGCGGCCGCCGAGGCGCTCCCCACCCGGCCGGTCACCGCGTCGACCGCCGACGGCTGCGTGGCGAGCAAGCTGCAGTTCACCCGGGCGCAGGCCTGCTGGAACGACGGGTGGATCGAGCTCTGCGCCGAGCGGGCCGGGGGCACGCCGCTGGTCAACGAGCTGCGCCACATCGCGCCCAGCATCTTCATCAGCGACGCGCCGATGGGCCGCGTGGGCTGCAACCCGACCACCGAGCTGACGGCCATCTACGCCTTCGACCGCGGCCAGGCCTGCGAGGCCGACGGGGCCACCATGCGCCCCGAGGCCTGGGAAACGGTGTGCCGGCTGTCCGCCGTCGAGGGGACGCGGATCTTCGTCCCCGGCTTCGGGGAATGACCGGGCGCGTCGAACGCATCTCGGGCGCGGCTTTTGGCGAAAAGGTGCTCTAGGCTCTGAGCTTCCCGTGGAGGCCGGCTACCCCCGCATCGAGCTGTGGACGCCGCCCGAGGCGCACCCCCGGGTGCAGCACACCGTTCGCCCTCCCCGGACGTTCCAGCTGTCGTCGCCCGGGCTCTGGTACCTGGGCTTCTCCATCGACGGCGAGCTCGAGCTGACGGCGGATCCCCCCCGCGGCACGTTCTGCGAAGTGCAGTACGACAACGGCTGGTGGGTCTCGCAGCGCTCCGGCGACCGTCACCCGCTCCACGTCAACGAGACGCTGTGCTGGCGGCGCCGCAAGCTGCTCCACCTGGACCACCTGCGCCTGTCCGACGCCTGGCTGCGCTACTTCGAAGGCCCCGAGCCCGCGCTGCGCTCCGCCGAGCACGAGGCCCGGGTGTACGAGCGGCCCGACGACGGCCGGCTCTGGCAGATCTACGCCGACTGGCTGGTCGAGCGGGGCGACCCCCGCGGCGGGCGCGTGGTGCAGGGCACGCCCCACTCCAACGACGAGGCCGCCCGCTGGCTCGACACCCTCGCGGTGGACACCTGGTCCACCCGGCTGTGGGCGAGCTGGGCGCACGGCTTCGTGCACTCGCTCACCGTCTTCGCGCCGGCGAACACCGGGCTGCCGACCGGGGCCATGGAGCGCGCGCTGTCGCACCCCGTGTCCCGCCACCTGCGCGAGCTGCACATCGCCAGCAGCGCGCTCAACTTCCAGGGCGACCTGATTCACCAGACGCTGAAGCTCCTCTCGGAGCGCGAGTGGCCCAGAAGCTTCGAGCGCCTGGTGTTCCGCTGCGCCGCGGAAGGGCCGCTCACCCCGGAGCTCGCGCCGCTGCTCGAGGCCCTGCGGCAGCGCGCTCCCCGGCTGCGCACCACGATGGACACGCTGGTCGCCGCCCTGCCCCGCAGGTGAACCGATGAGTGGCGTCTACGAGGTCCCCAAGCGCAAGGTGCAGGTGACGCTGCTCGCGGGGCGGCTGCGGTCCAAGGCCGCGCTCTTCGTCGACCTCGTCGGCCCCGCGGTGGAAGCCGAGGCGGTGCGGCAGATGCTCGACCGCGCCGAGCCCTTCGTGGCCGCCGAGCTGCCGTCGGGCGAGGTGACGTTCGTCGCCACCTCGGCCGTCGAGGCGCTGCTGGTCTCGGGCAGCGCCGACGGCGTCCCTCTGGAGCACGAGGCCCAGCTCGAGCTCGAGCTGCAGTCGGGGGCCCGGCTGGGCGGGCGCGTGCGCTACACCCTGCCCGCCGACCGGGCGCGGGTGCTCGACTTCCTCAACCAGGAGCGCGGCTTCATCGCCCTCGAGGTCCCCGAAGGGCAGTGGCTGGTGAGCGCCGCGAAGGTGGTGGGCTGCCGGCTGCCGCGCCTCGCCAAGGCGAGCCCGTCGCCGAAGCCCACGGTGAAGGCGAAGGCGAAGCCCAGGCCGCCCAAGCGCACCAAGCCAGCGAAGCGCCGCTGAAGCGGCCCGCGCCTCAGGGCTTGAGCGCGAGCCAGGTGCCGATGGTGGCGAGCGCCCCCACCACGCCCCCGCCGATGATGAAGCCCAGCCAGAAGCGGTCTTCCGCGGGAGCCGCCAGCACCACGCCCTGGGGCACGGCCACCGGAGCCGCCTCCACCGGGGCGTCTTCCACCGTGACCTGGAAGCCCATGCTCTCGAGGAAGGTGCGCACCCGGTCGGCCACCGCCTCGTATGCCTTGAGCTGCACCGAGAGCAGCAGGCCCCGGGCCCGCACCTGGTGAACCAGGTGCGCGTGCGTGCGCACGCTGGCGGTCATCTTGTTGGTGTCCAGCGAGCCCATCACCAGCACCGGGCCCGGCCCCTTGGGCGAGAGCTTGAGGTGCTGCAGCGACTGCACGCCGCCGCCGGTCGAGGGGCCGTCGGGCGCGGTGAGGCTCATCGTGTGGCCAGTGGGGACCTCCACCTGGCCGAAGAGCTCGTTGAACTGGGTGGCCAGGGCGTTGGCCTGGAAGGCGAAGGACGTGTGGACGACCTGACGGGACATGGGCGTGCACTCTGCCAAAGCACGGCCGCGCGCGCGCGGTTTGCGGCAGGATGCGGCCATGGCTCGAATCCTGGTCATCGACGACAACGACACCATGCGCGAAGGCATGGCGGTCACCCTGAAGAAGAGCGGCCACGACGTGCTCGCCTTCCGTTCCGGGGTGGAAGGCGTGGCGGCCTACCAGTCGAAGGGCGCCGACGTGGTGGTGACCGACCTCAAGATGGAGCTGATGGACGGCATCGAGGTGGTGAAGCGGATCCGCGCCCACGACGGCGGGGCGGTGGTGCTGGTGGTGACCGCCTTCGGCACCATCGAGACCGCGGTGGAAGCGATGCGCCAGGGCGCCTTCCACTTCTTCACCAAGCCCTTCAAGCCCGAAGAGCTGCGCGCCCACGTGGACAGCGCGCTGGAGCTCGCCCGCGCGCGCGCACGGGTCAACCGCCTGGAAGCGCACCACGAGGTGCTGGCCACCGACACCGTGCGCGAGCGCGGCAACGCGCTGGTCGGCGACAGCGAGCCGATGAAGCGGCTCCACGAGCAGGTGCGGCGCGCCGCGGCCAGCGAGGCCACGGTGCTCATTCACGGCGAGTCGGGCACCGGCAAGGAGCTGGTGGCGCGCATGCTCCACGAGCAGTCGCCGCGGAAGTCGGGGCCCTTCGTGGTCACCCACTGCGCCGCGCTGGCGGAGACGCTGCTCGAGAGCGAGCTGTTCGGCCACGAGCGCGGGTCCTTCACCGGGGCGGTGAAGCGCAAGCTGGGCCGCTTCGAGCTCGCCGACGGTGGCACCCTGTTCCTCGACGAGATCGGAGAAATCTCTCCCGCGGTGCAGACCAAGCTCCTGCGCGTGCTGCAGCAGAAGGAGATCCAGCGGGTGGGCGGCGAGGACACGGTGAAGGTCGACGTGCGGGTGGTCAGCGCCACCCACCGCGACCTGAAGGCCCTGGTCGAGGCCAAGCAGTTCCGCGAAGACCTCTATTACCGCCTGCACATCGTGCCGCTGACGCTGCCGCCTTTGCGCGAGCGCCCGGAAGACATCGCCCAGCTCGCCCGGCACTTCGTCGCCAAGCACGCCCCGCGCATCAACCCCAAGGTGGGGCGCCTGTCCGACGACGGGGCCTCGGCGCTGGCGCGCTACGCGTGGCCCGGCAACGTGCGCGAGCTGGAGAACGCCATCGAGCAGGCCCTGGTCTTCTGCGAAGGCAACGAGCTCACCGAGAAGGACCTGCCCGCCTTCCTGCAGTCGTCGGCGGCGCTGGCCTCGCGCACCCAGGGGGCGCTGCCCATTCCCCACGGCGACCGGCCGCTCAACGACATCCTCGAGGACCTGGAACGACAGCTCATCGAGCGCGCGTACGAGAAGGCCAAGAAGGTGAAGACCGAGACCGCGCGGCTGCTCGGCATCAAGACCAGCGCGCTCTATTACAAGCTCGAGAAATACGGCTTCATCCAGAAGGGCGAGAAGCCGCCCGACGACGCCTGACCCGCGCGCGCGTCAGCGCCCCTTCTTCTTGAGCGCCTTGGCGAGGTCCTTGGCGAAGGTGGTGAGCGCCTTCGGCGTCTTGCCCGGGGTGTGCGGGCTCTCGTAGCGCGCGGCGGTGAGCGGCTCGCCGTTGGGCCCCCAGAGCGCGAACACCGCCACCAGGAGCTTGTCCTTCACGTCGGACGCCGCGAGGAGCACCAGCACGTCGAGCCCGTGCGACTTCGCCACCTGGGCGAGGCATGGCCCCACCTTGCAGCCTTCGGGCAGCTCCGACTCGTCGAGGCGCTTGGCGTCGAAGCCCGCCCCCAGCAGCACGTGGGCTGCCTGCTCGGCGAGCGCGCGCGACTCGTCCTCGTAGGCCCCGTCGCTTCTCGAGGCGTCGATGACGCCCACCACCGGCAGCGGCGTCTGGCCGAGCACGACTGTCAACGCGATGAGCAGCATGTGGCCTTGGACGCTAGCGCCCCTGGGCGCGGTTTCCAGCTGTCCTCCTGAGCAGGACAGTCCGGGGAATTCCGAGGGGCCTGCTCGCGCGGGGTGGATCCGCCAACCCGGCTTTCGCCCACGGCTTCGGCGCGGGCATCGCGCTTGCTCTCTCGTCCTTCGCGGTGGCGATGAACGCGCAGCCCGGCTCGAACCGTTCATCGCCCACGTGGCGCATTTCCTCGGAGTGAATGGAGACGGCACATGACGCGGTGGCTCGTGGGGGCGGTGGCGGTGGCGGTGACGGCGGGGTGCGGGGTGGAGCGCGGGGACGAGCCAGGCGAGTCGCTCGGTCAGGAGCTGTCGTGTCCGCCGGTGAGCGGCACCAACGTGAGCCGCTCGCTCGCGGTGACCGACCCGGTGGTGCTGGCGAAGTTCCCCTTCTCGCGCACCATGCAGGCGGTGCTCACCAGCGCGGGCTCGACGCAGAGCCCGAAGGCGCTCTTCCAGCAGTGGATGAGCACCTTCGGCAACGGCGCCGGTGGTTGCAGCTCGAGCAGCATCGACCCCAACGGCTACGGGCTGCGCTGCCCGCGCACGCCCGAGGCGGCGCTCGCCAGCGTCGACCCCTTCTCGGCCGCGGCCACCACCACCTTCACCCCGGTGGCGCTCTTCAACCGCTTCGACCTCGCCCCCACCAGCGGCGCGCACTGCGGTGAGTACCGCATCGTCTACGCGATGGGCGGCTCCGGCACCCCGGGCCGCATGTTCCTCATCTTCGAGGCGGCGCTCCCCAACCCGAACCCGGCCGCGGGCATCGACGGCTGCCTGCCCATCGCGCGCTTCTGGCAGAACCTCACCAAGGACGGCGTCACCGCGAGCCGCGCCACCAAGCTGGAGAACTTCTATTTCAACGGCACCGCCATCAAGGGCGTGCAGCCGGTGGTGACCGCAGCCCACTACGGACTCAAGGACGGCACCGCGGCGCGCCTGCCGGGGCAGATTCGCACCAACGCCTTCGTGGCCTTCGCCGAGTGGCACCTGCGCGAGTTCCAGCTGCGGCGCACCTGCGTCACCGGCGGCGCCTGCACGCTCTCGGTGCAGCACGTGATGGTGAAGAACAACCCGGCCGACGAGCTGGTGAAGGGCACCCACGCCAACTCCGCCGCCTTCCAGAGCGCCTTCCTCAACTCGGTGAAGGGCCTGTCGGCCACCACCTCGCCGGCCATCAAGATGTCGACCGGTACCAACTTCGACGAGTTCGAGAGCGTCTCGCAGTTCGGCACCGACGTGCGCTACTCGAGCTTCGCCTCGCCGGCCTTCGTCTCGGCCATCCAGGGGAAGCTGAACGGCCTGGGCTCGAGCCTGACGCCGGCGAACATCCTCGACCGGGCCACCACCCAGACCTGCGCGGGCTGCCACGAGACCTCGAACGGGGTGAACCTCGGCGGCGGCGTCGTCTGGCCGGCCTCCGGCAAGTTCGTCCACGTCGACGAGTTCAGCAACCTGTCCAGCGCGCTCACCACCAAGTTCCTGCCGGCGCGCCTGGTGACGCTGGAGAAGTTCATCAACGCGCGCTGCACCGGCACCGCCGACGCCGGGGCCGCGCCGATGGCCGACGGGCTCACCGTGGGCGGCAGCGAGGAAGGGGCCGCCAACTAGCGGACGGGGTAGAACGGCCGGCGCATGGGCACTCTCCCTGCGCCGGCCGAACGCCTCCGCACGCTCCCGCCGTCGGCCACCGTGGCCGCCGCGGAGCAGGCGCGCGCGCTCAAGGCGAAGGGCGTCGACGTGGTCGACCTGAGCGGCGGCGACCCCGACGTGCCCACCGCGCCGCACGTGTGCGAGGCGGCGACGCAAGCGCTGCGCCGCGGAGAGACGCACTACGTCGACGGCGCAGGGATTCCGCCGCTCCGGGAAGCCATCGCCACGGCCTTGCGCGCCCACCGGGGCCTCGAGGTGGACCCTGACGGCGGAGTGCTGGTGACGCCGGGCGGGAAGGCGGCCTTGTACGAGGCCATCCACGCCTACGTGGGCCCCGGCGTCGACGTGCTGCTGCCCGAGCCGGCCTGGGTCAGCTACCGGCCGATGGTGGCGCTCGCCGGCGGCCGGGTGGTCAGCGTGCCCCTGGGCGACGACTTCACCCTCACCCGCGACGCGCTGGAGCGGGCCCACACCCCGGCGAGCCGGGTGCTCCTGCTCTGCTCCCCCAGCAACCCCACCGGCCACGTGCTCACCCGCGCCGAGCTCGACGCGGTGGAGGCCTTCGCGGTGGCGCACGACCTGCTCGTCTTCTCCGACGAGATCTACGCGCACCTCTGCTTCGACGGGCGCCGGCACGAGAGCCCGGGGGCGCGGCCCGCCCTGCGCGAGCGCACCCTGGTCTTCGACGGCTTCTCCAAGACGTACGCCATGACCGGCTGGCGGCTCGGCTGGGTCACCGGCCCCGCGGCGCTCCTCAAGCCGGTGCGGGTGCTCCACTCCCACCTCGCGACCTGCGCGGCCTCGTTCGCCCAGGTGGCGGGCCTCGCGGCGCTCGAAGGGCCGCAGGACCTGGTGGGTGAGCTCCACCGCGTCTTCGACCGGCGGCGACGGCTGGTGGCAGACGCGCTGTCCGCGCTGCCCGGCGTGCGCTGTCCCCTGCCGCAGGGCGCCTTCTACGCCTTCGCCGACTTTCGCCAGCGCGGAGAAGGTTCCGTCGCGCTCGCGCGGCGCCTGCTCGACGAGGCTCGGGTGGCCGTCACCCCGGGCGCGGCCTTCGGCGAAGGCGGTGAAGGCTTCGTCCGGCTGGCGCTCACCACGGCCGACGCGCGGCTGCTCGAAGGCATCGAACGCATCGGAAAGGTCCTCACGTGAGAGTCTCGTTCCAGGGTGAAGCGGGCGCGTACAGCGAGGAAGCGCTGCGCACCTTCTTCCCAGACGTCGACGTGCTGCCGTGCGCCACCTTCGGCGAGGCGCTCACCGCGGTGGCCGACGGCCAGGCCGACCGCGCGGTGCTCCCGGTGGAGAACTCGCAGGCCGGCTCCATCACCGAGACCTACGACCTGATGCTCCAGCACCAGCTGTGGGCGGTGGGGGAAATCGAGCTGCGGGTGCGCCATTGCCTGCTCGCGCTGCCGGGCACCGCGCTCGCGTCGCTGCGCACCGCCCACTCGCACCCGCAGGCCCTGGCGCAAACCGCGGAGTACCTCGCCCGGAACCGCCTCGAGCCGGTCGCCGAGCGGGACACCGCCGGGAGCGCGCGGATGATCGCCGAGCGCAAGCTCGCCGGCGCGGCGGCCGTCGCCAGCCGCACCGCGGCCACCCGCTACGGCCTCGAGGTGCTCGCCGAGGGCATCGAGACCAACCCCGACAACCGCACCCGCTTCCTGGTGCTGGCGCGCGAGCCGGTGGTGCCCCACACCGCACCGCGCACCTCGCTGGCGCTCGCGCTCAAGAACGAGGCGGGCGCGCTGCTCGCGGTGCTCAAGCCCTTCGCCGACGCGGGCATCAACATCACCAAGCTCGAGAGCCGCCCCAGCCGGCGCGGGAGCTGGGAGTACGTCTTCTACCTCGACGTCGACGGCCACCACCTCGAGCCGCCCCTGTGGCCCGCGCTGGAGGCCGCCGCCAAGCACTGCCAGTGGCTGCGCGTGCTCGGCTCGTACACCAAGGCCTGAGGCCGAGGGCCGCGCCGCCCCTCAGGAATTCGTCACCCCGGCAGGCGAAGCCGTTGATCCTCGCCGCCTCCGCGCCTGGAACGGCGGTTGCTTCGCGGCAGCCTCGTGAAGACCTGGGCCATCGCGGTGGTGGTGGCGGCGTGTGCCGTCGCCTGCGGAAGAACTGGAAGCCTCGAGCCGCAAGGCTCGGGCGGTGGCTCGGGCGCATCGGCAGGTGGGCGCGGCAGTTCCGGGGGCGGCCTCAGCGGCTCCGGCGGCGGCACCACCTTCGGCACGGGAGGCGGCAGCGCGGGTGGCGGCGTGGCGGGCGGCGGGGCGGGTGGCGGCGGGGGCGCGGGCGGCGGCGGCGGCGTGGTGTGCACACTCCTGGACGAGGCGAGCTGCCGCGCGCGCGCCCCGGAGTGCGTCACCGATTACTGCAACGAGTGCTCGTGCAGCCCGCGCTTCATGGGCTGCCGGG
>JAIBBQ010000193.1 GCA_019694595.1 Myxococcaceae bacterium
CCGGCTGCAGCGGGGGAGGCGGCGGCAGCGGCTGCGGGGGCTCGAGCGGCGCGAGGTCCGGCAGCGCGGGCGGTGGTTCCGGCGCGAGTGGCGGCGGCGCGAGCAGCTCGGGCGGCGGGAGCGCGAGCGGGGGCGGCACGCCGGGGAGCGACAAGGCCGGGTGGATCCTCTTCCAGCGCCAGGTGGGGACCACCCATCAGCTCCTGGTCTCGTTCCCCGACGGCGGCGAGCAGGGGCTCACCTCGGGGGTCGACGCCCTCGCCGGACAATGGACGGGCGATGGGCAAGGCATCGTCTACGTGAAGCGCGGGAGCGGCGGCGCAGCCGACCAGCTGTGGGCGATGGCGGCCGACGGCAGCGGGGCGCACCTGCTGGTCGACGTGCCCAAGGGCTACAGCGTGGGCCGGCTGTCGCCCGACGGCACCCGGGTGCTGCTCACCGGCGGCATGGGCTCGACGGCGCCCGACCTCGCGGCGCTGCAGCTCGACGGCGGGCTCACCACCATTCTCAACAGCACCGCGTCCGAAGGTTCGGCGGCCTGGTCGCCCGACGGCACCCAGCTCGCGTACCACCGGGTGTCCGGAGGGATGTTCGAGCTGTGGGTGGCGAACGCCGACGGCTCCGGGCCGCACCGCATCGCCGGCCCGCTCACCGATTTCTTCGTCGCCGAGCCGGTGTGGTCCAACCAGGGGCTCATCGCCTTCAGCGTGGGCGACTTCGAGTCCGACCTCTACACGGTGCAGCCCGATGGCGGTTCTCTGCTCAAGCGCACCACCGCGGCCGGGGGCGAGAGCCACGCCTCGTGGTCCGCCGACGGCAAGGCGCTGGCCTGCTACCACTACGAGCCGAGCGTCGGCGCCGGGGGCAAGTACGGAGTGTTCGTGGCTGACCTGGCGACCGGCCAGCTCACCATGCGCGCCGATGGTGGCGAGCGCCCCGAATTCCACCCGTGAGGCGCGCCGGTGGCGGCCAGGCGCCGGCTCGCGCGCCTGGAACCTAGAAGGCCACGACGACTGCGGTCGCCGCGCTGGCGGCCGCGGCCACCGCACAGCCGATGCCCAGGCCGACGCCCGCGCTGCGCTGTCCGAGCGCGCCCTGGTACTCGGCGTAGGTGTAGACCGGCGGCCGCGCTTCCATGTCGCGCACCCTTGCGTCGGTGACCCGCGACCACGCGATGGCGCCCGCGGCGCCGGCCGCCAGCACCCCCGCGGCGATGGCCCAGGGCAGCGGCCGCTGCAGCACGCCGCGCTCGTCGGTCGCCACCTCGGGCGGCGGGCCGTCGGGCACCGTCACCACCTGGGGGGCGACCACCTTGAGCGGCGCCGAGGGGCTCCCCACCTCGAGCAGCGCGTTGCCGAAGTCGTCCACCACCTGCAGGAAGTGCTCGCAGGGGGCTTCGGTGCACGCCCAGTCCACCGTGCCGTCGGCCTTGGGCACCTCGAGCGCCACCGGCTTGCCACCCACGCGGTGCCACAGACGCGAGCCCTTCACCATGTTGAAGGGGTCGCCCGACAGCGCCACCACGGTGTGCACCACGGTACCGGCGAGGCTCGAGCGCGGCACCGCCGTCAGCCGCTCGTTCTTCGCCAGCGCCTTCGCCTTGGCGAACGGCGCCCGCAGCTTGGGAGAAGCGTTGGGAGGCAGGTCGAAGGCCGGCACCAGCACCAGGACCTTGGCGAAGGCCTCCGCGGACGCATCGGCGTACCCCATCGAGGCCGACAGCTCGGCGATGAGCGCGAAGAGTCGCTGGGTCTGCCGGGCGTCGGCGTGCCCCAGGGCGAGCGCGGCGCGGGCTTCCTTGAGGGCGGCCGAGAAGTCGAGCCTCGCCGAAGCGGCCTCCGCTTGCTGGATGCGTGCGGTCACATCGGCCCCAGGTTCCCCCAGAACCAGCGCCACCGCGACGACGCCGACTGTCAGCATGGGCCGACCGAGCATAGGCTCGGATTCCGTATGAGCCTAGACGCCACCGTGACCGTGATGCGCCGTTCCCTTGGGAGCGGCGAAGTGGTCGACGTTCCCGCCCTCACCGTGCATGTCCGCTCCAAGGCCGGGGCGGTCACCACCTGCGCGCTGCGGTTGAGCCCGGTGGTGGTGGGCACCGCCGACGAGTGTCACCTGGTGGTGGAAGACGCGGCCGTGTCCCGGCGCCACGTCGAGGTCCACCCCCACCCCGGCGGGGTGCGCCTGCAGGACCTGGGCAGCAAGAACGGCACCTGGGTCGCCGGGGTGCGGGTGAACGACGCCATCGTCCCTCTGAATGCGCTGGCCACCGTGGGCGACTCCACGCTCTGGGTGACGCTCGAAGGCAAGGCGGTCACCGTGCCGCTGTCGGCGACGCCCTTCTTCGGCGACGCCTTCGGCGCCAGCCTGGCGATGCGCGCCCTGTTCGCCGGCCTCGAGCGCGCGGCCGCGTCCGATGCGTCGGTGCTCCTGCTGGGCGAGTCGGGCACCGGGAAGGAACTGCTCGCCAAGGGCGTGCACACCCACAGCGCCCGCAAGGCCAAGCCCTTCGTGGTGCTGGACTGCGGCTCGGTGCCGCCGAACCTCATCGAGAGCGTGCTCTTCGGTCACACCAAGGGCGCATTCACCGGCGCGGACCGCGAGCGCCCCGGCATCTTCGAGGAAGCCGACGGCGGCACGCTCTTCATCGACGAGGTCGGCGAACTGCCGCTCGACATGCAGCCGCGGCTCCTGCGCGTGCTGGAGACCGGCACCGTGCGCACCGTCGGTGGCGAAGGCACCCGCAAGGTCGACGTGCGCGTGGTGGCCGCCACCCACCGCGACTTGAAGGAGCGCATCAAGAGCGGCGAGTTCCGCGAGGACCTCTACTACCGCCTCGCGGTCATCGAGTTCGAGGTGCCGCCGCTGCGGCAGCGCAAGGAAGACCTGCCCGACCTCATCTCCCGCCTGCTCGGGCAGCTCGAGCCGCCGCGCAGCATCTCCGAGCTGCCGCGCGACGCGATGGAGATGCTCACCCGCTACGACTGGCCGGGCAACGTGCGCGAGCTGCGCAACGCCGTCACCCGGCTCGCGCTGCTGGGGAACCTCTCGCTCGACGGCGGCAGCACGCCCACCGTCGCCCACGACCAGCCGGTGGTGCCGCTCGCGGTGGCCCGCGACCAGGCGGTCGCCGAGTTCGAGAGCCGCTACCTGCGCGAGGTGCTCAAGGGCACCCAGGGCAACGTCACCGCCGCCGCCGCCGCGCTGGGCATCTCCCGCCAGCAACTGCACCGCTTGATGGTGCGCCATGACATCAAGTCCCGCGAGCTCTGAGGTCCGCCTCGGCCCGTGGCGGCTGCGGCGGCTGATCGCCCGCGGCGGCATGGGCGAGGTGTGGGAAGCCGAGTCCGACTCGGTGCCGCCGCGCTTCGCCGCGGTGAAGGTGATGCGCCCCAACGCCACCGCGGAGCAAGGCTCGGCGGGCGCGCGACAGCGCTTCCTCGACGAAGGCGCCATCGGCGCGCGGCTGCGCCACCCCAACATCGTCCGGCTGGAGGAGGTCGCCGACCAGGGCGAGGTGCAGTACCTGGTGATGGAGCTGCTCGACGGCGCGCCGCTGAGCAACCTTGCCGCCCCCGAAGGGCTGCCCCTGGGCGTGGTGCTCGGCTGCGCGGTGCAGGCGCTCGAGGGCCTGGACCACGCGCACACCGGGGTGGGCGAAGGCCACTCCGTCATTCACCGCGACATCAAGCCGTCGAACCTCTTCCTCACCCGCAGCGGGGTGCTCAAGGTCATCGACTTCGGCATCGCGCGGGCGGAGTCGCTCGAGCAGACCCAGACGGAGACCGGCGTGGTGCGCGGCAGCCTGCGCTACGGCTGCCCCGAGCAGCTGCAAGGCAAGTCACCTTCGCCGCAGTGGGACCTCTTCAGCCTGGGCGTGGTGCTGCACGAGCTCATCACCGGCCAGCCGCTCTTCCAGCGCGGCACCCAGGCGGCGGTGCTGAGCGCCATTCTCTGGACCCAGGCGCCCCGGCTCGACGCCATGGTCCCCAAGGCGGTGGCGGACGTGGTGGCCACCGCCCTCGAGAAGGAGCCCACCCAGCGCTACGCGAGTGCGCGGGCGATGCTCGACGCGCTCGTCGAGGCGGCGGGACCCGGGGGCGTCTGGCCGCCGGAGCGGCTCGCCTCCTGGTTCAAGTCGCGCGCGGTGCCCTCGGGCCCTCGCCAGGTGCGCCCGGAGACCGCGTCCATCCGGGTGCAGGCGCCGGCGGTGGCGACCCCGCAGGCACCGGAGGTGACGCCGATCACCGCCCCGGGGAACGAGAGCCCGGAGCTGACGCCCACGTACATCCGCCCCGACAGCCTGCGCACCGCGGTGGACCTGCCGAAGCCGCCCCTCGGCGCGGAGCGCACGGTGATGGTGCCTTCGCTGCTGTCGCCTTCCCAGCCGCTGCCTCAGGGCACGGTCACCACGCTGGCGCGCCCATCGCCCGCGCAGAGCTCCGAGCGCCGGAGCGCCCCGCGGCCCGCCGTGACCGTCGAGGAGCCGCTCGGCTCCACACCACCTGCGCGCGAGCGGCCGAGCACGCCGCGGGCGCCGGCGCCCACCTCGATGGACCTGGCCGAGGCGGGCCTCTCGCCCGGTCCGCGCCGCTGGCCCTGGGCCGTGGGGGCGCTCTTGCTCGTCGGTGTCGCCGTCGCCGGCTGGCAGTATCAGGCCGCGTCCTCGGCTCCCGACGTCGCCCCCGCGGTGGTGGTGCCGGTGCCGCCGGTGGTGGTCGACGCCGGGACCGCGCCCATCGTCGAGGCCGTGGACCCGGTGCGCCTGCAACCTCCGGAGGCGGTGGCCAGCGATGCGGGCGCGGTCGCGGTGCGCAAGCCCCCGCCGCACCCCACGCCCAAGCCGGTGGCGGGCCCGCCGGGCTGGCTCACCGTCTCCACCAAGGACGGGTTCGCCGAGGTCTTCGCCGACGGCAAGTCGCTCGGGGTGACGCCGCTGTTCCGGGTGCCGCTGCCGGTGGGGCCGCACCTGGTGGAAGCGGTGAAGGACGACGGCCACCGCAAGCGTCGGAAGGTGGTCATCGCCTCCGAGGCCGAGGTGCGCTGGCCGGTCGACTTCTGAAGCGGCGGGGCGCAGCGGCGCGTGTCAGAATGCAGGGCGGTGTTTCGCCGCGCGCTCCCAGCTCTCGCCTGCTCGTTCCTGGCCTGTGGCGCCGCGAAGCCGAGCGACGGCTTCTCGTGTCAGAGCGACGCCGACTGCGCTGCCGGCGTGGCCTGCGTGCGCTACCTCTGCGGAGGCCAGAGCGTGCCCGGCACGTTGCCGGCGCTGCCCACCGCGGCCACCACCGGGCACCGGCAGCCGACCACCGCCGAGGACCCCGGCGACGTGGTGCTCGACGTCGCCGGGGCGCTCTTCGAGAAGCACCGGGTGCTGGGCACCCTGCGCATCAAGGCGAACGACGTCACCGTGCGCGACTGCGAGCTGCGCGGCGGCCCGGACGGGGCCGTGGTCATCGCCGACGGTGTGACGGGCACGCACCTCGAGGACTCGACCCTGGGGCCCACGCTCGCGCCCGGCGTGGTGGGCGACGGCTTCACCGCGCTGCGGCTGCGGCTCGACACCGGCCCCGGCTTCGTGGGCGCGCTCGACGCGCGCATCGAGTCGTCGCTCTTCGCGCCCGGTACCGCGAGCAACGCCCCCATGGCCTCGCTGGAAGGCGGCTCGAGGACCGTGCTCCTCGGCAACCGCTGCACCTCGGGCAACGCGGTGTGCGTGGAGGCGGCGCCGGTGCGCGCGCCGCTGCTCGGGCTGCTGGTCGAAGGCAACGCCTTCGAGACCTCGGCGCTGGCGGTGGTGGTGGCCGGGGACCACGGCGAGCTCCCCGCGGGCACCCGGCTGTTCCGCAACCGCATGGCGGGCACCGCTGGCGCCTGTCCGGTGCGGCTCGACGGGCACCACCTCGACGGCGCCGCCGCCGACTGCAACCTGCGCACCGACGGCGCCTGCTGCGCGCTGCCCTGACGCCCGCGTCTACGCCGCGAGGAAGGGCAGCACGTCGCCGGCCGCGTTCCACACCGCCTGCGGCCAGCACTGGTCGCCGGTGAAGGGGTCGTAGCTGTTGGTCTGCGCCCAGCGCTTGCCGTAGCCGCCGTGGTCGGTCTCCGCCCACTCCGCGTGCGGAATGCCCATCGCCTGCAGGCAGGTGCCCATGAACTGGTTCCACGGGAGCCCCGGCGCCTTGCCCACCGCGGCGTCGAACATCTTCGTGGTGTCGCGGTAGTCGCAGTAGTTGCCCGTCTTCAGGAAGCCGCCCGCGCTGCCCAGCGTCACCACCGGAATCGAGAAGGCGTCGTGGGGCAGCTGGCCGTGCTCCTGCGACCAGGTGATGAGCGTGCGGTCGAGCACCGTGGTGCCGTTGCCGTCGGTCGCCGCGTCGAGCTTGGCGGCGAGGTCGAGCACCACCTCGGCGAAGAAGCGCCGCTGGGCGTCGATCATGATGTCCTGCTTGGCCTGCGTGCCCACGCCGTGCGCCACGTCCTCGTGCCAGAGGTCGCGCGAGTACGCCGCGAAGGTGTTGAGGTACGCGTCGCCCGCGATGGCGGCGACCCGCGTGCTGCCGCAGTGGAAGGCGAGCACCAGCACGTCGTTGATCATCTGGAAGTACTGCACCTGCTTCGCGGTATCGAGCTGGTAGGCCGAGAAGGGCGACTGCAGCGGCGTGTTGGAGCTCGACGGCTTGGTGATGGTGGAGCAGGTGGGCGGCGGCGTGGTGGTGGTGAGCCGCTTCTGGATCTCCGAGACCCGCTGCATGTGCTCGTCGAGCCGCTGGCCGTCGTCCTTCGACAGCCGCGCGGTGCCGTTGCGCAGCCGCTTGTAGCTCTCGAGCACCAGGTCGACGATGGGCGCGCGCGGCGCGGTGGTGCCACCCGAGCCCGAGCCCGACGGGAAGAGCTTGTTGAAGAGCGCCAGCGAGTCGGGGCTCCCGGTCACCGACTGGATGCTGCCGGTCTGCGCCTGCGGGTTGGCGTAGTTGTACGAGAGGTTGCTGTTCTGCCAGCACACCACCGAGCGCACCGGCGGCGGCGAGGCGCCGTAGAAGCCCGGCGACCACGCCATCACCTGGTCGATGGAACGGCGGGGGAAGGCGTTGATGGGGTGCGCGTCGTTGGTCGCCGCCAGGTTCCCCAGCGACGCCATGCCGTAGTGGTGCGCGATGAGGAAGGGGATGTCGAGGCCGCGCAGCACGTTCATCTTCGCCAGCAGCGCCGGGGTGAGCTTGGTGCTCGAGGCCTTGAGCACCGGCGTCACCGTGGCCACGCCGTTCGCCACCGAGGCCGCCAGCGCCCCGCGCTTCACGGTGTGGCCGCCCGCGGTCAGCGAGTCGGTCAGCGTGCTCGCCGCGGGGAACATGTTCGACGCCCACAGGCCGCCGTGGTGGGTGAGGAAGCCCGCGAAGCACTTCGGCGCGCCCGCGGTGGCGGCGGCCGCCTCCGACGGCGTGAGCAGCGACGGCAGCAGCGGGAGCGCCAGCGTCGCGCCGCCCATACCCTTGAGGAAGAAGCGTCGAGAGAAGCTCACGGTGAGAACCTCCGCTGCTTGAACGAGGGGAGCATCGCGGTCTCGCGCCACAGCGCCAGCAGCGGCTGGTTCTGCAGCGCCAGCGCCTCCAGGCGGGACAGCGCGCAGCCGTCGGCCGGCGTCTCCAGCCGCGAGGCGGTGAAGCGGAAGAGCTGGCGCGCCACGCAGCTGTGCACCTTGCCGCTGTCGTCGAGCAGACGGGTGAGGTCGCCCGCGCCGGTCGACGGCGTCGGGTCGCCCGCGAGCACCCCGGGCACCGACGCGGTGTTCACCGCGCGCTTGGCGAGCACCTTGCCGTCGGTGTCGTAGATGGTCTCCTCGGTGCGCGCGCGGCCCAGGCCATCGAAGCCCTCGGTGGCGAAGCCGAGCGGGTTGATGAGCGCCTTGTGGCAGCCCGCGCAGGACGTACCCGCCGTCTGGGTGAGCGTCTCCGCGGCCTCGCGGGTGGTGGCGGTGGCGCTCGGCGACGGCGGCGTCGTGTTCACCGACGCGGGCGGCGCTGGCAGCACCTGGCAGAGGAGCGCGTTGCGCAGGAAGGCGCCCTTGTGAATGGGCCGGGTCTTCGCCGCGCCGGTCACCAGGAAGGCCGCGCGGGCGACCAGGCCCGGGCGCGTGGGGCTGCCGAACTCCGGCGCCGGCGAGGTGCCGTCCCACGGGGCCGCGCCGTAGAGGCGCGCGAGGACCGCGTCCTTCGCGTACGAGTGCCGGTCCTTGAGCAGGTCCGAGATGGAGCCGCCCTGGGCCACCTGGTGGCGCGCCGACTCCAGCACGTCGGCGATGACCGCGGCCCGGGTCGACGCGGTGGGCAGGTCCGCGCCCGCGAAGGCCGCGAACTGGGGCGTGCCGTTGAAGGTGTCGAGCTCCGGGGTGGCGTCGAGGCGCAGCCAGTGGCCGAAGAAATCGTCGAGCGCGGCGGCGCTGCGCGCGTCGGCCGAGAGGCGCTCCACCTGGGCGCGGTACCCGGCCTCGGTCAGCAGCGCGCCGCTCGCCGCGGCAGCGAGGAGCGCGTCGTCGGGCGGGGTCTGCCAGAAGTGGAAGGCCAGGCGATTCGCCAGCTCGTACGGGCCCAGGTCCGCCACCGCCGCCGCGGTGGGCTGGCCGTGCTCCACCGCGTAGAAGAACTCGGGGGAGTTGAGGATCAGCGCCACCACGTCGGCGAGCGCCGCCGGGTCGACCGGGGTGGTGGCCGCGGGCTGCCGGAGGAAGCTCACGTCGTCGGCGGTCATCGGCCGGCGCAGCACGCGCGCCCCGAAGGAGCGGATGAAGTCGTCGAGGCAGGTCGCGTCGTTCGCCGTCGAGGTGTCGGTAGCACAGGCGCCGAAGACCTCGGTGCGCCGCGCGGTCGACGAGGTGAAGAGGGCGCCCAGCTTGCCGCCGAGCTCGTACAGCGCGTCGGCGTGCGCCTGCTGCACCGCCTGGTCCTGCTGCAGGTAACCGCCGCGACCTTCGCCCGGCGCCGCCAGGAGCTGATCCGCCGGCCAGGCGGTGAAGACGGGCTCCAGCGCGGTCAGCACCGCGGCGCCGCTGGTGGGCGCGGCGCGGCCGACCACCTGCTGCACCGCATGCCGCACCTCCGCCGCGCTCAGGCGTCGCAGGGGCAGCTCGGGCGCCACCAGCGCCGCGTCGCAGGTGAACTGGGGCACCCGCGCGGGAGGCAGCGTGGTGCCGCCACCGGCCGAACCGCCACCCGTGCCGCCGCTGCCACCGGTGCCCCCGCCCGTCGGCGGATCCACCGGGATGATTCCGGGGGGGATCATGGCTGGTGGCTGGCCCATGCCGGGCGGCGGGCCGTCGACGTTCATCGGCGGCGGCACCTCGATGCGCGCGTCGCACCCGGCTGCGACCAGGACCCACACTGCGGTGACCGACAGAGCTCGAAGGGACACTGAGGCCTCCTGCCCACCCCTTCGCAAGCCTCACGCCATGCGCGCGGTCAGCGAACCTCGTGTGACGGTGGGCCCTTGGCAGCTGGCTCGCCCGCCTGGCTGTCACCCGCGGCGTTACGCAGGAACGCTCGGCGTGACCTGGCTCGTGGGCCACGTCACCTCAAGGTGCGGATTCGTAAGCAGATCTGCGCCCCGGCCAACACCTTGCAGTCTCGAATCGACATGAAAGTCGCCGACGCCCAGCAGAAGGCCGCGCAGCTGATGAAGTTGTTCTCGAGCTCCATCGCCAACCCCACCACGCGGGGCGGTGTGCCGGGCTCCAACCAGGTCGACCTCCAGGCGTTGCGCACCAAGGCCGAGGCGCTGGGCGACCCCACGCTGGTCGACGCGGTGGCGCTCATCCAGGCGCGGCTCAAGAGCACCCACGTCAGCACCTTCACCTGGAACGAGACCTTCGCCCCCGAGCGCCTCACCGGGGCGGCTCGCGACATCCCCGCGGGGTACGACCGCGATCGCAGCGGCACCCTGGGCTGGGACGAGACGGTCACCGCCGGCACCAGCACCAAGGGCGTGAGCGTCGAGGCACTCATCGCCAGCGCGGTGGTGGCCGCCTCGGGCAGCGCGCAGGACACCCGGCTCGGCGCCACGCCCGACGCGCGGGCCGCCCGCAGGGTCCGCGGCGACGCGGTGCGGGACATCGACCGCGCGGTCATCAAGGCCGCCTTCGCCCACTGCGAGTCCCCCGCCGGCCGCGACGCGCTGGTGTGGGCCTACCGGCTCAAGCTCGTGGAACGCGGCGCCCCCAAGGACGCGCCGGAAGCCTTCGCGGCCGTCGACGCGTGGGCGAAGAAGACCGAAGGCTTCTTCGGCGAGACCATCTTCAAGAAGGGCTGGGCGGACAACGCCGACGGCCTCAAGGGCAAGAAGCCCCACCTGCGCGACGCGGAGGTGCTCGAGGGCCTCTCGCCCGAGCTGAAGGCGCTCGGCGCCGGCTCGCTCGAGGACTTCACCGCCAAGGCGAAGGCGCGCATCGAGACCACGCTGGGCGGGCCCTTCACCGAGCTGCTCGCCTTCGAAGGTCGCGACCTCCTCGAGCGCGCGAGCGCCGACCCGTCGCGGGTCTGGGCGCTCTGAACGCCGGGGCTGTCGTCAGTGGAAGGCGCCGAAGGCGTCGACCACCAGGTGCAACCGGCTGGAGGCGCGCACGCAGGTCCGCTGCGCTCCGTCGAGCGTGGCGAACACCAGGTTCGGCACCGTCGCCCCCGCGGTGAAGTTGACGTTGGAGGTCAGCGGGCTGGGCGGCGCCGCGCAGGGGGAGACCGACAGCCACCCGTCACTCGCCGGCTCGGTGACGGTGACGTTGAGCGCCAGCGCGCGCGCGTCCGCCGGGAGCCCGGGAATCGAGGCGCCGAGGTCGATTTCCTGGTCGGCCTCGAGGCGCCCCAGCCAGCCGCCGGTGCCGTCGCGGGTGTCGAGGACCCGGACCGGGGCGCTCGCCAGGAGCCGCAGCCCCGCGTTACCGCGGAAGGAGCCCTGCACGTCGACCACCAGGTCGGTGGCCGCGCTGCTGAAGATGCAGATGCCGTCGCTCTGGCCGAGCGCGCTCGCGGCGAAGTTCGCCACCACCTGCCCGGCCTCGAAGTTCACCGTCGAGGTGCCCGGCAGCGGGTTGCCGCAGGCGAACACCGTCGCGTAGCCCCCCTGGTCCGGCGAGACGACCGTCAGGTTGAGCGCGACCGCGACGCTGCCCGGAGGAATCAGGCCCGCGAGGCTCACGGCGCGCACGCCTCCGGCCTCCAGCCGCCCGCTGCCGTCGCGGGTGTCGAGCGCGCGCACCGGGGAACGGGGCTCGTACCCCGCACCCGACGGGCCGAAGACGCCCTGCACGTCGGCGACGAGGTGGGTGCTGGCGCTGGAGAGGAACGTCAGCGTTCCGCCCGCGCCCACCGCCGACACCGCCGCGTTGGCCACCGTCTGGCCGGGGGTGAAGTTGAGGTTCGACGCCGCGCTGGTCGCCGAAGGGCCTGCCGACAGCCACCCGGCCGACTGCGGCACCGTCACCGTGAGGTTGACCAGCGCCGCCTGGCAGTCGCCGGGAACGCCGAGCGCCGCGGTGTACGGCACTCCGCCCACGAGGAAGCCGCCGCCGCGGGTGTCGAGCGCGCGCCAGGGCTGCACCGGCGTGAAGAGCGCGTCGGCGGAGGCGGCGAGCAGGGTGCCCGGAGGCGCAGCCACCCGCTGCGAAGGAGGCTCGGGCGGTGCGAGCGTTCCGCCGGCGCGGACCAGCGCCATGTAGTGGTCCCAGTTCCAGAAGCGGCCCGGGTCCGAGTGGTCGTTGCAGGCGTTGGCGGTGAGCTCGGAGTGCGCCTTGAAGTGGTCGCGGTCCTTCGGGATGCCCCACTTGTCGGCGATCCACGAGGTGAGCTTCGCGCTCGCCGCGTACATCTCCTCCGTGTACCAGGCGAAGCCCTGGGCGGCGAAGCCCTCGTGCTCCACTCCCACCGAGCGGTTGTTCCAGCAGGTGCCCGCGTGCCACGCCTTGCGCTCCTCCGGCACCAGGCGGAACACCAGGCCGTCGCTCGAGCGCACCAGGTAGTGCGCGGAGACCTCGTTGGCCGGGTTCTTCATGGTGCTGAGCGCGCCCGACCAGCCGCCCTCGGTGTCGTGGATGACGATGGTGTCCACCGGCACGCCCGAGCGCGCGCTCTGGTTGGGCGTCGAGTCCACCAGCACCGTCGTGGGTGCGCCCGGCAGCGAGGCCAGCGCCTGGTCCAGCGAGCGCACCTCGTCACCCAGGCCCACCTGCTGCCGGGGCACCACCAACTGCTCCTGACCCACCCGCACCGACAGCCCGCGCTCGATGGTGGCCACCACCTCGTCGGCGTACGCCACCTGCAGCCGCTCCTCGCGGGTGCCCGTCTCCCGCGCGAAGGCGCGCAGCTCCGAGAACCACGAGACCAGCACCAGGTCGGCCGCCTGCACCGTGCCGCCCGCCCGCCGCTCGTCGCGCAGCGCGCGCAGGAGCGCCGCGGTGGCCTCCACCTGGCCCGGGAGCGTGCGGCGGGCCTCGTCCACCGAGAGCCCCGCGCGCTCGGCGCCGCGCTGCAGGGCCGCGCCGTCGAGCAGCTGCGCCTGGGGCATGTCGGTGCGGCGCTCGGGCGCTTCGGGGAGCTGGAAGCGGTTGCCGTTCCACACCACCGCCGCCAGCACCGGCAGCGGCACCGCGTGGCTCCGCGCCG
>JAIBBQ010000021.1 GCA_019694595.1 Myxococcaceae bacterium
GGCCGGCTCAGCGCCGGCGACGGCGCACCAGCGCCACCGCCGCTGCGAGCACGCCGAAGGTCGGCGCGGAGCCACACCCGCACGCCACCTCGAAGGGTCGCGTGCCCTGGCCGCCGCCGCCGACCGAGCCCCCGCCGGCGCTGGCCGAGCCCCCACCTCCACCGCCCGGGCGCTGCACCGAGAAGAGCGCCGGACTGCCGGAGAGGAAGTCCACGTGGCGGGCAGTCACCTGGGCGGTACCGCGGTCGTCGAAGCGCACCGAGCCGGTGACCGCGGTGGCGCCCTTGGCAATCGTCCACACCCGGGACGCGGTGCCCTGGCAGTCGGGGACCGGATACAGCGTGGCGTCCTGCGTGCCCTGGACCACGACGTCCACGTCGTACGGCGCCGGGGCAGGGGACGACGTCTCCGAGTCGACCAGCCCGACCGTCACCCGGGCACAGTCCGCGGTGCTGAGCGGGCCGGCGTCGGAGCTGAGCACCACCGTGCTCGCCTGCGGGTTCGGATCCACCCGCACGTCGTCGACGTCCACCTCGCCCTGGAAGCGCTCGTTGATGCTCACCGACTTGCCGACCTTCACCTGGTCGAGCGTCGCGCCCGAGAAGTCGATGCCCGTCTGCCGCAGCAGCCGCTGCCCGTCGAAGTACAGCTCGCGCGCTCCGGAGGTGCTGTCGAGCCCCGTCACCACGCCTTCGAGCAGATGCCACCCGCCGTCGGAGTACGACGCGGAGTCCTGCGCGAAGGAGTAGGCGTCGCTGCGGTCGTGTCCCGCGAGCACCGTGCTGCCGCCGTAGGTGGCCTCGAAGAAGTACGTGTTGAGCGAGGTGTTGAGCACCGCGACGTGCACGTTCTCCTGGGTGGCGGGCGTCAGGCGGCGCGTCCACAGCCGAACCCGGTACGTCGGGCTGGCTCCGAGGCCCGAGACCTCGACGAAGGCGTGCTGCCCCGACCCCATCGCCCCGTTGGTGTCGATGACCGCCAGGCCGCCGTCGCCTCGGTGGGCCGCCGCACTCGAGGTGGCGATGCTGCACCCGGGGCCGGTGCTCGCCACCCAGCCCGCGCCGAGGAGCGCCGGGCGGTCGAACTCGTCATTCACCCGGCCCTGGCCGACGGTCTGCGCGTGGGTCGCGAGCGGCAAGAGGCTCAACGCCACGGTCAACGCGGTACGCAGCACGGCGCCGCTGGTGTAACGAAGGTGTGCGCTGCGACGCAACGCTCGTGCCCGGGTGGCGCTGTCGGCGTCACCTCGAGGTGCGCTATGCCCACCGCCATGGAGCCACAGTCCGACCCCGCGTGGGTGCCGTGCCTCGAAGGTCAGGTCTCGCAGGCCCGCGAGCTCGAGCGCGTGCTCGCCGAGCAAGGCATCGAGGCCCGACTGCAGAAGCCCCCGGCGAAGGCGTGCTGTGGCGGCAGCTGCGGCTGCGGCGCCAAGGTGCAGGTCGCGGTGCGCGAGGCCGACGTGCCCAAAGTGCAGGCCTTCTTCCGCGACGAGTGGGCGGAAGCCCTGCGCAAGGAAGGCACCCTCGCCCCCGACGCCGCCCTGGTGCAGCTGGGGATTCCCACCGACGGGGAACCCCCGTGTCCTGCCTGTGGCACCGCCGCTCCCCTGGTCGGTGGCGCCTGCAGCGACTGCGGGCTGCAGCTGGAGTAAGCGCACCGCCGTCATGGCGGACGCCAGCGCGGCGCAGACCACTCCGGCCCAGGAGCACCGGCCTTCGCTCGCCGCCCGGGCGCGGTGGCTGTGGCGCAAGACGGCCACCGCCGACCTGCGCACCCTGGCGCTCTTCCGCATCGCGCTGGGCACGCTGCTGCTCACCGACCTCTACGACCGCGCGGGCGGCAAGAACCTGGTCGCCTTCTTCACCAACCAGGGCTTGCTCACCAACCACTGGGCGCTCTTCCGCCCCATCGCCCCCGGCCAGTGGAGCCTGCTGTTCGGCCTGTCCACCGAGACCGAGGTGCGGCTCGCCTTCACCCTCATCGCCTGCATCTACGTGCTCTTCCTCGTCGGCTGGCGCACCCGGCTGATGGCGGTGCTGGTGGTGCTCGCCGAGGAGTCGGTGAACTGGCGCTTCCTGCTGCCGCAGCACGGCGGCAACGTGGTGATGAACATCCTCGTGGTGTGGGCGGTGTTCCTGCCGCTCGGCGAGCGCTGGAGCCTCGACGCGCTGCTGCGCTCGCTGCGCCGCTTCCCCGAGAGCAGCGTGGAGGCGCTCAACGCCCGCGCCTTCGTGCCCAAGCCGCTGCAGAGCGTCTCGCTGGCGACCCTGGGGCTCTCGCTCAACTTCGCCTTCATCTACTTCTTCAACGCCGCCAACAAGAACGGCCGCCTCTGGGGCACCGGGCAGGCGGTGCACTACGTGCTGTGGGTCGACCGCATGTCGACCGCGTTCGCCGCCTGGCTGCGCATGCACGAGCCGTTCTGGTTCAGCCCCGTCGCCACCTACAGCGCGCTCATCATGGAGTGGTCGCTGCCCTTCCTCATCCTGTCGCCGGTGCGTCAGTTCAAGACGCGCCCGGTGGTCATCGCCTTCATCATCGCGCTCCACGGCGGCATCTCGCTGATGCTGACGCTGGGGCCGTTCTCGTACTCGATGATGGCCTTCTCGATGAGCATGCCGCTCGCCGCGCACTGGGCCTTCCTCGAAGGCCGGCTGCGGCGGCCGGACCTCGCCACCGCGGTGCGCGTCGACTTCGCCCACCCGCGCGCCCGGCTCCTCGCGCGCGTGCTGGCGCGGCTCGACGGCCTGGGACACCTGCGCTTCGAGCAGGGCGCGGCAGGCAAGCCGTTCTCCGTGCTGCAGGGCGGGCAGGAGCAGGTGGGCCTCGCCGCCTGGGCGGCCTGCGCGCGGGCGCTGCCGCTCGGCGTGGTGCTCGCGGTGCCGTTCCGGGTGCCCTTCCTCGCCGACCTGGCTCGCGCGGTGGTGAAGTTCGTCGCCGGCTTCCTGCTCGAGTCGCCCGCGGTGGTGCCCGAGACGGCGCCCGCCGGCGGGCCGCTGTCGCGGCGCCTGCGCTTCCTCCCGCGCGTGGCGCTGCCGTCGGTCATCGTGGTCGCGATGCTGACCCAGCTCGCGATGGAGTCGATGCCGCCCGGCTACAAGCTCACCTGGCGGCCGCAGTTCCTCACCTCGGTGGTGGAGTACCTGCAGATTCTCCAGGGCTGGAGCATGTTCGCCCCCAACCCGCTCACCGACGACCACCGCCTGGTGGTGGACGCCACGCTCGCCGACGGCACCCACGTCGACCCGCTCACCCATCAGCCGCCCGACTTCGAGCCGTACCTGCACGGGCCGTGGGGCTTCGACCAGGGGTGGGGCGAGATGCACGGCCGCATGCGCAACTGGCCCGACCACTGGCGCAACTTCCGCGATTACCTGATGCGCATCCCCACGCTGGAAGGCTGGCCGGAGAACCAACGCATCGTGGCGCTCGAGGTCTGGGACGTCGCCGCCAACAACCCGGTGCCCGGCTCGACCGAGCACACCGACGTGGTCAAGAAGAAGCTCTTCGACCAGTCCCTGTGACGCTGATGTGGCCGACGTAGCGCAGCAGCATCGTGGTGAGCTCGTCCACCACCCGCTCGTCGGTGAGCCACTCGGGCTTCTCGCTGGTGATGCGCAGCTCCATGCCTTCCATCGCGCCCACGATGATGAAGGTGGCGAGCTCGACGTCGAGCGGCCGCAGCTGCGGCGCGTAGAACTCGAGCAGCGCCCGCACCAGCACGTCGCCCCGGGAGCGGATGAACTGCTTCTGCGGCACGCCCACCTTCTCCGCCGCCGCCAGGAGCTCGCGGTGCAGCGCCGGGTCGAGCGCGTGCGCTTCCAGCATCGCCTTCACCAGCATGCGCGCCAGCACCTCGAGCGGCTGGCCGAGCAGCGACGGGTCGGGGGTGAGAATCGCCTCCAGCTCGGCGACGTGCTGCTCCACCAGCGCGCGGATCAGCGCCTCCTTCGACGGGAAGTACTGGTACAGCGAGCCGACCGAGACCCCCGCGAGCTGGGCGATGGCGTTGGTCGACAGGCCGTCGTACCCCCGCCTGGTCAGAATGCGAGCAGTTGCTCGCAAAATGGCGTCGACGGTGGCCCGGGCGCGCGCCTGGGTGGGCGCCTTCCGAGGAGACAGCTGGGGGCCCTTGCGGGTGGGTGGTTTCCTGGCCAATGCGAGTACCGAACGTGAGCGGTTGCTCGCATTATACACCCATCAACCGCGGCACACGAGGGACGACCATGAATCCATTCAAGCAGGTGTGGCTCCTGGGGAAGCTGGGGTGGGCGGGCATCACGGTGCTGCGCGACCCCAACCGGCTCGACCAGGTCTTCGGGGTGGCCGACGGCCTCGCCGAGACGCAGCCGCAGATGATGGCCGACATGGCGAAGGCGCTGGCGGTGGACCCGGTGGGGGCGAGCGCTCTCGCCGAGCGCCCGCGGGTGGGGCTGCTCGACGTGAAGGTGCTGTCCGCGATGCCCGAAGGCACCTTCGGCCGGGCGGCTGGCGACTACTTCGTCACCCAGGGGCTCGACCCCGCGGCGCTGCCGCAGCGGCCGGCGAACGACGACACCAGCTACATGCAGGCGCACCTCTACGAGACGCACGACCTCTGGCACGTGGTGACCGGCTTCGGCACCGACGTCGCCGGCGAGCTCGGGCTGCAGGCCTTCTACGCCGCGCAGGTGCCCGGCAAGCTGCCGTGGGCGCTGCTCGCCATCGGCTTGCTCAACACGCTCTTCTTCCGCTTCGACGACGGCGTACGCCGGCTCGAGGCCATCACCCGCGGCTGGCGCATGGGGCGCGAGGCCAGGCAGCTGTTCGGCGTGCGCTGGGCGGAGCTGCTGGCGCTGCCGCTCGGCCAGGTGCGCGCGCAGCTGAAGGTCACCCCGGTCGAGCCGCTCCCCCAGGCCCCGAGCCTCGCGCTGGTGCCCCGGACCGCCACCGCGGCCTGAGCGTCAGCGCGCCGCGCGGCACGCTTCGATGGCGTCGTAGCGCTCGCGCTGCAGGAAGTTGATGGCCACCAGCCCCGAGAGCGCCTCGCAGCGCTCTGGCTGGGTGAGCCGCTCGTCGGACAGCACCTGGGTCACCACCGCGTCGATGGTCTCCACCGAGCGCTGGGTGGTGATGCCCACCGGGGCCCCGTCGAGCGCGAGGAAGCGCGGCCCGTCGCCCGCCGTGGCCCGCGGCCACTCGGGGTTGCCGGCCACGCCGCCGTTGCCCGGTGCGCCGGTGCGCGCGAACTGCGCCCAGTAGCCGCGCATCGCCGCCGAGAGCTGCTCCCGCTCGACGAGCGTCTCGGGGCCGTAGATGCGCCCGAGCGGGCCGTCGAAGCCGCCGAGCACGAAGGGAATCTCGAGGCCGTGGCCGGCGCCCAGCATCTGCTTGAGGTCGGTGCCGAAGAAGCGGCGCTCCTCGTCCCAGTCGAAGCGGTAGCTGAAGACGTCGCGCGCCCCCGACGCCAGCATGGCGTCGACCGGGCCGTCGACCGCCCACGCGCGCCACAGCCGCGAGAAGCCCTCGCTCGCCGCCTGGTACCTGGCCTCGTCGCGGATCCGCGGGAGCAGGCCGAAGAGCTTCCAGGTGAAGCGGGGGTCGAAGAAGAAGAAGAGCTTCGCCTCGTCGCGGTTGCTGCCGGTGAGCACCGGCACCTGGTTCCACCCGCCGGGGGTGGCGAAGACGTCGCGCCAGCTGGCCTTCGGCAACACCGCGCCGTCGCCGAACACCATCGGGAGGTCGAGCATCCTGAGCGCGCGCTGGGGGCCTTGCTGCGCGGCGAGGAGCAGCGCGCTGGCGCTCTGACCGCGGAGGTACCGGGCGAGCTCGGTGTGGCCCATCGCCGCGAGCCTGGTCTTCGCCTCCGCGCGGTCCTTCGCCAGCCCGTCGCGCACCAGCAGCCGCGCCGCGAGTTCCTGGCTGCTGTTGGCGTGGCCGGGCACCGGGTCGTCGGTGAAGTGCTCCGCGTACTCGAGCGACGCGCTGGCGAGCACCGGGCTCTGGGCGATGGCGCGGTGGAAGAGGCCCTTCGCCCTGGGCGACAGCAGCAGCGAGTAGACGTTCTCGCCCCCCGCGGACTCTCCGAAGATGGTCACGTTCCCCGGGTCGCCCCCGAAGGCCGCGGCGTTGTCCCGCACCCACTCCAGCGCCGCCACCAGGTCGAGCGTGCCGAAGTTGCCCGAGGCGTCGTCCTCTCCGGCGCCGTCGCGCAGCGCTTCCAGGCGGAACCACCCGAGCGGCCCCAGGCGGTAGTGCACCGAGATGGCCAGCACCTTCTGCTCCGCGGCGAGGCGCCCGAGGTCGTACAGGCCCGCGCCGCCGATGCTGTTGCCTCCGCCGTGGATCCACACCATCACCGGCAGCCGGGCCTCCCCCGTCGGGACCTGGCCCTGGGCGAAGGGCGGCGCCCAGACGTTGAGCGCCAGGCAATCCTCGCTGCCGGCGAGCTCGTCGCCATCGACCACCGCGCCCACCGCGAGCTCGGTGTCGGGCTGCGGGCAGACCTGCGCGTAGCGCCGCGCCTCGAAGGGAGCGGTCCACGGCGCGGGCTTCTGCGGCGCGCGCCAGCGCAGCGGGCCCACCGGCGGCGCCGCGAAGGGAATGCCCAGCCAGGCGTGGCTCCCGGCCTGCCCGGCGCCGCCCACCACCGGCCCCGTCGTCGTCGCCCGGGCCGTCTCCGGCGCCAGCTCGGCGACCGACCACGCCGGGCGGACGGTGCGGCACGCGCCGAAGAGAACCAGGGTCGAGCAGGCGAGCAGGCGAGCGGTCATGGCGCTCTGGGCTCTTAGCCCACCTCGCCGGCCGCGCTACGCACCGGGCGGTGCCGCCGGCGCGCTCGCCCGGGGCGCTGGAGGCTTGGCCCCCAGGATGTTCTGCAGCAGGTGCTTCACCGCCGCGGCCAGCGCCGCCTCCGGCGACGCGGTGGAGCCGCCGACGCGCTGGCTGCCCGCGCGGCCCTCGAAGCGCTCGGGGGCGTAGCTCAGCGCCGCGGGGGCCGACTCCACGCTCGCGCCGGCCTGGCCCACCGCGAGCAGGTGCCGCAGCGAGCGGCCGCGGCGCTCGCCTTCGAGGGCCGACCACCCGGGCGCCACCCGCACCTCGACCTGGCCGCGCTCGCGGTACTCGCGCAGCACCAGCTCCACCGCGGCCCGCTCGGCGGCCAGTGCGTCGGCCTCGCCGAGGAACACCAGCTCCACCGTGAGCGCCTCGGTCTCGAGCCAGCCCAGGAGCCGCCGGACCAGCGCCACCACGCCCCCGAGCAGCCACACCGCCGGCTGGAAGCGCCCCAGCGCCCCGCGCAGCGCGCCGAGGCCGCCGTCGACCGCCACCACGAGGTGCCGGCGGCGCCGCACCGCCACCGACTCGTCCCGCGCGTAATAGAGGAGCTCGCCTTCGACGAAGCGCACGTCGAAGAGGTCGGGCCGGGCGGCGTCGTCCATGTAGACGAGCTCGCTGGTGACCAGGTTCTCCGGCGTGCCCTGGTTGGAGACGCTGGAGAAGCCGCCCACCGGGTAGGCCGCGTCGTCGTCGAGCGCCGCGGCGGCGTCGCCGTCTTCCCGCGTCTGCGACTTGAGCCGCGCCGGCAGCAGCGCCTCCACCGCCTGCGCGGCGAGCGCCAGCTGCGCCAGCGCCACCCGCGCCGCCAGGGTGGTGAGCGCCTGCACGTGCTCCACCAGGAAGACCTCGCCGTCGCTGAGCAGCGCCGGGGTGCGCTTGGCGCGCTGGGCCGCTTCCAGCAGCGGCGCTTCCCACCGGGTCCACACCTCGGGCCGCGACGACAGCACCGCCTGGCCTTCTTCCAGCACCTCGGCCTCGGGCCGCGCGAGCAGCCGCTTCACCGCGGCGCGGCTCACCCCGTCGGCGTCGGGCAGCTCGAGGGTGCGGGCGAGCTGCTCGCACAGGAGCCCCGCCGCCTGCGCCCGCGCGCCCGGAGGCAGCCCCGCGGCCGCGTCGAGCAGGCGCGGCCAGCGCGCCTCGGCGAGGAGCCGTGCCACCAGGTGGTCCTCGAAGGCGCGCAGGGCATCGGCGAGCGACGGCGCCAGTGCCGCCTGGGGCCGGCCGCCGAGCGAGCCGCCCGCCCACAGACCGGGCAACAGCAGCGCGAGCAACGGCAGCGGGAGCGCCGGGCGCTCTTCCAGCGCCGCGAGCAGCGCTTCCAGCGCGGGCTGGGACTGCGGGACGCGCGAGAGCACCAGCCCGGAAGCGACGAAGGCCTCGGCGTCCAGGGCGGCGAGCGGCTTCATCGCGAGGGCGGCGGTGCTACCGCTCGAGGCCGAGCAGCCGGGGGACCTTCTCCTCGAGGAGGTCGATCTCCTCGCGCGTCTCCCCCAGGTACGACAGGAGCCGCAGGTCCTCGCGCTCCACCGCGCCGCCGTGCACCACCCAGGCGCGGGTGCGCAGCAGCTTGTAGAGCTTCACCAGCTTGCGGTCGGAGATGAAGACGCCGTCTTCGCGGGTGAGCGTGCGCACCACCCGGCGGAACTCGCGCAGCACCTCGTCGCGGAAGAAGCGGTCGCGGTCGCGCGGCTCGGTGCGCGCCATCTGCAGCGTGAGGTAGCGGTGCGCGCGCAGCAGGTCTTCCAGCGTGGCGTGCCCTTCCGCCCACGGCTTGCGGTTGAGCTCGCGGCTGGTGACCGCGTCGAGGCCGGCGTCGAGTAGCTCGACGAAGTGGGTCTCCTGCACGCTGCGGCAGGCGGCCTTGAGCGAGAAGCGGTCCTTGAGCGCGCCGAGCTCGGAGTGCTCGGGCACCTCGTTGGTGGCGGCGAAGAGAATCTTGAGCCGCACCGGCACCGCGACGCCGTCCTGGTAGAACTTGCGCTCGTTGATGACGGTGAGCATCGCGTTGAGGATGGCGCTCGAGGCCTTGAACACCTCGTCGAGGAACACCAGCCGCGCGGTGGGCAGCTTGCCGCGGTCGCGCCGCAGGTAGCGGCCTTCGCGCAGGGCGTTGATGTCGATGGGGCCGAGGATCTCCGACGGCTCGGTGAAGCGCGTCAGCAGGTACTCGAAGTAGTCGGCGCCCTCGAGCCCGAGCGCGTCCTTGAACTTGAGCACCAGCTCGCTCTTCGCGGTGCCGGGAGGCCCCACGAGGAGCAGCGGCTCCTGGGCGATGGCCGCCACCACCATCAGGTCGATGAGCTGCTGCTTGTCGACGAAGTGCCGCCCCAGCGCCAGGCGGAAGCGGTTGAGGCGCTCGCGCAGCCCCTGCGCGTCGGCCTGCAGCTGCTCCAGCGAGAGCTCGGCGATGCGTTCGAGGGGGTCGGCGGGAGGCTTGGTCATGACTCAGGAGGCGGCGCTGGCCGCAGCTTCCCACATTCGGCGGAACTCGGGCAGCGACGCCTTCAGCGAGGCCACCGTGCCCCGGCCGAGGATCTCCCCGTCGCCCAGCACGTAGACCAGGTCGAAGTGCTCCAGCAGGTGCAGCTTGTGAATGGTGGCCAGCAGGCACCGGTCGCCCAGGCTCGCCTTGAGCCGCCGGTAGATGTCCTGCTCGTTGACCGCGTCCACGCTGCTGGTCGCCTCGTCGAGCAGGAGCACCTCGCTGCCGCTCGCGAAGTGGAGCCCGCGCGCCAGGGCGAGCCGCTGGCGCTCGCCGCCCGAGAGGTTGACGCCCTTCTCCGCCACGTTGGTGTCGAGCCCCCTGGGCAGCCGCGCGAGCACCGCGTCGAAGCGCGCCGCCTCCAGCGCCGCGTGGATCCGCCCGTCGTCCGTCTCCACCCCGAAGGTGACGTTGAAGCGCACGCTGTCGCTGAAGATCTCCGGTTCCTGGGGAAAGAGCGTGGCCACCTTGGCCACCGCGCGCAGCCCGTGCGGCACTTCCACCCCGTCGCACACCACGCGCCCCCCGCTCGCCTGGTGCAGGCCGCGCAGCACCCCGAGCAGCGTGCTCTTGCCGCTGCCGCTCTCCCCCACCAGGGCCACCATCTTCCCGCGCTCGAGCGCGAGCGAGACCTCGCGCAGGTGGTGGGTGCGCCTGGTCTCGTCGTCGTGCACGAAGGACAGCCCCGACAGCTCGAGCCGGCGCCAGCCGTCGGGCAGCCGCGCGGGCCCGGAGAGTCGCTCCAGCGCCGCGTGCGCCTCGAGAATGTGCAGCGCCCCGTACACGTCGGCCGACTGGCGCAGGGTGAGGCTCCACGAGGCGGCCAGCTGGTAGAACGAGTCGCCCACCCGCCGCAGGTATTCGACCAGCTTGAAGAAGGTGCCGGCGAGCAACGTGCCCCCGGCCGCGAGCGTGACCGACGCGTGGGTCCCCAGCACCACGACCGCCATGCCCGCCACCAGCATGCTGACCAGGAACCACTTCGCCTCGTTGAGCACGAAGTTGCGCCGCATCACCGGGAACGGCCGCATCGAGCGGCGCACCACCTCGGTCACCACCTGCGTCTCCAGCCGCAGCGAGATGACGGTGAGGATGTTGGTGAAGAAGTCCTGCACCGCCGAGGCCACCGTGTTCTCGGTGGAGTTGATGAGCCGGTACTGCTCGAAGAGCACCCGGTCGAAGCGGAAGACGGCCGCCATGGCGACCGCCGCGGCGAGGAACGCCACCAGCGCGGCCTCGGGCGACAGCAGGGCGAGCAGCACCACCGGGCCGATGAGCCGCAGCACCAGGTAGACGAGCAGGAAGCTGTTGGCGCTGAACTCGTGCAGCGCGAGCGCCGCCTTGCCCACCTGGTCGATGGTCTCGCCCGAGTGGTGGCGGCGGTGCCAGGGCACCGGCAGCTCGCACACCGCGCGGGTCAGCTCCTCGCGGAACGCCACCCGCACGTGGAAGGCGAGCGTGCGCTCGAGCACCCGCGCCGGGAAGTGGAAGGCCCAGAAGCCGAACTCCACGCCGAAGAAGAGCGCCAGGAGCGGCCACAGCCTGGGCCAGAGCGCCGGGCCGCCCGGGCTTTCCTGCACCGCGTTGAGCATCGCGCCCACCACCAGCGGCTGGCAGAGCGAGATGCACTGCGCGCAGACCAGCAAGGCCAGGTAGCCGAGCTGCAGCCGGCGGTGCTTCGCCGCCAGACGCCACACGAGGGAGAGGAGCTGGCCGACCTTCTGGACCGAGCTGGCATTCGACGGCGGGAGCATGAGGCGCTCTCACGCATAGGCCGCCCCAGGCCTGACCGCCACCGTCACTCGCGGTCGAAGCGGAAGCCCACGCCGCGCACGGTGCTGATGCGAAAGCCGTCGCCCGGCAGCTTCCTCTTCAGGCTCCCCACGAAGTTGTCGACGGTGTGCGGGTCCACCATCACGCCCGCGCCCCAGACCGCGTCGAGGATCTCGTCGCGCGAGCGCACCGCGCCCGCTGCGCGCACCAGCACCAGCAGCACGTCGAGCTCGGTCTTGGTGAGCGGCACCGCGCCCTGGCCGCCGGTCAAGGTGCGGGCCGCCTCGTCCAGCACGTAGGCGCCGAAGCGGTGGGTCGGCGGGCCTGCCGCCGCCGCGCGCCGGGCGAGCGCCGCCACCCGGGCGAGCAGCTCGCGCAGGCGGTACGGCTTGGCGAGGTAGTCGTCGGCGCCCGACTCGAAGCCGCGCACCAGGTCCTCTTCCAGCGTGCGCGCGGTGAGCATGAGGATGCGGCTCGGCGCCCCGGCGGCCCGCAGCTCGCGGCACAGCGTGTAGCCGTCGCCGTCGGGGAGCATCAGGTCCAGCACCACCACGTCGAAGCGCTGGGCGTTGAAGGCCGCGCGCGCGGCCGCCGCCGTGGGCGCTGCGGTCACCTGGTAGCCTTCGGACACGAGGTTGTCCTGCAGCGCCTCGCGCAGGTTGCGGTCGTCTTCCACCAGCAAGACCTGCGTCATCGGGGCGGCTCCGGCAGCTCGAGCAGGAAGACGCTGCCTTCCTTCGAGGAATGCTCCAGGCGAAGCGTACCGCCATGCGCCGCCGCGATGCCTCGGCAGAGCGCCAGGCCCAGGCCGCTGCCCGCGCCCCCGCGCCCGCCCGGCGCCTGCAGCCGCTCGAACTCGTCGAAGATGCGCTCCGCGTCCTCCGGCGGAATGCCCACCCCGTTGTCCGAGAGCCGCAGCTGCAGCACCCCGCCCGCCTGCGCGGCGGAGAAGCCGAGCCGCACCGGGTCGTTCGCGTTGTACGCGCAGGCGTTGCGCACCAGGTTGAGCAGCAGCAGCTCGAGGAGCGCCGGGTCGGCGAAGGCGGTGCGGCCGTCGAGACCGTCGAGGGTGAGCTCCACCGTGGCGTGCGGGTAGCGCTTCGCCTCTGCCGCGAGCCGGTCGCCCAGCGGCTCCAGGGGCACCTCGGTGCGCTTGGGTGTCCACCGGCCGCGCTCCAGCCGGTTGAAGGACAGGATGTTCTCCACCAGGAACGAGAGCTGCTCCACCTCGTTGACGATGCGGGTGGGGTAGTCCTTGGCGCGCGGGTCGCCTTCCATGCGGCGCTCCAGCGTCTCCGCGAGCAGCTGCACCGAGGCGAGCGGCGTGCGCAGCTCGTGCGACACCGCGGCCACGAAGCCGGCCTTCAGCTCGACGAAGCGCTGCTGGCGACGCTGGGCGAGCAGCCAGAAGGCGGCGCTCAGCACCGCGAGGAAGCCCGCGCCCGCGAGCAGCCCGAGCTTGAGCTCCAGGCGCGTGTCGGCGTCGCGCAGGGCGCGGTCCCACGTCTCGGACTTGACCGAGAGCCCCACCTCGGTGAGGCGAACGGCCGTTCCGGAGCGGATCTGCGCCATCACCACGCCCGCGTCGTCCGCGCCGAGGCCCGACTGTCGAAGTGCCTGCTGGAGCTCCTTCCACAGCACCGGGATCTCGACGCGCACGCCCCGCACCTCCGAGCCGTCCGCTTCGAGCACCCAGGAAGCCCAGTTCCGGTCGCCCACCCACAGCCACACGCCGGGCTCCAGCTCCGCGGGAGGTGGCGGCTGGGTCTTCAGCGGGCAGCGGCCAGCGAAGTCGTCGACTCGGACCTCGAGCTGCTTCGCGAGGTGGACGGTCTGGCCACAGAACGCGGCAGCTTCCGAGTTCGACATGCGCTGGTTGTTGCGCAGGATGGCCAGGAACAGGGGCTCGACGACGATGGGCCCGGCCGGGTCGGCGCGCAGCCCATCACGCAAGAGCCCCCGGGCCAGCTCGGGCGAGATGCTGCGCCCCACCGCCTCGATCAGCTTCCAGGTCGCCTCGACCTGCTCCTCGAAGTTCAGGCGGTGGGCCGCCATGTGGGTGAGGACCGCGCGCGTCGCCCGCTCGATCTCCACGCGCCCCTTCGCGCGGCTGATCTCGGCGATGAGCCGCATGCGCTCCGCGGCCGGCTCGCTGGGCTCCCCGCCGAGACGCAGCGGGAGCGGTGGGCCGGGCAGGCTCCTCGGGCCGAGCAACGGGAGCACCCGCTCCCCACCGACGGCGAGTGCCAGGTCCCGGTCATCCAGCAACGGATTGCGCCTCGCGTCTTCCTGGGGGCGGCGCGCGGCGTCGAGCCGGGCCCGGAGGTTCGCCTGGAGCTGCGCCGCCATGAAGCCTTCCAGCGCTGCGCGCTGAGCGCCGACCGCAGCGCTCGCGTCGCGCGCCTCGAGCCGGAAGAGGTTGGCGAGCAGCCCCAGCAGCACCGCGCACACCACGAGGCCGACGCCTGGCCACAGCCAGGTCCGGGCCGCCGTGCGCGCGGGAGCAAGGGCCTTCAACGTCACCTCAGCACGGGAATGTGGTCGAAGCTCATGCTCGCCACCGGCGCTTCCTTCTCGAAGCGGTCTTCCCGGGTGTCGAGCCGGTGCGCGGTCTTGATGAGCGTCCCGAGCTCCTGCACCCGCGGCTGGCCCTTGAGCGACGGCGGCAGCTCGGCCCACATCGACTCCAGCTGCTCCCAGCGCAGCGTGCGCGCCCAGTAGCTGCCGCGCAGCTTCTCGGCGAAGCCGGCCGCCACCAGCGACAGCCGCGCCGGCGGGCTCGCCTCGCCCGGCCCATCGCGCACCACGCTCATCGGCAGCGCCTTCTCCACCAGCATCGAGGTGTGGCCCTGCGGCGCCTTGAAGCGCGCGCGGAAGGTGGCGAAGTGGCTCGGCGCGCGGCTCTTGAACTTCACCTCGTAGATGGCGGTGACCGCGTGGCCCGCGCCGAGCTCGCCGGCGTCGACCTTGTCGTTGGCGAAGTCTTCCTTCGCCAGCGCGCGGTTCTCGAAGCCCAGCAGCCGGTAGCGCTCCACCGCGTCGGGGTCGAACTCCAGCTGGAGCTTCACGTCCTTGGCGATGACCTGCAGCGTGCCGGTGAGCTGCTCCACGAAGACGCGGCGCGCTTCCTCGATTCGGTCGACGTACGCGTAGTGCCCGTCGCCCACGTCGGCGAGGCGCTCCATCAGGGCGTCGTTGTAGCTGCCCATGCCGAAGCCGACCGTGGTGAGCGTGATGCCTTCGGAGGCGCGGCTCTTCACCTTGGCGAAGATGCCGTCGGCGGTGGTGATGCCGTTGTTCGCCACCCCGTCGCTGCAGAGGATGATGCGGTTGGTCGCCCCGGGCCTGAACGCCTTGAGCGCCACGTCGTACGCGAGCTCCAGGCCCGCCTGCACGTTGGTGCTGCCTTCGTTGCCCACCGACTCGATGGCCTCGACGATGCGCTGGCGCTGGGTCGCGCTGGTCATCGGCAGCACCACGTGCGCCGTGGTGCCGTAGACCACCACCGCCACCTGGTCGCGCTCGTCGAGCTGATCCACCAGCAGCTCCATCGCCCGCTTGGCGAGCGGCAGCCGGTTGGGCACCTGCATGCTGCCCGAGACGTCGAGCGTGAAGACGAGGTTCGACGGCGCCCGTGCCGCGGCCGACACCTCGCGGCCTTTCACGCCCACGTGGAGCACGTGGTACCCCTTGCGCGACGGCGAGGGGAACGCTTCCACCTGCACCGCGAAGGCCTCGCGCTCCGGCGGGTGGTAGCCGTAGTCGAAGGCGTTCACGAACTCTTCCACGCGCACCGCGGCTTCCGGCGGCAGGCTGCCGCTCTGCAGCTGCGCCCGGGCGAGCGTGTAGCTACCGGTGTCCACGTCGGCGGCGAAGGTCGAGAAGCGCTCGACCGTCGTCTCGATGGTGGGGTTGACGCCGTACTGCGTGGCGAGCACGCCCACGCTCACCTCGCGCTCGGTGGCGTCGTCGGGGCGCTCGTTGCGCTCGGCCTTGGGCTGCTCGCGGAGCACCTGGACGGTGTTGAAGCGCTTGTTCTGCAACGCGTCCGTGCTGCCCGCGTAGCCCGACGGGGGGACCGCGGCGAGCTGCGGCGGGGGAGGCGGCCGGGGGGTCGGGGTGACGCCGGAGACGCGGTCGAACTCCTCCCCGCCGCCCTGGGGCTTGGGCGGCGCCGGCGGCCGGCGCATGGGGTCGCTGTGGCCGACCATCGGCCCTGCGATGGCTTCCGTCTCGTGGGACGGCCGCGCGCTCAACGAGCAGGCGCTCGAGACCATCAGCGCTGCCACCGGGTACGTCCACAGCCCTCGCTTCTGCATGTGCTCCTCCTTGGGTTCGACTTGGCGAGGGGAAGCGTCCGATGGAACGCCCCTGGAGCGTGGCACCCGGCGGGCACGGGTTCTTCACGGAATCGGCACGGGGTGAATTCCTCGCGCCGTACCGCCTGCTTCGCTTGTCACTCCGCGGCCTTGGGGCTACGCGGGCGCGCATGGCCGAGAACTTCATCTTCACCATGCAGGACCTTCGCAAGGCGAAGGGCGGCAAGGAGATCCTCAAGGGGATCTGGCTGTCGTTCTTCCCCGGCGCGAAGATCGGCGTCATCGGCCCCAACGGCGCCGGCAAGTCGACCCTGCTGCGCATCATGGCGGGCTGGGACAAGGAATTCATGGGCACCGCGCGGCTCGACCCCAAGTGCCGGGTCGGCTTCCTGCCGCAGGAGCCCCAGCTCGACCCCGCGCTCGACGTGAAGGGCAACGTGGAGCTGGGCGTCAAGCCGGTGAAGGACCTGCTCAAGCGCTTCAACGAGGTGTCGGAGGCCTTCTCCAGCCCCGACGCCGACATGGACAAGCTGCTCGCCGAGCAGGCCAAGCTCCAGGACGCCATCGACGCCGCCAACGGTTGGGAACTCGACCGCTCGCTGGACATCGCGATGGACGCGCTCCGCTGCCCGCCGGGCGACGCCGACGTCACCAAGCTGTCGGGCGGCGAGAAGCGCCGGGTGGCGCTCTGCAAGATCCTCCTCGAGAAGCCCGACCTGCTGCTGCTCGACGAGCCCACCAACCACCTCGACGCCGAGAGCGTGCTCTGGCTCGAGCTGCACCTGCAGCAGTACCCCGGCACCGTGGTGAGCATCACCCACGACCGCTACTTCCTCGACCACGTGGCGCAGTGGATCCTCGAGCTCGACCGCGGCGAAGGCGTGCCCTGGAAGGGCAACTACTCGAGCTGGCTCGACCAGAAGCAGAAGAAGCTCTTCCAGGAAGAGAAGGCCGAGTCGTCGCGGCAGAAGTTCCTCGCCCGCGAGCTCGAGTGGGTCAACAGCTCGCAGAAGGCCCGCCAGGCGAAGGGCAAGGCGCGCCTCACCCGCTACGAGGAGATGCTCAAGGAGCACCAGGCGCAGACCAAGCGCGACTCGGGCGGCGAGATCTACATCCCGCCCGGACCCGAGCTCAAAGGCCAGGTCATCGAGGCCAAGGGCCTCAAGAAGGGCTTCGGCGACCGGCTGCTCTTCGAGGACCTCAACTTCAAGCTCCCCCGCGGCGGCATCGTGGGCGTCATCGGCCCCAACGGCGCCGGCAAGACCACGCTCTTCCGCATGCTGGTGGGACAGGAGAAGCCCGACGCGGGCGAGCTGGTCATCGGCGAGTCGGTGAAGATCGCCTACGTCGACCAGTCGCGCGACGCGCTCGATGGCGAGAACAGCGTCTGGCAGGAAGTGTCGGGCGGCCTCGACCAGGTCGACCTCGGCGGGAAGATCGTGCAGTCGCGCGGCTACCTGTCGTCGTTCGCCTTCAAGGGCGCGGATCAGCAGAAGCGGGTGAAGGACCTCTCGGGCGGCGAGCGCAACCGGGTGCACCTCGCCAAGCTGCTCAAGGAAGGCGGCAACCTCCTGCTGCTCGACGAGCCCACCAACGACCTCGACGTCGAGACCCTGCGCTCGCTCGAAGAAGGGCTCACCGGCTTCGCGGGCTGCGCGGTCATCATCAGCCACGACCGCTGGTTCCTCGACCGCATCGCCACCCACATCCTGGCGTTCGAAGGCGACTCCAAGGTCTTCTGGTTCGAAGGCAACATGAGCGACTACGAGGCCGACAAGAAGAAGCGCCTCGGCGCCGACGCGCTCACCCCCAAGCGCATCAAGTACCGCCCGCTCGTGCGCCAGTAGCCGGCGCCGGAGCGCGCAGCGTCTCGAGCAGCGCCGCCGCCACCGCCGCCGCCACCGCGCGGTGGGTGGCCGGCTCGTCCCAGCGCGCGCGCTCCTCGACGTCGAGCGCGTGGTGGGTCTCCAGGATGAGCACCGGCAGCTCCGGGCGCGACAGCATCCAGATGCGCTGGCGCGGCGGGTGCGCGTCGACGAAGCCGCCCGGCGTCTCGTCGCCCCGGTAGAGCCCCGGGTAGTCGACGCCGTCGTACGGCTCGAGCCCCGCGTCCGCCAGGGCCACCGCCAGCGCCCGCCCGAGCGCCGCGCGCCGTGCCACCAGCGAAGCCTCGCCCTGCGCGCTCCACAGCACCGCGAAGCCCGACGAGTCGTGCGCGGCCTCGGGCGGCACGCCAGGCGGGAGCACCGTTTCCCGCCCCAGCGAGCGCGCGCAGGTGAGCCCCGGCGCGGGCGACCACCACACCGCCTCGCCGCGCACGTCGAAGTGGAGCGAGAGCACCGCCTGCGCTCCGAAGGCCACCGCGTCGCGGATCCGCCGGGCGTAGGACGGGTGCCCATCGCCGTCGCGGAGCCGGAGGACCTCGAAGGCCCCCGTGGCCTCCAGCGCTTCGGCGAGCCGGCCCGCCTCGCGGAGCGTGAAGTCCTCTTCCGCCTCGCAGCGGCACGACTGCGCGCCGTGGTTGCCGGGCGCGCCGTGGCCCGCGTCGATGGCGACTCGCACCTTGCGGGCGGGAGGCGCGGGCAGGGCAGGGGGCGAGAGCGCGGCGCCCTCGCGCGGCCAGGCGGGCGCCTGCGCCAGGGTCACCGCCGAGAGCAGCGCGAGCACGGGCGCCATCACGTCGGCGGGTACGACGCCCGGGGCGGGAGGAAGGTTTCGCCCCGGGGAAGGCGACCGCTACGGCACGGTGAAGCTGAACACCGGCCGGCCGTCGCCTGCGCCGCCGAAGTCTTCCCAGTCCGGGTCGGAAGGCACGAAGACGCCGCAGAGGCCCACGGTGTTGCCGTTGAAGCGGGCTTCCACCTCGAAGGGCACGGCCTTCACGCTCGTGGTGCAGTTCTCGTAGTGGTCGACGCGCACGTTGTAGACGCCCTTGGGCGCGGTCATCAGGCCGCCGGCCGGGTAGATGACGTTCTCGATGTCCACCCCGTCGGCCGCGCAGCCGGCCTCGGAGTCGAGGTCCAGGCTGCCTACCGCGCCGCAGGTCGACGGATCCAGCGGGTCGTTGTTCGGGTCGCCGTAATAGATCTCGCAGGTGCCGCCGTCGGGCAGCGGCTCGTCGACGTGGAGGTCCACGTCCTCGCCGGTGTTCCAGCGCAGCGTCACCTGCACCGGGCCGCCCGAGCCGTTGAGCACGCAGGTTCCCTGCTGGCACTGGAAGCCTTCCATGCAGGTGGTGCTGCACGGCTGACCGCCGTCCTGGGGCGCGCAGGAGCCGCGGCCAGTCCACACCAGGCCGCCGTCGGGAATCGAGAAGCCGCCGCCCGCGCCGCCGCCGGTGCCGCCACTCCCGCCACCGGTGCCGCTGCCGCCGCCGGTGCCGCTCCCGCCACCGCTGCCGCTGCCGCCGCCCGAGCCACCGTCGGGCGCGACGACGCAGGTGTTGAAGGCCGCGTGGCAGATCTTCCCGCCGGTGCAGTCGCCGTTGCTCACGCACTCCACGCACTGCGCCGCCGAGCCCGCCCCCAGGCACTTGGGCGTCTGGCCGGAGCAGCCTTCGGTCGCGGTGCAGGTGACGCACTGGGTGCCGTTGCACACCGGCGTGGCCCCGCCGCAGCTCACCGAGCACCCGCTGCCACCGCCGGAGCCCATCGTGGTGCCGCCGCCGCTGCTGCCGGATCCACCGCCGCTGCCCGAGCCTCCGCCGCCCTTGCCTCCACACGCCGAGGCGAGCGCCAGCAGGGCACAGAGGGGGAGGGTCAATCGGACCATGGGGAACTCCAGGGACGGCGCGGAAGGAGGCGGGGTGCGCATTGCAACCACAACACCAGAGGGATCACCAGCGCACATCCCGGGGTTGGCGAGGCGAAGGCGTCCACTGCAGAGGACAGTGGAAACGCTCCCGCGCACGCACCGATGCCAAGGAACTCTGCATTTCTTCGGTTCCGCGAATCTGATGCCTTGAGTTTTTCCGTCGCGGCTGGTTCACCCCCGGCCATGCGCGTCGTCTGTCTCGGCGGTGGTCCGGCGGGCCTGTACTTCGGCCTGCTGCTCAAGAAGGCCTGGCCCAAGGCGTCCATCACCGTCTTCGAGAAGAACAAGGCCGACGACACCTTCGGCTGGGGCGTCGTCTTCTCCCGCGAGACCCTGGGCAACCTCGAGGAAGCCGACCCCGAGAGCTACCGCGCCATCGAGGCCGCCTTCGTCGACTGGGACGACATCGACACCTTCGTCGGCGAGCGCAAGGTGACCTCCACCGGCCACGGCTTCTGCGGGCTGTCGCGCCGCAAGCTGCTGGTGCTGCTCCAGGCCCGCTGCCGCGAGGTCGGCGTGGAGCTCGTCTTCCAGAAGGACGCCACCGAGGCCGACGCCAAGGGCGCCGACCTGGTCATCGGCTGCGACGGGGTGCACAGCCCGCTGCGCACGCTGCACGCGAGCACCTTCCAGCCCACCATCGACGAGCGCCAGTGCCGCTTCAGCTGGCTCGGCACCACGCTGCCGCTCACCGCCTTCACCTTCATCTTCCAGGAGACGCCCTTCGGCCTCTTCCAGGTGCACGCCTACCCGTTCGAGGACGGCACCTCGACCTTCATCGTCGAGTGCCACCAGGACGTGTGGAAGAAGGCCGGCCTCGACCAGATGAGCGAGGCGCAGTCGGTCGCCTTCCTCGAAGGCGTCTTCGCGCCCCACCTCAAGGGCCACCGGCTGCTCGCCAACAAGTCCATCTGGCGGCGCTTCCCCACCATCCGCTGCGCGCAGTGGCGCAAGGGCCGCCTGGTGCTCATGGGCGACGCGGTGCACACCGCACACTTCTCCATCGGCTCCGGCACCAAGCTGGCGATGGAAGACGCCATCAGCCTGGCGAACCACCTGGTGGAGCGCGGCGAAGGGGGCATCGACGCCGCCATCGACGCCTACGTCGACGAGCGCCGCAACGAGGTGGCGCGGCTGCAGCGCGCCGCGCAGACCAGCCTCGAGTGGTTCGAGCACAGCGCGCGCTACCTGACGCAGACGCCGCTCGAGCTCACCTTCAACCTCCTCACCCGCTCGCGCCGCATCACCTGGAACAACCTGCGCCAGCGCGACGGCGCCCTGGTGAAGCAGGTCGACGAGGCCTACGCCGCGCGCCACGGCAGCGCGCGCAAGTCCGACGGCAGCGCCCCGCCGCCGCTCTTCGCGCCGTACACCGTGCGCGGGGTGACCTTGCCCAACCGCATCGTCGTCTCGCCGATGTGCCAGTACAGCGCCGACGACGGCGTGGTGAACGACTGGCACCTGACCCACCTCGGCGCGCGTGCGGTGGGCGGCGCCGGCCTCGTCTTCACCGAGATGACCGACGTCACCGCCCAGGGCCGCATCACGCCCGGCTGCGCGGGGCTGTGGAACGACGCCCAGGAAGCCGCGTGGAAGCGGGTGGTGGACTTCGTGCACCAGCGCTCGTCGGCCAAGGTCGGCATCCAGCTCGCGCACGCCGGCCGCAAGGCGAGCTGCTCGCGCCCGTGGGAAGGCGACGCTCCGCTCACCGCCGCGCAGGGCGCGTGGGAGACCCTGGGGCCCACCGCCACCCCGTACACCGCGGGCGGCCCCGCGCCGCGTGCGATGCAGGCCAAGGACTTCGCCGAGCTGACGCAGGCCTTCGCGCAGGCCGCGGTGCGCGCGCGGCGCGCCGGCTTCGACGTCGTCGAGCTGCACCTCGCCCACGGCTACCTGCTCTCGAGCTTCCTCTCGCCGCTGTCCAACACCCGCACCGACGAGTACGGCGGCACGCTGCAGAACCGGCTGCGCTTCCCGCTCCAGGTGGTGGACGCGGTGCGCGCGCAGTGGTCGGGCCCGCTCTTCGCCCGCATCTCGGCCGACGACTGGCTGGGCGAGCGCGGCTTCACCGTGACCGACGCCATCGAGGTGGCCAAGGCGCTCAAGGCCCACGGCGTCGACGTGGTCGACGTGTCCACCGGCGGCAACGTGCCGGAGTCGAAGCCCGACTACGGCCGCATGTACCAGGTGCCCCACGCCGAGGCGGTGCGCTTCGGCGCCGAGGTGCCGGTGATGACGGTGGGCGGCATCGCGGGCGCCGACCACGCCAACACCATTCTCGCCGCCGGCCGCGCCGACCTCGTCGCCATGGCGCGGCCCCACCTGTCCGACCCGTCGCTCACCGCGCGGCACGCCCAGGACGAAGGGGTCGACTGCACGCGCTGGCCCGAGCCGTACCTGATGGTGAAGCCCAAGCCGGCCCGGCCCGCGCGGCGGGACTGAAGAGGACCTTCAGGGCTCGGCGGGGGCGGCCTTCTGGAGCAGGGCGTCGGTGCGCTTCACCGTGTCCTCTTCCATGCCCTTCGCCTTCTCGCGCACGCCGTCGAGCGTCTGCTTGGGGGCCGACTTCTCGGTGTTGCCGGGGGTCGAGTTGTAGATCTGCTTGTAGGCCAGGAAGCCCAGGGCCCCCACGGCGAGAATTCCGAAGAGCAGTCGTCCCATGGCGCCGGAGTCTGGCACGACTGGACCCCAGAAAGCCGGAAGCGGAGCTCGCCGCGCACCGGTCGAGCTCCGCCATCCGTGCGACGGCGGGCCAAGAGCCCGCGCCGACTTGGTGTCTCTCTCTCTCTCGTCTGGATTGTCGTGGCCCGCGCCCTCAGGGGATTTCCCCTGCACTGCAAAGAGTCCTGACGCCGCTGCGCCGTTCGCCCGCACCGGGGGTAAGAAGGGGCACATGTTCCGCGCCCACGTCTCCACCACCGCGCTGCTCCTCGCCGCGGCCTGCGGCTCCACCACGCCGGCGAGCGACCCCGGCCCCACCTGGACCAAGGACGTGCAGCCTCTGGTGCAGGCCAAGTGCGGCGCGTCGTGCCACGTGGCGGGCGGCATCGCGCCCTTCACCCTGACCACCCGCGACGACGTGGTGCGCATGGGCGATGCGGTGAAGGCCGCCACCTCGACCCGGCGCATGCCGCCGTACCTCGCCGCCAGCGGCTGCGCGCAGTACGCGAACGACCTCTCGCTGACCGACGCGCAGATTTCCACCCTGGCCAAGTGGCTCGACGCCGGCGCCCCCGAAGGCAACCCCGCCGACGCCCCCGCGGCCTCCGCCCCCCAGGCGCTCGGCCTGCCCAAGGTCGACCGCTCGCTGTCGATGCCGGTGCCGTACGTGCCGCAGCGCTCGCCCGACGACTACCGCTGCTTCGTGCTCGACTGGGCGGGAGACACCACCACCTACGTCACCGGCTTCAACGTGCGCCCGGGCAACCAGAGCACCGTGCACCACGTCATCGCCTTCCTCATTCCCCCGGAGAAGGTCGCCGAGGTGCGCGCGCTCGACGCCGCCGAGCCGGGCGAAGGCTACACGTGCTTCGGCGGCGCGCTGCGCAGCGGCCAGTCGTCGTGGCTCGGCGCCTGGGCGCCCGGCGGCGAAGGCGGCATGTTCCCGCCCGGCACCGGCCTGCCGGTGAAGCCGGGCAGCGCGGTGGTGCTGCAGGTCCACTACAACGTGCGGGAGTCCAACCCCCGCGCCGACCAGAGCGTGGTGGACCTCGCGCTCGCGCCCACCGTGGAGCACCCCGCGGTGCTGCAGCCGTTCACCAACCCGTCGTGGGTGAACAGCGACGCGATGAAGATTCCCGCGTACTCCACCGACACCTCGTACACCTTCTCGGTGGACCTGGTGCCGTACCTGGGCGCGCTCACCAACGGCGTGCTGCCGTCGAACCAGCCCATCCGCGTGCACTCCGCGACGCTCCACCAGCACCTGCTCGGCAAGTCCGCCAAGCTGTCCATCGTGCGCGGCGCCGGCGAGGACTGCCTGCTCGACATTCCCCGCTGGGACTTCCACTGGCAGCGCAACTACGCCTTCACCCAGGCGAAGCTCCTGCGCCCGGGCGACCAGCTGAAGATCACCTGCAGTTGGGACAACAGCGCCGCCGCGCAGCCGCTCGTCGACGGCGTCCGCGCCCAGCCGCGCGACGTGACCTGGGGCGAAGGCACCGCCGACGAGATGTGCCTCGGCGTGGTGTTCCTCTCGCAGTAGCCGCTACCGCGACAGCGGCAAGCCCACCGACGCGCAGTACGCGCGGGCGCGGCCAGCGAGCGTCGCTCCGAGCGAGGCGACCGCCCCGTTGGCCTCGGTGATGCGCCGGCCCTGGCACTCGGCGAGGGCGCGGAAGTACCGCAGCTGCTCCGCCTCGACCTCGGTGAGGCCTTCGGTGCGCAGCGTGGTGTTGATCCGCTGCACCGCGTCCAGCGACGCCCCGCGCTCCACCAGCTGCTGGATGTCGAGGTACGCGGCCCGCAGCTCCTGGGTGTGGGGCGCCGGCTTCACCGCGAAGGGCGGCAGGGTGGGGCGGGGTGCCGGCCTGGGCGGCTCGGTCGGGAGCTCCGAGGGCGGCGGAGGCCGCGCGGCGAGCGCCTCCGGCGGCGGGGTCGGCTCCGGCAGCTTGGGCTCCAGGTCCTGCCCCTGGCCGTGCTGCATCGCCTTCTTGTTGTCGTCGGTCTCCCCGTCGTGTGGCCGCGCGTCCGCCACCTCGGTCAGGCCCTGGACGGCGTCGTCCGGGTGGGCGAGCGCCTTCACCACGCTCCCGACGACCGACACCACCGCCACCAGCGCGGCCACCAGCACGTACTTGAAGCTCGAGCTGCCCGTCGACGAGGTGCGCGCGTCGGGCTCGGTGGGCGCCTGGCGCTCGTACCGGGGCGTGGCGAGCGCGGGCCCCTTGATGGGGGTGATGGGCGTGGGCGCCGCGGTGCGGGCCATGCCCACCTCGTCGGGCACCGCCGCGCCCGGCGTCGCCATGCCCGACGGCGCCGGGGTGGCCAGCGTCGGGGTCCACGCCGGCAGCTCGGCGCCGGTGAACTCCCGCACGAACTCGGCCACCGTGCGCGTGCGCCGCTCGAGCGGCTTCTCCAGCGCGTGGGCCACCGCGGCGTCCATCGCGCGGGAGACGCTCGCCACCTCCGCCAGCGGCGGGTAGCTCTCGTACGCGATGCGGAAGATGAGCTTGGCGGCGTTGTCGGCGGTGAAGGGCGGCCGGCCGCTCAGCATCTCGTAGGCCATCGCCCCCAGGGCCCACACGTCGGCCTGGGCCCCCACGTCCTGGTTGTTGCCCAGCGCCTGCTCCGGCGACATGTACTGCGGCGTGCCGAGGAGCGCGGCTTCCTGGGTCTGCACCGAGGTGGACCCGGCGATCTTCGAGATGCCGAAGTCGAGCAGCTTCACCTGCATGCCGAAGGGCTGCGGGCAGAGGAAGACGTTGTCGGGCTTCAGGTCCCGGTGCACCACGCCCTGGGCGTGGGTGGCCTCGAGCGCCGCGCCGACCTGCCGCACCACCTCGGCCGCCTCGTCGGGCGCGAGCGGCCCGCGGGAAAGCCGGCGCGAGAGGCTCTCGCCCTGGAGCAGCTCGAGCACCAGGTACGGCGCCCCCGTGGGCAGCACGTTGAAGTCGTGCACCGTCACCACGTTGGGGTGCGACAGCTTGGCGGCGACCTCGGCCTCGCGGCGGAAGCGCGCCTGCGCCTCGGCCGACAGCTGCGGCGCGTGGAGCACCTTGATGGCCACTTCCTTGCCGGGCAGGCGGGTGTGGCGCGCGGCCCAGACCTCGCCCATGCCGCCCCGGCCGAGCAGCCGGTCGACCTCGAAGGTGCCCGCCACCACCATGCCGGGGTTCAAGAGGGTGGGATCCGCCACGCGCGGCATCATGGAAGGGTGAGGCGCCCGGCGCCACCTTCAAGGTTCCACCTCGCGCTTCGAGGTGACGCCGCAGCGGCCCGCGGTTAGACCTCGCGCCATGCTCGCTGCCGCCACCCTCTCCCTCATCCTCACCGGAGCCCCCATGAGCCTCTACGACATCGGCGTGAAGACCATCGACGGCAAGGACACCACCCTCGCGGCCTACAAGGGCAAGGCGCTGCTCATCGTCAACACCGCGAGCGAGTGCGGCTACACCCCGCAGTACAAGGGGCTCGAGGCGCTCTACCAGGCGTACAAGGCCAAGGGCCTCGAGGTGCTCGCCTTCCCGTCGAACGACTTCGGCGGCCAGGAGCCCGGCACCAACGCGGACATCAAGAAGTTCTGCGAGCTCAAGTACAAGACGACCTTCCCGCTCTTCGACAAGGTGAAGGTGAAGGAGCCGGGCGCGCACCCGCTCTACGCCTACCTCCAGGGCCTGAAGGACAACGGCGGCGCGGTGAAGTGGAACTTCAACAAGTTCCTCGTCACCCGCGACGGCCAGGTGGTGGCGCACTTCGACTCCAAGGTGGAGCCGGAGTCGAAGGAGCTCACCTCGAAGCTCGACGCCGCGCTTTCCGCCAAGGCGCCGTAGAGCCTGCGCGGTATGGTGCGCGGCCATGTTCGCGCTCCTCTCGCTCGCCCTCGCCGCCGCGCCCGCGGTGCCGCCACCGCCGGCCGCTCCTCCTCCCGAGAAGGACGCGGTCGAGCCGGGCAAGCTCACCGTGCTGACCGACGGCAAGCAGCACTACCTCGCCTTCGACCCCCAGGGCGCCTACCAGGGCCCGGCGTACTACGGCGACGCGAAGAGCCTCTGGCGCATCCGCTCCTACGGCGGCGGCGCGTCGGGCACCGAGCAGTTCAACATGGTGCTGTGGGACCCGCGCGTCGACCGGCGCAACGGCGCGCCCAGCTTCGACTTCAAGGACGGCAAGTACTCCGTCACCTGCGGCGACAAGACCACCGACCTGGTGAAGGCCAGCGAGGCCGAGCACAACGACCTGCGCACCAAGGCGAACTTCTACAAGCCCCGGTGGACGCGCAGGCCGTACCGCCTCGCGCGCGACGACGCCGGCACGTACTACTTCGTCGACTGCTTCCGCGACGAGCGGGGCGGCGACTGCAAGGTCGACGGGCGCGACTGGCGGCTGTGGGTCGGCCAGCGCGGCAAGCTCAAGCTGCAGGCGATGAAGAACGTGGTGAACGACTCGGTGGGGGAGATCTTCTCCTCGGTGGCCGGCGACATGCGCATGGTCATCAACGCCAACGAGCCCACGCCTTCGGACTCGCCGCGGCAGTACAAGTGGGTCAGCGGCAAGAGCGAGAAGAAGCTCACCGTGGTGCCCATCGAGGACAACGCGGTGATGGTCTACACCTCGCTCGGCGTCTACGACCGCGAGCGGCTGGGCACGCCCTGCGACGACCTGATGTGAGGCGCCTTCAGCCGGGCAAGGGCGTCACGCCCACGCGCTGGCAGCTGAGCAGGTAGAACTTCGCGCACAGCGCGTCGTCCTGGGCGACGCGCGAGGCCCCCATCTCCCGCTGGGCCGCGTAGTAGAGGCCGGTCTGCCCTTCGAGCTCGGGGGCGGTGGCGCAGAACACGCTGGTCTTGGCCCCGTCGGCCAGGCTCGCTCCCGCCATCGCGCTGAAGCCCGTGCGCAGGAGCTTGGTGTTGATGACGCCCGGGTGCAGCGCGTACGTGGTCACCGTGCTCGACGGCCCCAGCCGGCGCGCCAGCTCCCGGGTGAAGAGCACGTTGGCGAGCTTCGACTGGGCGTAAGCGGTGTACCCGTCGAAGTGGCCCGAGAGGTCGAGGTCGTCGAGCGCCACCGTGCCCCGCGAGTGGGCGATGGAGCTCACGTTCACCACCCGCGCGCGCGCCGCCTTCCGCAGCCGCGGGAGCAGCAGGTGGGTGAGCAGCACGGGGGCGTCGTGGTTCACCGCGAGGGTGAGCTCGCGACCGTCGGCGGTCGTCTTGCGCTCGTGCAAGAAGACGCCGGCGTTGTTGATCAGCACCGCGAGCGTGCCTTCTTCGCGTTCCACCTGGGCCGCGAGGCTGCGCACCTGGGCGAGGTCAGCGAGATCGGCCCACACTGGCACCGCGCCCTTCACCTGCGCCGCCGCCGTGCGGGCCTTCGCCTCGCTGCGGCCGTGCACCAGCACGGTCGCGCCCAGGGAAGAGAGCTGCCGGGCGGTCTCGAGGCCGATGCCGTCGGTCGCTCCGGTGACGAGGTTCAACGTGCGCATGCGGCGCACTGTAACGACGCGCTCCGGTCAAAGCGCGCCCTTCGACGTGAGCACGAAGTCCTGGCCCGCCCGGTGGCAGTTGCCGCACAGGTTCTGCGTGCCCCGGTAGTAGTAGCCGGTGAAGGACGGCGCGAAGCCTTCGAGGAACACCCAGGTGCCGTCCTCGCCCTTCACGTCGATGGCCACGCCGGTGAGCGTGGTGCCGGCGGCGTCGAGCAGCTCCTTCACCGCCACGCTGCCGCGCGGGTGGCTGCTCGCGCCGGCCTGGAGCGAGGCGGACAGCGCGTCGTTGACGAAGGTGCGCACCTGGCCGCTGTGTGGGCCCGCGGACGGGTGAGGCGCCGCTTCCGCGCGCCAGGCGCGGTAGCCCTGGGTCTTGAAGAACGCCACCAGGCCGGCCTCGCTGGTGTCGAGCGGCGCTCCCGCATCGAGGCGTTCGCCGGCGTCCGCACCGCCCGCATCCCGGAGGCCTGAGTCACCGGGGCCGGGCTCCGTCGCGACGCCGCACGCGGTGAGCAGGACGACGGTCAGCTGGAGCGCGCGGGCCATGTCGTTCCTACGCAGCAGGGCCGCGTCGGGTTACGGGGCGGCCTTGTCCTGCACCAGCGGGCCGATGCTGCCGAGGCTGTATTTGAGGAAGTCGGCGCTCTCCCGGGCGTCCAGGTACAGGTGCGCGAGTGAGAGCTCGCGCTCGCGCTCCTCGCTCGAGAGCGCCGCGGGCAGCTCGCGCGCGAGCTGGGCGTCGAACCACGCCAGCCAGCGCTCCTCGAGCAGGTCCCCGGTGCGGGCCCTGGCCCGGTCCTCGACGAGCTCCCGGATGGCCTGGGGCGTGAGCGGCGTGTTGCGCACCTCGGCGTCCAGCTCCAGACGGGCGGTGAGTCGCTCCCACGGCTTGCCGTCGCGGGCGGTGGCGACGGCGAAGTCCTTCTCGGCCCGGTAGCGGTGGGTGGGAATGGTCTGCGAGTGGAGCGTGCGCGTCTTCCTGGTGGGCGCCGGCCCGGTGGGGGCCTTCGCCTGCGCGCCCAGCGCCTCGAGCCGCTTCACCAGCTCGGCGCGCTCGTCTGAAAGCTTCCCGCGCTCCTCCCTCAGGTCGTCGGCTTCCCACGGGGCCAGGCCGCCGTTGGACTTCATCGGCCCGTCGGCGGTGAAGGTGGACCACTTGTTGACGCACTTCGGAGGCCCGCCAGGGACCGGCTCGCAGACCTGCTGCATGCGGCTGACCGACGAGCCCGGGGTCGCGCCCACCTGGAGCTTGGGGCCCTGCAGCCGCTCCTCGATGCGGGAAAGCCGGCCGTCGATGGCCTCCAGGCGCTCGAGCAGCGGCCTGGCCGACGCCGAGGCGCTGCGGCGCGAGGCCTCCGACTGGGCGACGGCGGTGCGGTCCACCTCCTCGCCTTCGCTCCACCAGGTGATGACGTCGGACGAGCTCGTCACCTCGGGAGACACGTCGGGCAGGGTGGCCGTGGCGGTGATGGTGTGCGGGGGGGGCCGCGGCGCGTTCCTCGGGCGGGTCGTCTCGACCGGCGCGCCGCCCGCGCTCCAGGTCAGCCTGGTCCAGTACTTCCGGTAGAGCGTGGTGCGCAGCGCGTCGGCGAACTCGTCGTCGCCCAGGCCGGCCCGCAGCGGCACCTCGCGCGCGGGGGCGGCGAAGGCGTCGAACGAGACCGAGCGGCTGCTCTTCCACCAGCCGAGCAGCGCCAGGGCGGTGAAGGTCTGTCCGCGGAGCGCGAGCTGCTCGGCCCGGGCGCGCACCTCGGCGAGCCTCGCCTCGTACACCTTGACCATCTCGGCGTAGCGGGCGTCGGACTCGGCCTTCCGCTGGGCCTCGCCGGCGAGGAACTCGGCGCTGCGCTTGGCCTTGGTCTCGAAGGCGGCGTCGAGCGCGGCGAACGTCTCCGGGGTGCAGCGCTCGACGGGGTCCTTGAGGCGGGCGACGAGCTGATCCCGCTGCTGTGCGTCTCGATCGCCGAGCATGAGGCCGATCCACCCTCTGGCGTCGAACTCGTCGCGGCGGGTGTCCAGCGCGAGGTAGCGCAGGGCGCCGCAGATGGCCGGGGTCAGCGTGCGCAGGGTGCTGAAGTCCTGCGCCAGCGTGTCGGCGCGCTCTCGCATCTTCACCGAGCGCTCGGAGAAGCCCCGCGGCGGAGGCCCGAGGCGCCCGTAGAACTCGCCCGGGTCCTTGGCCCAGGCGGTCGCCGCGGTGGGCTGGGCGGACCCCAGATGCACGTCGATGGTCTCCTCGAAGGGGCTGCCGGTGAGCGGCAGGTCCTTGGACACCAGCCCCAGGACCACGGGCTGCAGGCGGTCGTCGAAGGTCAACACCACGTCGAAGTCGAGCCGGGTGGCGGTGTCCCCCACCGAGCGTTTGCCGGTGGCGGCGTAGCGCAGGGCGGCGCGCCCCGAAGGCGACCAGGCGGGCCCGTCGCCGACCCAGAATTCTCGCGGCTCGGCGTCGAAGACCAGGTCGTGGAAGAGGACCTCGAGGTCGGTCGCGCAGAGCGAGACGAGCGTGCGCCCGTACGCGGTGAGGTGGCCATTGGGGCCGTGCTCACCGGGGGCGCAGGGGGAATCGGTGAACCCGGGGTCGAAGGCCCGCACGTAGCGGTCGAGCGAGGCGGTGCAGGCCGAGAGGAGCAGCGCGAGGAGGAGGACGCGAGTGACCATGCGCGTCGCATGATGGAGCCAACGGCGAAACCAGGGGAATCGGGAACTCACCGGTTCCGATAGAGAATCCCGGGGCAACGGTGCTTCAATGCCTCGCGTCCGTCTTTCCCCGTCCCGTCGAAATCGGAGCCGATGCTCTCTTCCGGCAACTCGTCGAACCGGCTGAGGCCGTTCAAGCCGACTCCGTTCGGCCGGTTCACGCTGCTGCAGCCGCTCGCCACCGGCGGCATGGGAGAGATCTTCCTCGCGCGGCAAGACGGCACCAAGGGCTTCGAGAAGCTCTGCGTCATCAAGAAGATCCTCCCCCAGTACGCCGAGGAAGCGTCCTTCGTGGAGCGCTTCATCAACGAAGCGCGGATCCTGGTGAAGCTGAGCCACGGCTCCATCGCCCAGGTGCTGGACACCGGCGTGCACGACGGGTCGCCGTACCTCGCGCTGGAGTTCGTCGACGGCAAGGACCTGCGCAAGGTCGCCGCCCGCATGCGCGACAAGGGCGTGCCGCTGCCCATCACCTTCATCTTGCACGTGATGACGCGGGTGCTCGACGCGCTCGCCTACGCGCACCGCAAGCGCGACGAGAACGACCAGGAACTCGGTCTGGTGCACCGCGACGTGAGCCCGCAGAACGTGCTCGTCAGCTACGAAGGCGAGGTCAAGGTCATCGACTTCGGGCTCGCCAAGAGCACGCTCAACTCCACCAAGACCAACCCCAGCATCATCCTGGGGAAGTTCCTCTACATGTCGCCGGAGCAGGCGCGGCACCAGAAGGTGGACCGGCGCAGCGACCTCTACGCGGTGGGGCTGTGTCTGTACGAGCTGCTCAGCGGCACCAACCCGTTCGACCTGGTGGCGCCGGGCGAGCTGATCCACGCGGTGGGCAGCCCGAAGATTCGCCCCCTGGGCGAGGTCGACCCGCTCGTGCCTCCGGCCCTGGCGGCGCTGGTGATGAAGGCGCTCTCGCCGGACCCTGCGGCGCGCTTCCAGTCGGCGGAAGAGCTGCGCGGCAAGCTCACCGCCATGCTGCTCGACATCGACCCAGGGGCCGGCCCGGAGTCGGCGAGCCGCTTCATGCGCGAGGCCTTCGCCAGCGAGTACCAGCAGGAGCGGCGGCTCCTGGCGACGCTGCGCGAGGTGTCGCTGGCGCCCGCGCCGGAGGTCACCGCGCCGCGCGGCGCCGAACTCACCCCGACCCCCGGGCCGCGGCCGTCGGTGAAGCCGCCGTGGAAGGGCGCGGTGGCGCCGGCGCCGCTGTCGTTCCAGCCCACGCCCCGGAGCCACCTCGGCGGCGAGTCGCCCCACGAGAGCGCCACGGTGCCGGGGGTGGTCATCGACGTGGAGGCGATGTCGGTCCGGGTGACGCGGCCGGCGGCCAGCCCGCCGAGCGAGCCCCCGACCACGGTGGACGCGGTGGCCTGGCCCGAGCCGGTGACGGCGCAGGGCCCGGTGGTGGCGGCCCCGCTGGACCGGGAGCCGGCCACCAACCCCGGACCGCTGCCGATGGCCCAGGTACGGCCGGTCGGGGCCGCGGCGCCCACCCCGTGGGACGCGGCGGAGAAGACGAGCCCGGCGACCCTGCCGTTCGACGCCCGCAAGACGCTGGTCGACGGTTCGGTGGATCCACGCACCCTCGCCACGCTGCGCGAGGCGGCGCACCCCACGCGGGAACAGCCGATTCCCGTGGTGACTTCGCTGCCGCCGCTGCCGCGCCCGCCGTCGCAGCGCCTGCCGTCGGTGATGGTGGATCCGACGGTGGCGACCGACCCGGGCAAGGCGCCCGCGCCGCGGCCATCTCTCGGGCCCCGCCGGCCGGCGGCGCCGGCGCGCCCGCCGCGAGGCTCGCCGCAGATCACCGAGGTGCTGCCCCGCGCGCTCAAGGACCGCGAAGCGCCCGACCTCAACGCCGAGGTGAGCCGCACCACCAGCCCGCGCGCCCAGTGGCTGTGGCTCCTGGTGCCGCTGGCGGCGGTGGCGGTGGTGGCCGCACTGCTCTTCACCATGCAGGAGCCGGAAGGGCCCGCTCCCCGGCAGGGTGGGCGCGGGGGCCAAGTGCCCGACACCCGGCGCCGCGAGCCCCCGGCCCCTCCGTCGCCTCAGGGGCTCGAGGTGCCGAGCCCAGGGAACCAGTGAGGCGTGCTAAGGCGTAAGTACTAACGCCTGCGATGGAAGCGTCCGTCAAACAGCCTCCCAAGCGCCGCTTCGGCGTCCTCTGGGTCATGGTGCCCCTGCTGCTGCTGGCGGTGGTGGGCATCATCGTGGGCTGGGAAGTGATGACCAGCCGCATGGAGTCGCAGCTCGCGGGCGGCGGCGAAGAGGCGAGCGGCGAGCTGCCGGCGACGAGCCCCGGCGGCCGCAAGAGCCGCGAGGTGGTGGTGAACGGCGGCGACCCGTCGGCGGTGGCGCCTCCGTCCGGTCAACCGCAGGAAGGCGACGACCTCACGCCGCTGGGCAAGCGCAAGCCCACGGCCAAGTCCCCGGCGGCGCCTCCGCTGGGCGGCACGCCGGTGGAGCGGGCCTGGCGCTCGCTCAAGAACAGCTACGACCGGCTCGACAGCCGCAACGGGAGCGCCGCGCGCAAGTACACCTTGCGCGTGCAGTCGCTCGGCAACCAGCGCTCCACGCTCGGCGACGCGCAGTTCATCCAGCAGGCGCAGGAGCTCGACGAGAAGCTCAAGGAAGAGCTCGCGCGGCCGGAAAACCAGTGAGCCTGCTGTCGGCGCAGGGCCTCTCGGTGTCGCTGCGCGGCCGTGCGCTGGTGCGCGAGGTGTCCTTCGCCGTCGAGCCGTCGATGCGCCTGGCGGTGCTCGGGCCCAACGGCGCGGGGAAATCGACCCTGGTGCGGGCGGCCCTGGGCCTCGTGCCGTCGTCGGGCGCGCTGACGCTCGCGGGGGTGGATCCGCGCACCGCGCCCCGGCGGGAAGTGGCCCGTCGCGCGGGCTACCTCGGGCAGGAGGCCGACGGCGCCGCGCTGGAAGGGCTGTCGGCGCTCGAGGTGGTGTTGCTCGGCCGCACCCCCCACCTGGGGGCCTTCGGCGTTCCGGGGCCGAACGACGTGGCGGCGGCGACCGCGGCGCTGGACGCGGTGGGGCTCGTGGCCTTCGCCGACCGCGACGCCTCGCGCCTGTCGGGCGGTGAGCGCCGCCTGGTGCTCCTGGCGCGGGTGCTGGCGCAGCAGGCGGCCTTGCTGGTGCTCGACGAGCCGACCGCGTTCCTCGACCTTCGGCACCACCACGTCGCGCTGGAAGCGGTGAAGGCGCACGCGCAGGCCGGGGGGGCCGCGCTGGCGGTGCTGCACGAGGTGTCGCAGGCGCGGGCGTGGGCGACGCACGCGCTGCTGCTCAAGGACGGCGCGGTGGCGGCCTTCGGTGCGGCGGCCGAGGTGCTGACGGCGCAGGCGCTGGCGCCGCTCTACGGTGTGCCGCCCGAGGTGCTCGGGCTGCACGGCGTGCCGGAGTCGCGGTGACCTCGCGCCGGGTGGCGCTCGCCCTGGGCCTCTCGCTCCTGCTCCACGTGGGCGCGCTGCTCGTCTTCGTGCTGCGGCCGGCGCCGGTGGTGGAGGCAACCAAGGCGCCGTCGCGCCCGGTGGTGGTGACGATTCCAGTGGGGCTCCGGGAGCCGGCGCGGGTGGAGCGGCCGGTGGCGCCCCCCGGCGTCGACGTGGCGAGCGGGGAGGTGGCGCTGCCGCCGCCGTTGCCCCGGCGCGCGGCGGTGGCGCCCGCGGCGGAGTCCGCGGGGAGGGAGGTGGTGGTGGGCCCCGGCCCGGAGGCGCCCACGGGCGCCGGTGAGGGTGAGTCCCCGGGAGTGGTGGCGGAGGGGCAGGCGGGTGGGCCTGCGGGGCCGGCGGGAGCAGCGGAGCGGGCGGAGGCGGCTCCCCTCGGGGGTGGGGGGCGCGCGGTGCTGGTGGAGCCCGGGGTGGAGGCGGCGGTGCACGCGCGGCTCCAGGCGGCGGCGGCGAGCTGCACGCCCGCGGCCGCGCAGCGGCTCAAGGTGACCGGCACCGCGACGGTGCGGTTCTGCCTGCGGGCCGATGGTGCGGTCGGCGAGAAGGTGCTCCAGGTGACGAGCGGGCAGTCGATGCTCGACGAGGCGGCGCGCACGTGCGTGGTGGAGCGGGCGGTGCCGTTCCCGGATCAGGCGGCGGGGAGGTGTTTCACGGTGCCGGTGAGGTTCGGAGCGAGGTGAGGCCCCGTGCCCGAGCCCGGTTTGTGAAGGACCGCGACCGTCGAGAGTTCACCCGAAGGCGTTCACCTTCGAAGACCCTGCGTTCTGCGTCGCGCCAAGACGGGTTCGGGTTCGCGTTCGTTCACGGGGCTTCGGACCGGCCGGACCCGGCGGGAACGGACCGGAGCGGGCAAGGAAGAATCAGTTCGGCCCGTACGACGCCTCGATCGCCGACGGCAACGAGAGGCCTCCCGAGCCCTTCACCGTGGTCGCCGGCAGCTCGTAGACCTGATCATTCCCCCCGGTGTCCGACGAGAATGCCACCGTGCCGGACCCCACCCACGACGGGAACGAGTCCGACGCATTCGGATCCGACGGGTAATCCGTGAGCCTGGTCACCGCCCCGCTGCCGACCTGCATCACGAACACCCTCGTCGCCCCCGACGCGAGCCTCCCGTCGAACGCCACCTGCGTCCCATCCGGCGAGAGCACCGCGCGCCCGGTGATGACCATCGCCTCCGGCCCGAGCGACGACACCACGTTCTGCGCCTGCCCCGTGGTCACGTTCACCCGCTCCAGCTGCGTCAGCGTGCTCGACGTGGATCCGAACGCCACCAGCACCGTGGCCCCATCCGGGCTGAAGCTCGGGCCCACGTAGCTGGTCGACCCTCCCCCGGCGATCTTCACGAACCCGGTGCCATCGGTGTTCACCAGCCCGATCGCCGAGCTCGTCCCCTCGTCGTACGTGAAGACGATGCTCTTCGCGTCGGGCGACAGCACCGGCAGCCGCAGGTTCTTCGCCACCGCGCTGCTGCCCAGCACCTTGCTCACCGTCCCACCCCGCGTGGGCACCACGTCGAGCTCGGTGTCGGCGCCCACCACCCGCGAGAACACCACCGTGCGGCCGTCGCGCGACAAGGTCGGCGTGCGTGCCCCTCCGGCCGTGGTCAGCTTGAAGACCGTGTTCAGGTCGGCATCGTCCGCCGCGTACACGTTGCGGTCGTCCTTGCGGACGAAGACGAAGCCCTTGGTGAAGCCGTTGGTGCCGCTGCCGCCACCCGACCCGCCACCACCACCACCGCCGCCGAGCAGCTCACAGCCCGACAGCGAGGCGAGGACGACGGCGGACAGCAGCAGGGCAGTTCGAGTCATGGCGCGCGCACCTTAGCCGGGGTGTTGCCGGCTTGGACGCACGCGCCCGACCGAGATTCTCCCTCAGTCCTTCTTGCCGAAGGCCCCCATCATCAGCGCGATGCCCGCCGCGACGATGGGCTCCTTCACCTGCGCGATGACGATGTCCTTCTTGAGCGACCAGGGGTGCTCCGCGTACCCCAACAGCTCGTTCACCCGCTCCGACTCCGCCTGCTTCAGTGCCGGGTGCCACTGGGTGTTGGCGTCGATGGTCGCCTGGTACGCCTTGAGCTCGTCGGTGTCCGCGAAGTTGTCCTTCGTCTTGGTGGCGTTCATCCCGTCGGCCGTCTGCGCCAGCTGGGTCAACGCCCCGGTGATGGGCGCGCCGCTCACCTTCGCCCCGCCGTACCGCAGGTTCTCGAGCTTCGACAGCGACGACACCGAAACGCGTGCGCTCATGACGGTTCTCCCTGACTGCGGCTTGGTAGGGAGTTGTCGGCCTGTGTAGGCAAGTGGCCCCGGGCGGTTCTGTAACGCCGCTTGATCGAACAACTTCCAGGACTTGGAGCGTTACCGGCGCAGCTTGTGGAGCTCGTTCCGGCAGTTGTTGCAGAGCTGGAGCGCGCGGCGGTCGAGGTCGGCGAGCGAGGTGGCGAAGAACATCAGACACCGCACGTCTTCGCAGTAGCTCAACCCCACCAGATGCCCGGCCTCGTGCACGCCCTGGGCTTGCACGCGCTTCTTGAACAGCTCGCCTTCGGACTTGAGGCGGAAGGTCGAGAAGACGCCGGTCTTCGATTCGCGGTCAGCCTCGCCGTAGACGAACGGCGAGTCGGGCACGAAGAGGTCGACGTCACAGACCCCGAGCATCAGCACCGCCCCCGGCTCTCGCACGGTGAGCAGCCGCCGCATGATGGCGTTGGAGTGGTACTGCCCACGGTCCTTGTTGAAGGCGTACTGCGGCTTGGGGAGCACCTGCTTCCCCTGCCACGCCCCCACGCCGAGGATGGCCTGGATCGGCTCCTCGATGTCTCTCATCACCGTGGAGGTGATGTTGCCCACCGCGACCAGTTGCAGCTCTCGAGCTGGCATGTTCCGACCCCCCGTGGGTCTTTATGGCTGGGGTGCCAGGATTCGAACCTGGATACTCAGAGTCAAAGTCTGATGTCCTACCATTGGACGACACCCCACCGGCCTGTGCGTCCGGTGAATGTTAGGCGCTCCGCTCGGGGCCGCGAGTGAAAAACGGTCGCGCCCCTTTCGGCACAGTGTGCCGACGACACGCCTGGCCCTTCGCTGACGGTTGACCGGGCCCGCCGCCACATGAGACGTCATCGTCTTCGCGGGCACCCTCGAGGTGGCACTCCGCGGGGGAGACGCGACATGACGGGTGTGGCAACCATGCTGGTGTTGAGCCTCGCTGCGGCGGCGCCGGAGCCGATCCGCATCGCGGTGAACGAGCTGACCCTGGTGAACCAGGATCCGAAGCTCTCGAGCTTCTACACCCAGCACCTCGCCCAGCAGCTCTCGTTCCAGGGGGTCAAGACCCTCACCTCCACCGAGATGGCCGCGGTGCTCGGCCTCGAGCGGCAGCGGCAGCTCGCCGGCTGCCCCGACGACAGCTGCCGCGCCGACGTGGCCTCGGCCCTCGGCGTCGACGGGCTCCTCATCGGCTCGGTGACCAAGCTCGACCGCAGCTACCAGCTCGACGTGAAGATCGTCGCCGCCGGCGACGGCCGGCCCCTCGCGGTGGCCTCGAGCTCCAGCGACGACAACGACCGCCTGGTGGGCACCTTCGTGGTGGTCGCCGAGCAGCTCGCGAAGCAGGTGTCCACCATGCTCGGCCGCCCGCTCACCCCCGGCGCCTCGGTAGAGGTCGTGCAGGGGGCCTCGCGCATCAAGCGCCTGTCGTGGATCCCCGCCGCGGCGGGCGTGGGCTCGGCGGTCGTGGGCGGCGTCTTCCTCGGGCTCTCCCGCGGCAAGTACGACCTGCTGGTCAAGCCCCAGGCCCAGCCCCTCACCAGGGAGCAGTACGACGGCGCGGTGTCCGCCGGGAAGTCGCAGCAGACGGTCGGCTGGGCGCTGGTCGGCGTCAGCGCCGCGCTCGTCGTCGGCGCCGCGGGCATGTTCCTCTTCGGCGGCAACGAGACCGTGCGCGCGGGCGTCGCCCTCGCACCGGGCGGGGCCGGAATTTCCTTCTCGGGGGTGCTGCCATGAAGCGGCTCGTCGTCACCGTGGCCTTCGCCCTCGCCGGCTGCCTCGACTTCGAGGCGGCGCGCGAGACCTGCAAGCAGGCGGGCAACTGCCTGTCGGAGAACCCGCCCACCCTGAGCGCGTCCGTCCCGCCGGCCGGCGCCACCAAGGTCGACGTGGGCACCGACCTCTCGCTCACCTTTTCCAAGGCGATGCGCCAGGACGGGGTCAACCTGAGCATCAGCCCGCCGGTCGCCGTGGGCACCCAGACCTGGGACGCCGACTCCAAGGTGCTCCAGGTGAGCCTCGCCTCCACCCTGGCGTTCGACACCACCTACACCGTGGTCATCACCGGGCAGGCGGCCGACGGCTCGCGCCTCGCCGACAACACCCAGCTCACCTTCTCCACCGCCTCCGCGCCCGACGAGATCTCGCCCACGCTGGTGGCCACCGTGCCGACCAACCTCGCCACCGCGGTGCCCGTCACCTCGCCGCTGACCCTGTCGTTCTCCGAGGCGATGAACCAGGACGCGCTGGTGCTCGACGTCGCGCCCGGCGTGGAACTCAAGACCGCCACCTGGTCGCAAGACGGCAAGCAGGTGAGCTTCCCGATGCACACCGCGTTCGACGGCGACACCAACTACCAGGTGACCGTGCTGCAGGCGCGCGACCTCGCCGGCAACGACCTGTCGGGCAACCCCGGCTTCTCCTTCAAGACCGGCGCCGCGCCCGACACCACCGCGCCGGTGGTGGTGTCCGCCTCGCCGCCCGCCGACAGCACCAACATCGACTTCACCGTCTCCCCGTCGGTCGCCTTCTCCGAGCCGATGGGCGCCAGCGCCTCCAGCGCGCTCTCGGTGGTGCTGCCCGACGGCGGCCCCTTCACCGCCTGCGTCAACGTGTTCGACCCGTCGAAGACGGTGCTCACCTGCACCCACGCCGGGAGCCAGCTGCCGGGCGGCGCGCGCATCAAGGTCAAGGTCGCCGCCAGCGCGAGCGACGTCACCGGCAACCCGATGGGCGCGCCCTTCGAGTTCGCCTTCACCACCGGCACGGTGCAGGACACCACCAAGCCCACCATCCTCGGGTTCTCGCCGCCCAACGGCGCCATCGGCCTCAAGCCCGACGCCTCGGTCTCGGTGGTGTTCTCGGAGCCGATGGACCAGGGCAACACCCAGGGCGCCTTCAAGCTCCTGCGCATCGGCGGGTCGCCCGTCGCCGGCAGCTACCTCTGGAGCGACGGCGGCACGGTGCTGACGCTCAAGAGCCCGAGCCCCTTCGCGCTCGCCTACGACGCCGGCTACTCGATGCAGGTCGACACCACCGCCAAGGACCTCGCCGGCAACACGCTCGCCGTCACCACCAGCTCGTCCTTCGGCACCACCCGCTACTTCCAGGGCCGCACCTACGCGCTGGGGAACGAGTCGGCCAACGTGTCCTGGGACGGCGGCGCCAAGTTCCGCACCGACTTCAAGCCGCCGGTGCTCCGCACCGACAACGGCAGCTTCGTGGACACCCGCATCGCGCTCTCGTTCTCGCTGCAGAGCGACGCCGGGCTCAATCCGCCGGTGGTGACGGTGATGAACGCGCAGCTGCACACCACGCTGCTCACCGACGCCGGCTCCATCTACTACTCGGACGTCACCTACACGTCGGACCCTGGCCCGGCGGTGTTCACCGCGGCGTGTCGGGGCTTCTGTCCCGTCATCCGAGACCCCGGGTACACCGACTTCGCGTACGTCGGTGGCGACGTCTACAAGGCGGTGAACAGCAACAAGACGCGCGTGCAGTACCGCATCTACACCTCGGCGCAGAAGGTGGTCCGCCTCTACGCGGGCTTCGACGGAGGGCTCACCGTGCCCTACCTCGACGTGCAGTACGAGGCGCCGTGAGCCTGCTGCGCCGCGCGCTGGGCGTGGCGGCGCTGGCGCTCGCCGCGTGCAGCCCGGCCCCCGAGTGCACCGCGGGCCAGAGCTGCGCGGCCGACGGAGGCTTCATCCGCCTCAAGGGCACGGTGCCCGCCGCCGGCGCCACCGTGGTGCCGCTGGACACCGCGCTCGAGCTCCAGTTCTCGCAGAGCGTGCAGCCGCAGACGCTCGCCGTGGCCATCAGCCCCGACGTCGCGCTGGGCCCCGCACAGTGGAACGCCGCGCAAGACACCGTGCGCTTCACGCCGCCGATGCCCCTCGCGCCGCTCACCCGGTACGCGGTGGTCGCCTCCGGTGAAGGCAACGGCGGCGCGCGCCTGATGCAGGTGCAGTTCTCCTTCACCACCCGCGCCGGGGTCGACCTCTCGCCGCCGGTGCTGAGCCAGTCGAGCCCGGCAAACGGGGCGAGCGCGGTGCCGTGGCAGGCCCCGGTGACGCTCAGCTTCGACAAGCCGATGGACGAGGCCTCGGTGGCGGTCACCATCTCGCCGCCGCTGCCCCTGGGCGCCCTCACCTGGCCGAGCAAGGAGCGCACGCTCGCCTTCGCGATGCACCAGCCCTTCGACGCCGGCGTGACCTACCGGGTCACCGTCACCGCGGCGAAGAGCCTCGCGGGCACGAGCCAGGCCGCGCCACAGCAGGTGGAGTTCACCACCGCGCTCGCGCCCGACACCACCGCCCCCACCGTGGTCGGCTTCCTGCCGGCGCTCGACGACGCGGGCCTCGCGCCTTCGACGTCGCCGCTCGCCGCCGACTTCTCGGAGCCCATGGGGCTCGCCACCCAGGCCGCGGTGCGGCTCCAGCTCGCCGACGGCGGCGCGACGGGCATTCCCTGCGCCTTCGCGCTCGACCCTGCGCGGCAGCGCGTCGGCTGCACGCCGGTGGGGGGCCTGGCGTTCGACACCGCGTACCAGCTGGTGGTGAGCACCACCGCGGTGGACCTCGCGGGCAACGCGCTCGCGGCGCCCGCGCTCTGGCCGTTCCGCACCGTGCCGCCGCCCGACCTCACGCCGCCCACGGTGGTGTCGTTCTTCCCCGACGCGGGCGCGGCCGCGGTGCCGGGCGACGTGGTGCTGGAAGTCGGCTTCAGCGAGCCGATGGAGCCGCTCGCCACCGCCGCGGCCTTCTTCCCCGCGGCGCAGGTGCGGTGGAACGACGCCGGCACGCATCTGTGGGCGACGGCGCCCGGCGACTTCGCTGCCGACGCCGGCATCGCCTGGGGCTTCGGCGACGGCGGCCGCGACCTTTCGGGGAATCCGCTCGCGCCGCAGGCGTTCGGCTTCTTCGTGGCGCACCGGGAGACGCAGCGCTGGCCGGCGGATCCAACCTCGAGCGAGGCGTGGGTGCTCGACGCCGACGGTGGAACGGTGGCGAGCAGCACCGTGCCCGCCGGGTTCTCGGTGGGCCTGCAGCGCGATCTCGACGGCGGCCTCGGCGGCGACCGGGTGCTGCGCGCGCGGCTCGTCTTCGGCGTCCCCGCGGGCCTGCCGCCGCGCGTGCTGCGGGTGGTGCGGGCGGACTTCCGCGCTGCCGAGCAGCGCCTCGAAGGCCTCGACCCCGAGGTGCAGGCGCGGCCGGTGCGCGACGGGGGCTTCGACCCGGCGTGCGTGGCCGCTCCCTGCGCGGTGCCGCTCGACGCCGGGTTCGCCGCGGTGGTGCGCGGCTGCCTCGAGCGCGCGCGGGCCGCGGGTGAGCCCTGTGCGTTGCAGCTCGCGAGCCTTCACGAGGACGCAGGCGAGGCTCGCGTGGTGTCCTTTCTCTCCGCGGGGGCCGACGGCGGCCCCGAGCTCGAGGTGACGGTGGAGACGCCGTGAGGCGCGCGGCTTGCAGCCAGGCAGACCGGGAGGTGTTCCGTGGATGACGACTGGCAGAACAAGGAAGTCGAGGCTCCGCCCGAGGAGCCCGAGCCCAAGCGCAGCGTGCTGCCCTGGGTGCTGGTGGCGCTCCTCGGCCTGGGGCTCGGCGCCGGCGCCTGGTTCTTCCTCGGCATGCCGGGCCTCACTCCGGAGCCTCCGCCGCCCGCGCCGCGCGCCGAGGTCGACGCCGGCGTGCCCGATGCGGGGCCCGCGGTGTCGGTCGCCGAAGGCAACGCGAAGCTCGCCGCGCTCGCGGCCGGCCTCTCGCCGATGGAGCAGCTCGCGAAGTGGCTCTCGGCCGACGACATCGTGCGGCGCATCGCCGCGGCGGTGAACCTGGTGGCCGACGGCGACAGCCCGCGGCCGGTGCTGGGCTTCCTCTCGGTCGCCTCGCCGTACCCGGTGACCGAGGTGCTCGACCCCAAGCAGAAGCAGGCCAAGCGGCCCAAGCGCTTCAAGAAGGGCCAGAAGCCGCCGCCTGCGCGCGGCAGCCGCTTCTTCGTCTCGCCCGAGTCCTACGCGCGGTACGACGAGCTTTCCCAGGTCGTCGCGTCCATCGACCCCAAGGCAGCCGCGGCGGCCTTCAAGACGCTGCACCCGTACCTCGACGCCGCCTTCGGCGAGATTGGCCGGCCGGGGCGCCGCTTCGACGACGCGCTGGTCGCGGCCCTCAAGCGGGTCACCGCGGTGCAGGTGCCCGACGGGCAGCTCGAGCTGCGGCTCGAGGGAGCGCTGTACCACTACCAGGACCCCGCGCTGGAGGCGCTCCCCGCCGCGGACAAGCACGTGCTGCGGCTGGGCCCCAAGAACGCGGCCAAGGTGCAGGCGGCGCTCAAGGCCTTCGCCGCCGAGGCCGGCCTGGGGCTCTGAGCGCTTGAAGCGCGGGGCGCGGCCGCTATCTTCCGCGGCCCATGCGCTCCGCTCTCCTCGTCGGTCTCGTCGTCTGCGCCCAGGCCTTCGCCGCCAACCCGTGGGCGGACCTGGTGCCGCTGCCTCCCGGCGTGACGCCCACCGAGGGCACCTTCCAGGCGCACGACTTCGACCAGGGCACCTTCCTGGTCGGCGAGAAGGACGTGCCCCGCCGCGGGAAGTTCCGCACCGGGTACCTCACCCGGCAGCCCGAAGGTTTCCACGAGCCGGGGGCCGAGGCGTGGAAGCGCTGGAAGCCGGTGCTGGAGGCGAAGGGCTTCGCCGTCGAAGGCGCGACCGGCGACGACTGGTCGCTCAAGAAGAGCGAGAAGGGGCAGGAAACGTCGCTGCGCGTGAGCCTCGGTGAGTTCCAGGACCCCAAGCTCACCGTGGTGGTCACCCCGGCCGCGCCGCGGACGCTCACCTTGAAGGCGCCCGGCGCCACCAGCGAGAAGGTGGGAGCGAAGGACGAGTTCCCCTTCCTCGTCGCGCCGGCGGGCGCGGCGCTCGAGAACACCGCGACGCTGGACGAGCCGCTGGACGTCACCGCGGGCGGCGACAAGGAAGTGCACCTCGTGGGGCGCGGCGCGGTGATGAAGCAGTACACGCCGCCGAAGAACCTCTCCAAGCTCGAGACCGAACTCGTCTACCGCGCGGCGCTCCAGAAGGCCGGGTGGACCGTGCTGCCGTTGCCCGACGGCGTGGCGGAAGGCGAAGGCGTGGTGCGCGCGCACTGGAGCGCCAAGGGCCGCGAGCTGTGGGCGGTGGTGGGGCGCGCCAACGACGACTCCGACACCGGGCTCACCATCGCGGTGGCCGACAGCGGCGCCGACGACTGGGCGAAGGCGCTCGCGGCCGATTGCCGGCTGCCGCTGTACGGCGTCACCTTCGACTTCGACAAGGCGACGCTGAAGCCGGTGTCCACGCCGGTGCTGGAGAAGGCCGCCGCGGCGCTCGCCGCCAACCCCTCGCTCGCGGTGGAGGTGCAGGGCCACACCGACGACGTGGGTGACGACGCCTACAACCTCAAGCTGTCCGGCCAGCGCGCGGAGACGGTGCGCGCGTGGCTCGCTGGACACGGGGTCGCCGCGGCGCGGCTGTCGTCGAAGGGCTTCGGGAAGACGCAGCCGGTGGTGGAGAACTCCTCCGACGCCAACCGCGCGCGAAACCGCAGGGTCGAGCTGCGCTGCGCGAAGAAGTGACTTCCTGACAGACGCCGACATCGGCGGCGGCGCGCGCACCTGACGGGTGTGCACTGCTGTGGGCAGTCGCCTGTCTGCAATCGTTGCCAATTGCGCACGGGCGGATGCGACGAGATCATTCGAGCTCCGTCCGGTCCTTCCGAGGAGCTCTCTCCATGCGTGTACTGCGGACACTGGCAGCTCTCGGAACGCTGGCGCTCTTCGCCGGCTGCGAGGGCTCCATCGACCCCGGGCAGATGAACTTCGAGCCCGGCGCGGGCGGCGGCGAGGGGCGGGGCAGTGGCTCCGGCACCGGCGGCGGCTTCGTCTTCCCGGGCGGCGGCGGCACCGGTTCGAGCAGCGGCGGCGGCGTGGCGGGCTCGGGCGGCGGCAACGGCACCACGCTCGTCGCGCCGAACTGCGACCCGGAGCAGTACCGCGGCATGGCGCTGGAGCAGATCGAAGCCCAGTTCACCAACACCGTGTACCCGACGATGATCCGCTTGGTCGGCGGCTGCCAGAGCTGCCACCTGCCGTCGGCGGGCCGGCTCTTCACGGTGAAGAGCGACGCGCAGCAGACCTTCTACGAGGCGCGCCAGGCGGGCTACTTCAAGGCGCAGCCGGGCAGCATCCTGGACCGCCTGGTCACCACCGACACCTCGGCCACCATGCCGCGCGGCGGGCCGAAGTGGACCCAGGACGAGGTCAACGCGGTGGGCGCGGTGTCCTGCGCGCTGGTGGCGTACGAGAACTCCGGCGTGGTGCCCGCCGACGAGCAGTTCCCCCCGCAGCTGCTGCAGCCCTACACCGGGCCCGCGGTCGGCTCCTACGACAACTCCTTCCTGCTGATGCCGCAGCTGCAGGCCAAGGTGAAGGCGGTCTTCAACGACGACTGGAAGCGCACGGGCGCCGACGGCGGTCTGGTGGACAACTTCCAGAAGAACCTCTCGCTCTTCGGTGGCGTCGACTTCCAGACCAAGTTCACCGAGGCCCGCACCGCGACCCCCGAGTTCCTGCTCGGGCTCGACGCGCTGGCTCCCGACGTGTGCACCAGGGCGGTGGGCGGCAAGACCGGCCCCTTCACCGGGCTCGACCCGCTCGCGCCCATCGTCGACCTGCCGGCCTCGTCGACGCGCGTGTACGAGGCGGAGGCGGCCGACGCGGGCGTGGTGGTCTCTCCCGCCACCGGCGCGGCCACCAAGCAGGCGACCGGCTACAACTTCTACACCAACGGTGCGCTGCTCACGACGGTGACGCTCCCCGCCGGCAGCTACACGGTGAAGGTGAAGGCCAAGCCCACCATCGACACCGCGGGCAACGGCCCCAAGGTGGAAGTGAAGTTCGGCTCCCAGTCCGCCGGGGTGATGACCTTCACCGACACCACCCAGCTCACCGAGCAGTCGCTCACGCTCACCCTCGCGGCGGGCGGCGACGTCCCGGTCTCGGTGGCCTTCATCAACGACTACGACAACCCGCCGCTGCCCCCGGCGCCGAGCGGCGACCGCAACGTCTTCATCGACAACTTCACCATCGTGGGGCCGGCGGGCGTGGGCACCGGCACCACCCGCGAGACGGCGGCGCGCACCGCCATCAACACGCTCTACACCCGCATGCTCTACCGGCCGGCGACCGCGGCGGAGACCACCGCCACCTACGGCCTGCTCAAGGACCTCACCGCCCTGGGCACGCAGGGCGAGGCGTGGGGCGGCGTGTGCCAGGCGCTGGTGCAGCACCCCGACTTCCTCTTCACCCTGCCGCCGTCGTTCGAGGTCACCACCGGCGCGGTGCACCAGCAGCTGCTCCTGGTGGACCTGGCGCTGCGGCTGACCGGCCGGCCGCCCAGCGCGGCGGAACTCACCGCGCTCTCGGGCGGCACCAAGACGCTGGGTGACTTGGTCGACCAGTACCTCGCGGGCACCGAGTTCCGCGACTGGTACTTCGGCCGCATGCGGCTGCGCCTCGAGAGCCTGGGCACCGACGTCACCGACGAGCCCGCGCGGCTGTGGACGTACCTCGCGGTGACGGGCGAGCCGTTCCAGCACCTGCTCGACGGCGACTTCGGCGTCGACGTGAACTTCAACAAGGTCGCCCGGCCCGCGGAGCACGGCAAGTCGGGCCTGCTCACCATGAAGGGCTTCCTGAGCAACAAGCCGGGCCTGCCGCACTACAACTACTCGGCGCGCGTCTTCACCGACTTCATGGGCAGCATCTTCGAGGTGCCGCCCGAGGTGTTCGACCAGCGCGGCACCGCGACCGCCGCGTCCACCGTCGACCCCAAGAGCATCTGCTTCAGCTGCCACCAGAACCTGACCCCCCTGGCGCACCAGCGCCTGCGCTGGGACGACGACGGCAACTACCGCACCAACGACCCCGTCACCGGCGCGCCCATCGACGACAGCGACCGGGGCCTGGTGCCCAGCTACGCGTACAAGGGGCAGGGGCTGGCGGCCTTCGCGCAGAGCGCGGTGAAGAAGGAAGCCTTCATCCGCCGCACGCTGAACGCGCAGTACCGGCTGCTGCTCGGCCGCGACATGCGCTCGTCGGAAGACGAGCGCGACGTCTACAAGCAGCTGTGGGACATCACCGCCTCGAGCGGCGGGAACCTGAAGAGCATCCTCAAGACCATCGCCACCTCGCGCCGCTACCAGAGGCTTCCATGAAGCGTCGTTCCTTCCTCGCAGGCGCCGCCGCGGGCTCGGCCATCGGCGTGCTCGACTGGCTCGGCTGGTTCCGCTCCTTCGGCGTGCCGGGCACCGCGAAGTCCCTGGGCATCGCCGAGGCGGTGGCGCAGGCCGCGGCCACTCCGCGCTTCCTCATCTACTGGTTCCAGGAAGGCGGCTGGGACAGCTACAGCATGTTCGGGCCGCTGGCGACGCCGCAGCACGCCACCACCGCGTACGCGGCCGGCACCCTGCACCCGAGCCCGGAGTGGAGCAACCAGTTCTACCGGCCGGTCAACTACCTGCTCGACGCCACCCACCAGGCGCCCACCACCACCGGCAACATCACCCACGGCTACCTCGCGGCCGACGCGGGCTCGCTGCTGAACGACCTCGCGGTGGTCTCGTCGCACGACGGCTCGACGTTCCACTCCGGGAGCCGCTGGGAGTACCACTACGGCAAGTACTCGACGTACGCGGCGCTCTCGGCGAAGCGCGGCACCGACGAGCGCTCGGTGCTGCACGCCTTCTGCGAGGCGTACGGCCAGAGCTACCCGCTGGCGCACGTCGCCTGGCACCGCTGGCTGTCCGACGGCGAGCTGTCGGAGCCGACGTACCCGGAAGGCACCGGCTACTACGAGAAGCTGGGGCCGGCCTGGGGCCACACCACCTACGGCCGCACGCCGGTGGAGATGCGCAACCGCCTGCAGAGCCTCACCGGGGTCACCGCGGGCGCGAAGGCGGCGCGGATCCGCACCTTCGTCGACGACCTGCACAACAACTTCATCAAGGACCACAACTCGGAGTCGGTGAAGGCCTTCGACTCGGCGGTGAAGATTCACCGGCAGCTCACCGGCGGCGTGCAGGTGGTGGTGGACCCCAACACCATGTTCACCGACCCGACGCTGCGCGCGGAGTTCGGCGTGGCGGCGGCCGACGAGACCACCAACGCCACCAGCGTCAACGGCAACCCGGCGCGGTCCAAGGACTCGCCGATGACCAACGTGCAGGCGCTGATGACGTACGAGCTGATGACCAAGGGCCTGTCGTGCGGGTTCTGGATCGAGAACCGGCAGATCCGCGGGTTCGACACCCACCGCGACCGCAAGGCGATCCTCAACGCCAAGGGTCAGAACGACCAGCTCAACTCGATGAAGCGCGACCTCTGGAAGCCGCTCAACGCGCTGGTGAACCGGCTGAAGACGACCCAGCTCGGCACCACCGGGAAGAGCTTCTGGGACTCGACCACCATCGTCCTCTGCTCGGAGATGGGCCGCACCATGCAGGGCGACGTGACCGACATCCTCGCCAAGAGCGAGGACGACGCTGCGAAGTACACGGAGATCATGGACCAGGACTGCTGCCAGCACTGGAAGGTGAGCTCCGCGGCCTTCCTGGGCGGCACGGTGAAGCCCAACGTGCAGTACGGCAAGGTCGGCACCACCACGCTGCGCGGCATCCCGCTCGACCCGAACACCGGCGCGCTGGACCCGGCGTTCGACCCGGTGACCGGCGTGCAGAAGGCGGGCACCACCCCCAACCCGAACTGCGTGGTGAGCGACGCGGGGCACGTCTACTCGACGGCGCTGTACCTGAGCGGGCTCGACCCGGCGGCGCTGAAGACGGCGGGCAAGGGGCGCAACAACCGCCCGCCGCTCAAGTTCGTCGCCAAGTGAGGCGGGCCTGCCGCGCTACGGGTAGTAGCGCGCCTCGAGGACGTTGCCGTCGAGGTCGAGGAAGTAGAACGCCTCGGGCGCCGAGCCGCGCGCGCCATACGAGTTGGCGATGGTGGGCGACATCTGGACCGCGGCGTCGGTCAGCCGCCGCTGCAGCGCGCCGTAGGCCGCACGGTCCATCGCCAGGCAGAGGTGGCTGACGCGGTTCCCGCACGCCCCTTCGCCTCCGAACATGGAGTCGAACAGCGGTGCGGCGGAGCGGGGCATCAGGTCGATGATGGAGTTCGGCCCGGCGCGCACGCTGGGGAAGGGGACCTGCTCGGCGCGGAACTCGGCGGCCCGGACGCCTTCCAGCCCCACCACCGTCTCGTAGAACGCGAGCGCGCGCAGCTGGTCTTCCACCCAGAGCACCACGTGGTCGATGCCGTTCATGTGCGTCGCTCCTGGTGGCCCGCGAAAGCGGTCTGCACTGTACCCGACGCCGTGGACGGTGGACCTCGAGCCCGAGCGCGCTACGGTGCCGCCCCGCACGCAAGAGGGGGCTGACATGTTCGCGGTCATCATCGCGGTGGTGCTCATCGGAGTCGGCGCGGTCATCATCTATTCCGGGGTGACCGCGGGGCAGCGGCTCAAGGTCATCTCCGACACGCCCACCACGCCGGTGTCCCAGCTCACCTCGGGCGCGGTGGAGGTGAAGGGGCGGGTGACGCTGATGGGGCCGGGCGTGGTGAGCCCGCTGTCGAAGACGCCGTGCGTGCTCTTCCGCTTCGAGGTGCAGGAGTGGAAGCAGAACGGGCGTCACGGCCACTGGCACACGGTCATCAACGACCTGCAGGACGGCGGCCTGGGCCTCGACGACGGCAGCGGCAAGGTCCGCGTGCACGCGCGCGAGGCAGAGCTGCTCCTGGACACCGATGCGCACGCCAAGTCGGGCACCTTCAACTCGGCCTCGCCCGAGCTCGAGGCGACGATGCAGGCGTACGGGCGGTCCACCAAGGGGTGGGTCTTCAACAAGGGCCTCAAGTACTCGGAGACGATGCTGCAGCAGGGCGACGAGCTCTACGCGCTGGGCGCGGTGCTGAGTGCGCCCGAGGGCGGCTGGGAGCTGCGCAAGGGCGCGGCGTCGCCGTACTTCATCGTCTCCGACTGGGGCGAGGAGCGGCTCCTCAAGCACTTCGCGGGCTCGCGCGTCTGGCGCTTCCTCGGCGGTGGCGCGCTGCTCGTCGCGGGGCTGGCGGTCGCGGTGCTGCTCGTGCCGCACTGAGCGCTTTGGTCTGGGCGCCCCGGCGCGTGTAGAAGGCGCGGGCGGGGCCGGCCGGTGAAGGAGACGGGTGTGATGACTGCGCGCAAGGCGGCTGTCCTCGGTGTGGTGCTGGGCTTCGCCCTCGCGGCCGCGCCGTCGTGTGGCAACGGGAAGCCGCCAGGCAGCTGCACCACGAGCAACTGTGCGGGCTGCTGCAGCGGCACCCAGTGCGTGACGCCCACCTCCGACGCCGCGTGCGGCCAGAACGGCACCACGTGCCAGGCGTGCACCAACGGCGCGGTGTGCATGGGCGGCAGCTGCCAGGGCGGCAGCGGCGGTGGCTCGGGCAGCTCCGGGGGCGGGAGCGCGGGCGGCGGGAGTCCTTCGGTGTGCAACACCTGCCGGACCTCGAGCGGCCAGTGCGCCCTGGCCTCCAGCGTCTCGAGCTGCGGCACCGACGGCGGCTTCTGCCGCACCTGCCAGGCCGAGGAGTACTGCATCGGGGGTGTGTGTCAGCCGCCGAGCTGCACGCCGGCGAACTGCGCGGACGGCTGCTGCGTGGGCACGGCCTGCGTGCGCCAGCAGAGCAACACCCAGTGCGGCCTGAACGGCAAGACGTGCAGTGACTGCATGACGGGCACGTGCAACGCCGATGCAGGGACCTGCGTCGCGCCTCCGCCGGACGCGGGCGGCATCACCGTCGATGACGCGGGCATTCCCACGTACCCGGACGGCGGGCTCGTGGGCTGCAGTGCGCAGATGCCCTGCGTGGTGGGGTGCTGCATCGACCCGATCGGCTTCTGCATCATCGGCAACAACGACATCTTCTGCGGTGGTCCCGGCACGGTATGCGACTACTGCGCGGGCTCCGGGAGGACCTGCAACCTCACCTCGCTGACGTGCCAGTAGCAGGACACACCACCCCGGGTTGACCCTCGTGGTGCGCGGTCGGGTGCAGCTTTTCTCGCGCCCCGTGCGCTGACGTTCCGGTGACGCGAAGGGCGTCACGCACTGCGAAACCGACGACTCGGGCGTGCGCGTCGCAGGCGCGCGGGGGCTCCACCGCGAAAGTGGGCGGATCCGTTCGGGGTGGGGCGTGGAGCCGTTCTTGCTCCTCACGGCCGCCATGACCCAAGCCATGCGGTGGTGGGGCACCCTGGGGTTCGGCGTCGCGCTCTTCACGGCGGTCCCGGGGTGGGCCGAAGGTGGGACGTTCTCGGAGGACGGGGCGAACGCGGCGGCGACGACGCCGGAGCTGCAGCAGGTCCCGGAAGACACGAGCTCGAAGTGGAGCTGGGAGTTCACCTTCGGCTTCGCCGCGGCGGTGCGGGCGGAGGCGCGGGCGGGCTACGTCCTCACCGGCGGGGGCGACGCCCTGCCGCCTGGCACCGGTGGGCTGGTGAGCTCGCTCAAGCAGGCGCCGTACGACCGGGTGTGGGTGAACGGCCCGGCGTGGGAGCTGCGCACCACGCTCAAGCACGTGCGGATGACGGTGGGGCTGCACAAGCCGTTCGCGGTGCTGGGGCCGGGCGACGTGCTGGTGGGCGAGGTCATCGATGGCCAGGAGCGGCAGGTCGGGGCGCGCGCGCTGTCGCTGCTCGAGCTGCGGCTGGGCCTCGGGGGCGAGTACACCTTCGGAAAGGTGACGCCCTTCCTGGACATGGTGGGCGACGTGCAGTGGGCCTGGCTGGACCTCACGGTGGACGGGGTGCCGGCGGCGTTCCGCGCGGTGTCCTTCGGCTACGCGCTGCGCGGCGGCGCGCGGGTGGCGCTCGACGAGCACTTCTTCGTCTCCGCGAGTGCCGAGGTGGGCGTGATCGGCCCGGTGCGCTTCGGCGGTCAGCTCGTGGTGGGCTTCAACTTCGGGTCCTGACCGGCGAGCTGCTTGGCGAGAGTGCCCAGCGCGCTGGCGGCGCAGAAGTAGAGCGGGGGAATCCACAGCGCGACGCCGTCGAGGCCCACGTCGCGGTGGAAGAAGAAGCCGGCGCGCACCAGGGTGTGTTCGACGAGCCAGCCGCCGAGGCCGGTCAGCGCCGCGGCGCCGAGTCCGAGCGCGCTGCGGTCGGTGGCGCCCCAGCTCACGGCGAAGAAGGTGAGGAGGAGCGCGGCCATGGGCAGCTCTCCGATGCGCCAGAAGCCGCTCAGCGCGTAGCCCACGACGAAGAGGGCCATGGAGAGCGCGGCCTGGCGCGCGGTGGGCGTGCGGGTGGGGAGAAAGCGCTCGGTGAGGAGCCGGCCTCCGCCGATGGCGACCGCGGCGCCGCAGAAGAGGGGAACGACCCACCACTCGGCGAGCCACAGCTGGGGGTGGGGATACCAGGTGGCGCCGCTGTGGGTGTGGAGCCCGTCGAGGAGCGGCCCCACGGTGGCGCCGAGGCCGGCGAGGACGACGAGGGCGCGCGCTGGGCCTTGCATCGAGGGTGGACTCTGCCACGGTGGCGCGCACGCGATGGCGCTCTCCGCTCAAGGCAAGGCCGTGCTCGAGCGGCTGCGCGCGCTCAAGCTGCTCCAGGGGCGGGGGCAGGCCGACGGGCTCCTGCGGCTCTGTCACAAGGGCCGGCTCAAGGGCGGGCTGTCGATTGCGCTCTCGGTGACGCCGGACGAGGCGGTCGGCGCGCTGACGCACGCGATGGACGCGCGCGGCTTCCGGGTGCTCGACGTGCGCGGCCGCTTCCCGATGCAGCTGCACGTCGCGGTGGGGAAGCTCGAGGAGAAGTGGGAGGTCGAAGGTCTCGAGGGCCTGGTGCACAACCTCAACGACCTCTACCGGGGCGACGGCGGGACCAAGCGCATCGTGGTGCTGGGCGAGTGGGAAGACATGCTGCAGCTGTGGTGCGTGTCGCGCGAGGCGCTCGAGGTGCTGCAGCGCGAGCGCTGGTTCGAGATCCGCAACTGGAACTCCGTCTTCGCGTCGCCCGCTGCGCAAGACGACGACGCCTCGTCCGACCGGGACTGACGGGCGCCAGCCGGACTTCGGCGCCTTCAGCCCTGGGTGTTTCCCGACGGCGAGAAGCCTTGCGTCTCCACCGCCGACACCTCGGCCGACGTCTCGACTTCCACCACCGAGCCCGAGCCCGGCGGCGGAGGCGGCGCCATGCTGGTCCGGTTCCGCGCGGTGTCCTTGCTGGCGCTGAGCGCCTTCTCGGCGTTGCGCAGCAGGTCCTTCACCACCAGCGCATCGCCGGGCCCCACCGAGACCACGCCCGCGGAGAAGCTCACCCGCACCTGGCTGTCGGAGACGACCATCGGCCGCGCCGCGAGGCGGTGCCGCAGGCGCTCCAGCAGGCTCACCGCCTGCGGGCCTTCGCACTCGTCGAGCACCAGCAGGAACTCGTCGCCCCCGCACCGGCCGATGAAGTCCGAGGCGCGGATCTCCGAGTTGATGCAGTTGACGAGCATCTCCAGCACCTCGTCGCCCGCCCCGCGGCCGTAGCCGTCGTTGATGGACTTGAAGTGGTCGACGTCGAACATCACCAGCGACACCGGCGCGAGCGAGCGGGCGCGCATCGCGCACAGGGTCTCGAGCCGCGCTTCCAGCGCCGGCCGCGCGAGCGCGCCGGTGAGCCAGTCCTGGGTGGACTGCGCCGCGGCCTTCTCACGCCAGGTCTCCACCACCTGCGACGCGGCGAGCGCCAGGCCGGTGGCGAGCGCCATCACCAGCGCGGGGCCGTCGACGCCCTGGGGCGCCTCGCCCGAGAGCATGGTGGTGAGCACCACGTGCACCACGAAGCTGCCGGCGATGGGCACCGCCGCCGCGCTCGCCCCCTTGGGCATGGTGAGCGCCCACGCCCAGGCGACGGGCACCAGCCCCATGCCGAGCGCGGTGCCGAGCCCCCCGGCCGCCGCGGACACCACCGCGCCGCCCACCGCGAGCCCGAGACAGAGCAACAGGCCCAGCAGCTGCGGCCGCTGCACCTCCGACTTGCGGACCTGGGAGAGCGCGAGGAAGCCGCAGGCCACCAGCAGCGCGAGCCCGCCCGCCACCTTGGGCGCCCAGTTCGGCAGCGCGCCGGGGTGACCGGTGCGGAAGAGCGCCACGTCGGCGACCACCAGCGCCAGCGCTGCCACCGAGGCGAAGAGGCTCAGGCGCCCGAGTCCGGACGCGGCGAGCTTGTGAATCTCCCACTCGGAGTACACCCGGCCGTCGTGGCCGCGGAAAGCGCGAGAAGGGAAGGCCATGGGGAGCTCCGCTGACGTGCGGAAAGGTGAGCCTACAGCGGCGGGCAGGGTTCAGTCTCGTTTGTCGCCCACCACCGAGCGCTTCCATGCCGGGTGCGCCGCGAGCAAGGCCAGCGCCTTCTCGAGCAGCGTCTTGCCCGGCTCCATCCGGTGCCAGGTCGACGCGCCCGACGGGTGGGGCAGCGGCACCACGTCGCAGCGGTGACCGAGCCACTTCACGCGGTGCGAGGTGCCCACCACCTCGGCCAGCGGCCGCGGCCCGCCCAGCACCTGGGCAATCGCCAGCGCGCCGATGGGAATCACCAGCGCGGGGCGGATCAGCTCCACCTCCTGCTCGAGCCAGGTGCGGCAGCGCGCCGCCTCGTCCTTGCTCGGGGGCCGGTCGCCTCCGCCCTTCGCCTTCCCCGGGAAGCAGCGCGCCACCGCCGCGAAGTACAGCCGCTCGCGCACCCGCGCCTCGCCGGCCCCGCAGTGCGCCTCGAGCCAGGAAAAGAGCGTCTTGCCCGCGGTCCAGGCGAAGGGCCGGCCGATGGCGCCTTCGCGCGGCCCCGGCGCTTGCCCGAGCACGAAGACGTCGGTGTCCAGCGCGGGGCCGTGCACCACCGGGCCCACGACCTTGGGACACGCGGTGCAGCCGTCGAGCCTGCGATGGAGCGCCTTCAGCGCGGCGAGGTCGACCCCCGCGGCGCCTGCGCTCACTCGCAGCTCGGCATCGACGTCATGATGGGCAGCTCGCAGAACGGCGCGTCCAGCGTGCCCGACGTCTTGTCCTTCTGGGTGCCGTAGGTGATGTCGAAGCTCCCGCGCACCGAGCCGCCGGTCGACGCGGTGAGCGAGGTCACCTTCACCAGCCCGCTCTGGCCCACCGTCTGCTCCGCGGTGAGCGTGTTCTTGCAGGTGCCGTCGAGCTTGGCGAAGAACGACTGCGCGTCGTTGCCCGCGGGCAGGCCGCCCTGGCCGGTCATCACCACGAACTCGCCCGGGCCGCTCGGCGCGGTGGTCACCAGGTTCGCGTTGACGTTGGCGAGGAAGATGATGGTGTACGTCATGTTCTTGATGGTCCGGTTGCTCTTGAGCTGCGTGCACAGGCCGGTCTGATCGCCCAGCACCACGCCGAGCCCGTTCACCGTGCCGTTGCTGCTGCGCAGGGGCGAGAAGAACGACTCCTTCACGCTCAGCGCCGCGCCGCCCACCGTGCCCACGAAGGTCGAGCTGCCCGTGGAAGGACCGCACGCCGCCGCAAGGCACGCCACCGTCAAGGTCGTCAGGAGTCGGGACATGGGCGACATGTACAAAAAAGTCGCCCCAATGGGCAGGGACCCGCGTACGTGGCCTCCACGCCGCGGCCGTTCCCGGCATACTCGCCAGGAAGCGCCGTTTTCCCCTCTCGCGATGGCCATGCTCGAGCCCACCGCCGTGTCCCGCCCGCGTCCGCCCGACGCGGTGCCCGGCTATCGGCTCGAGAAGCTCCTCGGCAAGGGCGGCATGGGCGAGGTGCACCTGGCCACCCAGCTGTCGCTCGGCCGCAAGGTGGCGGTGAAGCTCCTGCGCGACGACCTGGCGCGCGACGAGGCCTTCGTCGCCCGCTTCGAGAAGGAATCAGCCGCGCTCGCCAGCCTCCGCCACCCGAACATCGTCACCCTGCTCGACAAGGGAAAGACCGACGTCACCTACTTCCTGGTGATGGAGCTGGTCGAAGGCCCGTCGCTGCGCGAGGTGATGCGCCGGCCCGACTGGGAGCCCCTGCTCGCGCTGCGCCTGTTCGACCAGGTCGCCCGCGGCGTGGAGTACGCCCACCAGCAGGGCGTCATCCACCGCGACCTGAAGCCCGAGAACATCCTCCTCGACGAGCCGTCGGGCGGCACGCCCAAGGTGACCGACTTCGGGCTCGCCGGCTTCGACGAGAAGGCCGCCATCCAGCTGCCGCTGACGCAGACCCACATGGCGATGGGCACCGCGTCGTACATGGCGCCGGAGCAGCAGATCGACGCCCGCTCCGTCGACCACCGCGCCGACATCTACGCGCTGGGCGTGCTGCTCTACGAGTTGCTCACCGGCGAAGTGCCCCGCGGCACCTTCCAGCTGCCCTCGGTGCGCAAGCCCGGCGTCGACAAGCGGCTCGACCCCGTCGTCACCCGCTGCCTCAAGCCCGACCCCAAGGACCGCTACCCGTCGGTCGCCGAGCTGCGCAAGGACCTCGAGGTCGTCCTGCCGACGACGTCGCTGTTGACGCCGTCGCGCCTCACCCGCGGCCAGAAGGCCAAGCTCTGGCTGCGGCAGGCGGGCCGGGCCGCGGTGCGCACCGCCGAAGGCCTGGTGGTCGTCTCCGCCCTCGCGGTGCTGCTGGTGGCCGCGCTGCGCGACGGCGCGACCAAGGGCCACCAGAGCGCCGGCCTCGAGCTCACCGTCGACTCCGGCGTGCGCCGCCCGAGCACCGTGGTGGGCCGCCTCGACCGCGACGCGCAGCGCCTCACCCTGGGCGAAGGCCCCGACGCGGTGCCCCTGGTGGCGCGCGACCGGCCCGTCGCCGTCGACCGCGGCACCATCGTCTTCGCGGCCCCCGAGGAGCTCACCGCGCGCCGCACGCTCCTCGACGCGGTGCCGCCGGGCGACGGGCTGGCGGTGTCC
>JAIBBQ010000194.1 GCA_019694595.1 Myxococcaceae bacterium
CGGAGCCCCCGGGCCGCCGGGTGAAGGCCGCCGCCGCCGCCGCCGCCGCCGTGGGCGCCGCGGCGAAGGTCGTCGCCGCGACGGGCAGGCCGGCGGGGCGCCTTCCGCCGATGGTGCCCCCTCGGCACCTGCGGCGGCCTCCGAAGGCGGCGCCCCCGCGCCCGCCTCGGCGCCTCCGCCGCCCTCGCCCGCGCCGGAAGGCACGTGAGACGAGCGCTCCTCGCGCTGGGCGGGGGGCTCCTGCTGACGGTGGTCGCGTGCAAGCGCGAGCCGCCGCTGCGGTTCAGCAGCCTGGAGCTGCTGTCGAGCGAGCTGGTGAGTTCCACCGAGCTCGGCCTGAGCGGCGAGGCGGTCGAGGCCAAGCTCGCGGCGGCGCTGAAGGCCAAGGGGCTCACCCGCGTCGAGAAGGACGACGCCGCCGCGGTGCGGCTCAAGGGCGCGCTCGGGCTGCACGCCAGCGAGGCCACCGAAGACTCCACCACCGAGCTCGAAGGGGTGCTCGCGGCCAAGGCCGGGGGGCAGGGCGTGGTGCTCGAGGTGCGCGCGGTCGTCGCTGCCGACGCGAGCGGCGACCTCGAAGATCGCCGCGGCAAGCTGCAGTCGGCCACCGACCAGTTGCTCGGCTCGCTCGCCGGCCAGCTCGCCGCGGGGCTGCGCGCGCGCGGGCTCGACGCCGACGCGCTGGCCAAGGAGCTCACCGACAAGGACCCGCTGCGGCAGCGCGCGGCCGCCGGGGCGCTCGCCGAGCGGAAGGACCCACGCGCGCTCCCGGCCTTGCTCGCGGCGCTCCGCACCGACGACGTCGATCAGCTCCGCCAGGTGCTCGGGCAGCTCATCACCCTGGGAGACGCGGCCGCCGTGCCCGACATCATCGAAGCCGCCCGAGGCAAGGACGCGGTCTTCCAGCGCGAGGTGGTCTTCGCGCTCAGCGCGCTGGGCGGCGACGAAGCCGAGGCCTACCTCGACGTGATGGCCCAGGGCAGCGACCAGGCCCTGATGCGCGAGTCGGCCCAGCGCGCGCTCGAAGAGCTTCGCCGCAAGCACCACCCCAGGCCCAAGGAGCCCGCACCATGACCCGCCCCCTCGCGCTCGCGCTGCTGCTGTCGGGCTGCGCCACCACCCAGTCCGGCGGCTCGACCGGCGCGGCCCCTGCCGTCACCCGCGCCGCGAAGGACTACTACCCGCTCGCGGTGGGGAACCGCTGGCGGTACGACGTGAAGATCCTCGGGGCGACCCAGGCGCTCGACGTCGCGCTCACCAAGACCGACCAGGGCGCCTTCGTCGATTCCATGGGCAACCGCCTGCAGGCCGATGCCTACGGAGTGCGCGACGAGCGGCGCTATCTGCTGCGCGAGCCGATCGCCGCGGGCACCAGCTGGACCAACGTGGTCTCGGTCAGCTCCGTCGAGCGCTACCAGATCCTCTCGGTGGGGGAGACGTGCGAGGTCGCCGCCGGCCGCTTCGAGGACTGCGTCGCGGTGGAAAGCCGCAACCGGGAATCGGAGTCGCGGGAGCTGGTGGCCCGGTTCACCTTCGCCCGCGGCATCGGGCTGATCCGCGTCGCCACCGAGCTGCGCGACGGCCAGAAGCAGATTCCCCAGTCCAACCTCGAGCTCGTGGCGTACGGGCTCCAGGGCCCGGGCGGCAGCCGCTTCGGCGGGAGCCTGCCGCCGCCCGATGTGGGGGCGACGCCCACCGCTCCTCGTTGATCGAGCCTCAGCGCACCATTAACCTCCGGTCATGCAGCCCGAACTCTCACAGGAAGAGATGATCCTCACCTTCCTCGCCGAAGGTGGCGACGAGTTCGTCTCCGGCGCGACCCTGTCCGACAAGCTCGGGCTGTCCCGCACCGCGGTGTGGAAGCACGTCGAGGTGCTGCGTACCCTGGGCTACCGCATCGAGGCCGCCCCTGCGCGCGGCTACCGGCTGCTGGAAGTGCCCGATCGCCTCACCGCGCTCGAGCTCGCCCCGCTGCTGTCCACGCGCGATCTCGGCCGCACCATTCACTACGAAGACTCGCTGCCGTCGACCAACGCGCTGGCGTTCGAGCTGGCCACCGAAGGTGCGTTCCACGGCGAAGTGGTGATCGCCGAGGAGCAGACCGCCGGGAAGGGGCGCCGCGGCCGCAGCTGGGTGTCGCCCCCGGGCAAGAACCTCTACTTCTCGGTGGTGCTGCGCCCCGAGCTGGCGCCGCAGCGCGCCAGCGAGCTGACGCTGGTGGCCGCGGTCGCGCTCTGCGAGACGCTGAGGGAAGCGGGCGTGCAGGCGCAGATCAAGTGGCCCAACGACCTCGAGATCAACGGCAAGAAGGTCGCCGGCATCCTCACCGAGCTGTCGGCGGAGACCGACCGGGTCCGCTTCGTGGTGCTCGGCATCGGCGTCAACCTGAACCTGGGCTCAGGCGACCTGCCGGCCGAGCTCGCGCAGAGCGCCACCTCGCTCAAGCTCGAGCGCGGGCAGAGCGTGCCCCGGGCCCTGTTCACCGCCGCGCTGTGGACCAAGCTCGAGCAGTGGCTCGACCGCCATGCCGAAGGCGGCTTCGAGCCGGTTCGCGCCGCCTGGAAGTCGATGGCGCAGACGCTGGGGCAAGACGTGCTGGTCCGTTCCGAGCAACGCGAGCTGCGCGGCGTGGCCGAGGACATCGACGCCCAGGGCGCGCTCCTGGTGCGCACCCCCGACGGAGCGCTCGAGCGGGTGCTCGCCGGCGACGTCGAGCAGCTGCGGCCGCGCCGCTGACCCACCTCGCGAAGGCCAAGGGCAGGGGCGACGGAACCGGGTATTCTTCCGCGCACGATGCTGCTCGCGATCGACGTCGGCAACACCAACACCGTGGTGGGGGTCTACGACGGGCGCACGCTCAAGTCCCACTGGCGGCTGGAAACGACGCCCACGCGCACGTCCGACGAGTACGGCGTGCTCCTGCTCCAGTTCTTCGCGCACGCGGGGCTCGACCCCGGCAAGGTGAAGTCGGTCGCGGTCTCCAGCGTGGTGCCCACGCTCCAGTTCCACCTGGAACGCATGGCCCAGCGCTACTTCAAGGCCAAGCCGATGTTCGTGGGGCCCGGGGTGAAGACCGGCATCCCCATTCTCTACGACAACCCGCGAGAGGTCGGCGCGGACCGCATCGTCAACGCCGTGGCCGCGCTCGAGAAGTACCCCGGCCCGATGATCGTGGTCGACTTCGGCACCGCCACCACCTTCGACGCGGTGAGCGCCAAGGGAGAGTACCTGGGCGGCGCCATCTGCCCCGGCATCACCATCGCGATGGAAGCGCTCTTCCGGCACGCCTCCAAGCTGCCCCGGGTGGAGCTGGCGCGCCCGCCGTCGGTGGTGGGCCGCAACACCGTGCACTCGATGCAGGCCGGGCTCCTGTTCGGCTACGTCGGCCTGGTCGACGGCATCTGCGTGCGCATGCGGGCGGAGCTCGGCGCCGAGGCCAAGGTGATCGCCACCGGCGGCCTGGCGTCGCTGATCGCCGGCGAGTCCAAGCTGATCTCCGAGGTCGACGAGTTCCTCACGCTCGACGGCCTGCGGATCATCTCCGAGAGGAACCACGGATGAGCGACCCCGAGACCCCGGTCACCAGCGACGCCCCGGCCGACCAGGCCGCCGCGCCCCCGCCCGTCGCCGCCGCGCCCCCGGCGGAACCCGCGGCCGCCGCGGCCCCGGTGTGCCCGATCGGCGACGCCTTCCTGCCGCCCAACATGAAGAAGCACGTCGACCCCAAGGCCCCCATGCCGCTGCGCATGATGGCCGCCAAGGGGCTGGTGCCGCTGGGGCCGGCCGACATGGTGAGCGTGCTGTTCATGCTCACCTTCGACGCCGACGCCGCGGTGCGCGAGACCGCGGCCAAGTCGGCTTCCGGGCTGCCGGACCGGGTGCTCAGCCCCGCGCTGCGAGAGGAGCGGGTGCAGGCCCCGGTGCTGGCGTGGCTCCTGGGGCTGCACGCGGCGAACGACGCCTACGCCGAGCTCCTGATCCTCAACGCGGCCACGCCCGACGAGGCGGTGGCCCAGGTCGCCGCCACCTGCACCGTGCGCACCGCCGAGATCATCGGCCAGAACCAGCTGCGACTCCTGCGCCACGAGCAGATCATCCGCATGCTCTGCCAGAACCCCGTCGCGCCGGCCTCGCTCATCGACGGCGTCTGCGACTTCGCGGTCCGCTCGGGGGTCGCGTCGCTGGAAGACGTGCCGCAGATGCGGGCCGCCCGCATCCGCCTCTTCGGCGAGGCGCCGCCCCCCGACCCGGGCCCCACCGCCGAAGAGGTGATGCAGGAATTCCAGGTGGCCGACGTTCCGGCCGGCACCAGCGCGGCCGCCGACCCGGCCGCCGCCCAGGCCGCGGCGGCTCCGCTCCCCGAAGCGAAGAAGCTCACGCTCTCGCAGCGGGTGATGAAGATGAACGTGTCCGAGAAGATCAAGCTGGCGACCAAGGGCAACAAGGAAGCCCGCAGCATCTTGATGCGAGACACCAACAAGCTGGTGTGCACCGCGGTGATCCGCAGCCCGCGCATCACCGACGGCGAGGTGCTGACCCAGGCGCAGAACAAGACGGTCAACGACGACGTGTTGCGCCTCATCTACGGCGACCGCGAGTGGACCAAGATCTACGCGGTGCGCCTGGCGCTGGTGAAGAACCCCAAGGTGCCGATGACGGTGGCGATGAAGCTGATGGCCGTGCTCCAGGACGCCGACGTGAAGAACCTCGCCCGCGACAAGAACGTGCCCAGCGGCGTGCAGCAGCAGGCGCGCCGCATGGTCGAGAAGAAGGAAGCCCCCAAGCCGCAGGGCGGGGGACACTGACCGCCACCGCGCGCGCGGGGCGCCGGGCTGGCCTCAGGCCTCGGCGATGTCGTCGATCACCACTTCTTCGGGCTCGTCGCCCGGCTGATCGTCGAGCAGGCGCACGGCATCGCCCATGGCCTCGCGGGCCCGCGCGCGCTGCTCCTGCTCGCTCTTGAGCCGGGCCTGCATGCGCTGCACCCGGTCCTCGTGCTTCTGAACCGAAGCCTCGAGGTCGCTCACCTGGCGGCGCAGCGTCGACGCTTCCTCGGCGAAGGCGGTGGCCTGGGCGGTGAGCTGCCCCTTGCTGGCGTCGAGCTCGCTCTGGGCGCTCTCCAGGCTCATCCGGTGGGTCTCGGCTTCCGAGCGCAGGGTCTCGACCTCGCCGCGCAGGCTCTCGACCTCGCCCCGGACCGCGTCGGCGTCGGACTTGTGGGTCTCGGCTTCCTGGGCGACCGTCTCCAGCTGCGACTTGAGCGCTTCCAGCTCACCGCGCACCGACGCCAGCTCGCCTTCGACCTGGGAGCGGGCGCTCTCGAGCTCTCCGGCGCGCCGCTCGGCCTCTTCCTGGGCGGCGCGCACGGCGTCGAGTTCCTGCGCCTTCGCCTGGGCGGCGTCGAGCTCTTCCTGGAGCTGGGTGACCTGCGCGCTGGCGCCGCGCGCGTCTTCCTTGGCCGACCCCAGCTGCTGCTCGAGCTTCTTCTTCTCGGTGCCGAGCTGATCGACCTTGGCGGTGAGGGTGCGGATCTGCGCGTCGCGCTTGGCGAACTCCTCGTCGGCCTCGGCGACCTTCTGCTCGAGCGCAGTTTCCTTCTCGTGCAGCTCGACGATTTCCCCGTCCTTCGCGGTGAGCTCGCCGCGGAGCTTGAGGAGCTCCTTGTCCTTCTTGTTCAGGCTGTCCTTGAGCGCGAACAGCTCCTTGCTGTCGGGCTTGCCCGAGGTGCTGCGCGCCGCATCGAGCTCGGCGCCGCGCGTCTGCAGCTGCTGCTCGAGTTCCTGGACCCGGGCCTCGAGCTCGTCGCCCCGGCTGCGGGCATCGGACAGCGCGCCGTTGAGCTCGTTCACCTTGGCCCGCAGGGTGCGGGTCTCGGCGGCCTCCGACTTGCCGGCGGCGGGCGGAGGGGGGTGGGTGGGGGCCGCCGCGGGCGACGAGGCCGGCGGAGGCGGGGGCGGCATCGCGGTCAGGCGCGCCGCGGCCGGCAGCTGGCTCGCCACCACGGTGCGCTCGTCGGGGGGCTCCTCGTCGAGGTGGATCTCGCCGCTCTGCACCGGTTCCTTGGGGCCGTCGTCGAAGACCGAGTCGACCATGTCGAGCTCGGGGTCACCGGCGATGGGCTCGTCGACCACCAGCTGCGCCTGCTCGGAGGTGTTGTCGTTCTCGTCGAGCAGGTCGTTGAGCGAGAGGCTCTCGTCCTGCACGACTTCCTCGGCCACGGGCTGCGCGGCGCCGATGAGCGCCTCGACCCGGTCGCACAACGCCTTGGGGTCGAACGGCTTGCCCAGGTAGTCGTCGGCGTGGGTCTTGAGCTTCTTGTGCTGAGCGAAGCCGTCGGGGTTGCCGATGATGATCACCGGCACCGCCTTGAGCTCCTCGTCGCTCTTGAGCTTCTTGCAGATGATGTAGCCGTTCTGACCGGCCGCGAGGTCCACCGCGAGCACCACCACGTTGGGCTTCTTCTTGCGGATCAGCTCGGAGCAGTTCTTGCCGTCGGAAGTCTCGTCGACGCCGAACCCCCGGCTCGACAGCTTCTCCTTCATCGCCCGCGACAGCGCCGCATCGTTCTCGACGATCAGGACGTTCTTCGACATGGAGTGGCGAAAGGCTACTGGCGGCACTCTGCCGGCGCAATGAAGGAACTTCCCGCCTCAGGCCTGTAGCGCCCCGACGGATCAGCGCAGGCCGGCCGGAGCGACCTGCAGCGTCGGCAGGTGGTGGCCGTCGTCGCCCGCCTTGGCCCCTTCGGGCGGCAGCAGCTCGGCCAGGTCGCGCTCGTCGAGGTCGGTCACCAGCCGGTACACCACGTCGCCGTCGCGCCAGCCCACCACGTTGTACCCATGACTGGAGGCGTGCTCGGCGCTGGGCAGCGGCCCCACGTCGTCGTCGAAGGCCTCGTCGCCGTAGACGAAGAGGCCCACATGCGCGCCCACCCGCGGCGCCTGGTAGCGAATGTAGGCCGCCTGCTTCTCGCGCACGTTGAGCAGCCGCGCGCCTTCGGCCACCGCATTGGGGAAGCGGGGGACCAGCACGCGGTGATCGAGCTTGCCGCCGAACCACGCCTCGAGCTGCTCGGGAGACGGCCGCTGGATCTCGAGCGGGAACTGGCGGGCGTGGCGGCTCGCCACGTCGTCGACGAACAGGCGCCGCTGGAATACCCGGTACTCGTGGTGAGCGACGAGCGCGCACACCGCCACGCTCGCGGCCAGCGCCGACACCTTGAGCGCCTGGGCCCGGCGCTCGCGGCCTCGGGCCTGGCGAAGGCCGGCCGACACCCGCGCGCGCAGCGCCTGGGGCGCCGGGGCGGTGCTGGCGTGCGCGGCGGCCCTCACCGCGGTGAGGAAATGCCGGGCGCGCTCGGTGCGCGCGGTGCACTCGGCGCAGCCCGCGAGGTGGGTCTCCACCGCGAGCCGATCGCCTTCGACGAGCTCGTCGTCGAGGTAGGGAGCCAGCAGCGCTTCGATGGCGTCACACCGCATCGGTCATCAAACTCCGTGAGTGCCGGACTTCTTCCGCGCCCGGTACGCATCCAACTCCAGGGGGGCCCCGGCGTCACTTCCGTGGCCGCGCTCCACCAGCGCCTGGTGCAGCGCCTTGCGCCCGCGGAACAGCCGGCTCATCACCGTGCCCACCGGCACGTCGAGGATGTCGGCGATCTCCCGGTAGCTGAACTCCTGCAGGTCCGCGAGGATCACCACCATGCGGAAGTCGACGGGCAGGGTGTCGATCGCCTTGAGCACGTCCTCGCTCATCACCCGCTGCAGCAGGTAGTCCTCGGGGTTGCTCGCCTGATCGGTGGCGTCGAAGGAGAAGAACTGGGCCTGCACCATCTCCCGCTCGCTGCCCGAGTCGAGCGCGCGCTCCTTCACCGAGCGCCGGTACTGGTTGATGAAGGTGTTGGTGAGGATCTTGAAGAGCCACGCCCGGAAGTTGGTGCCTTGCTCGAAGGAATCGAAGAACCGGTAGGCGCGCATCACCGCGTCCTGCACCAGGTCCTCGGCATCGCGCTCGTTGCGGGTGAGCCGCAGCGCCGCCGCGTAGAGCGCGTCGAGCCACGGCGCCACCTGCGCCTCGAACTGCTGCTTGGCCTTGGCCTTCGCTCCGAACCCCAGCATGTGCCTTCCTCGTCCCTTCTGCGGCCAGCTCGAGACAAGAACGCTCGAGCCCCGCTGACTATTTCAGACGACTGCACGGCAGAGGCCACCGCGCAGCGCCTGTAAGTCATTGGAACGACTTGGGTCCGCGCATGCCGCGGTGCGTAACGGCTGACGCAGTGACTACTTCGCCGCGCGCAGGCGGGTCACCTTGGCCGCGCCGGCCTTGGGAGCCTTGCCGGAGACGGCGTCGAGGATGTTCACGTAGTCGTAGCCCAGGTCGCGGGCGACGGCCTCGTAGGTGACGTGGCCGCCGTAGGTGTTGAGGCCGCGGGCGAGCGCCTTGTCCTGCTTCACCGCTTCCACGATGCCGAGGTCGGCGATCTTCCGGCCGTACGGGCGGGTGGTGTTGGTGAGCGCGAAGGTCGAGGTGCGCGGAACGGCGCCCGGCATGTTCGCCACGCAGTAGTGAATGACGCCCGACACCTCGTAGGTGGGGTTGTCGTGGGTGGTGGGCTTGCAGGTCTCGATGCAGCCGCCCTGGTCCACCGCGACGTCGACCACCACCGAGCCCTTGGTCATCTCGCCGATCAGCTCCTTGCTGACGAGCTTGGGGGCCTTGGCGCCGGGGATCAGCACGCCGCCCACCACGAGGTCGGCTTCGCGCACCGCGTTCGCGATGTTGTAGGTGTCGGAGTACAGCGTGGTGACCTTGCCCTGGAAGATGTCGTCCAGGTACGTGAGCTGGTTGACGCTGATGTCGAGGATCGTGACCTGGGCGCCCATGCCGACGGCGACCTTCGCCGCGCAGGTGCCGACCACGCCGCCGCCGATGATCGCCACCCGGGCCGGCTTCACGCCGGGAACACCACCCAGCAAGATGCCCTTGCCGCCGTGCGCCTTCTCGAGCGACGAGGCCCCGACCTGGATCGACATCTTTCCGGCCACCTCGCTCATCGGCTTGAGCAGGGGCAGGGAGCCGTCGTCGGGCTGAATGGTCTCGTACGCGACCGCCGCCACCTTCTTCTCGACCAGGACCTTGGCGAGCTCGGGCACCGCCGCGAGGTGGAAGTACGTGTAGATGATCTGCCCGTTCTGGATGCGCGCGTACTCGGGCTCGATGGGCTCCTTCACCTTGATGATCATCTCGGCGCGCTGCCAGATGTCGTCGGCCTTCTTGAGGAGCTTCCCGCCCGCCTTGACGTATTCCTCGTCGGCGATGCCCGCGCCTTCACCCGCGCCGCGCTCGATGAACACCTTGTGGCCGGCGCCGGTGAACGCCTTCACGCCTGCGGGAACGAGGCCCACCCGGTACTCGCGGGTCTTGATCTCCTTGGGAACGCCGATGATCACGTCGCGCCTTCTTTCGAATCGGTGAGGGGTTGGGTGCGCGCGCCGTTTCGCGCGAGCCTGGCGTTCGAGTCAAACGGATTTCGGTGACGCGAGGCGTTACGCGCACCGCGCGGGGCTGGAAGCGCAGCGCGCAGGCGGCCGTCGCATGGGTGCGAACGCGGTGCCGCTGCTCCGCGGGCCTGGGAGGCTGGTGCGCACCTTGCTCTGGCTGGCGGTCGTCGAAGTCACCCTTCGCCTCGAGGCTCCCCATGAACCGACTGACCGTCGCTGCGCTGTTCACCTGGTTCGCCGCCTGTGGCCCCGCGCCGGAAGACGACGAGGTGCTCACCGACGCCGACGCAGTGAGCGCCGAGCTTTCCTCGGCCACCATCCAGCGCGCGCTGCACTGGTTCCAGGCGAACAACGGGGGCACCTCGTTCCGCAAGGTCAACGGTGCGTCGGTGCCGAGCGAGGGCCGCTGCGAGCTGGCCGTGGAGACCTCCTACGGGAAGCTCGGAAAGTACGCCACGGCGCACCAGAACTACCTCGCGCACCGCGCCGAGGCGGCCTCCAACAAGTCGCGCGGGCTGGTGCCGCCTCTCGGAGCTTCGGTCTTCTACAACACCAGCGCCGACGGCCACGTCGCGTTCTCGGCCGGAGGGGGCCGCATCTGGTCGACCTCGGTCAACCGGCGCATCGGCAACGCGTCCATGTGGCACTTCCAGAACTACCTGGGGTGGGCCTGGGTCGGCTACGGCAACTGAGCCCGAGCAGCACGGGGCGCATCGGACAAGTGTCTGCCGTGGGGCGCGGCCTGCCGCCTCGGGGGGGGCGCAGGAGCAAAGCATCTGGCGGCCCAGGGCACAGCCGCGGCGCGGTGGTGGCCCTATCCTTGAGCGATGATGAACCGCAGAACGTTCCTCCTCGCGACGGGAGCACTCGCCTTGCCCGACTGCGGTCCGAACCACGCCACGCTGCTCCGAGACGTCTGGCGCCCGCCCGAGGTTCGTTCGACTGCGCTCCGCAGCGTTCTCGACGAGCTCGTGCGACTCGCGACGCTCGCCGCCAACAGCCACAACAGCCAGCCCTGGCACTTCCGGTGTCGCGAAGGCTCGGTGGAAATCCGACCTGACTTCGCGCGACGCCTGCCGGTGGTGGACGCGGACGATCACCATCTGTGGGTCAGCTTGGGGTGCGCGGCCGCCAACATCGTCGAAGCGGCTCCCGCCTTCGGGCTGTCCGGCGAGGCGCGGATGCGTGAGGGTCCAGACGGCAGTCACGTGCAGGTCGCGCTGGCGCCCGCCCCCGACACCGGGGAGCGGAGCCTGGAGGCGATCGTGGGCCGCCAATGCGCCCGCTCGACCTACGACGGCCGCCCACTCGAGGCGACGGCAGCCCGGATCCTCGCCGGCACAGGGCGGGAGTCCGGGGTGGACGTCGATCTCCTCGTCACCCCGGAGCACCGGAGTGCACTGTCCGAACTGATCATTCGCGGGAATGCCACCCAGGTGGCGGACACCCGGTTCCGGAAGGAGCTCGAGTCCTGGCTGCGCTTCAATGCCTCTCACGCGGCGCAGACCCGTGACGGCCTCTTCACCGGCTGCCTCGGCGCGCCCACCGCGCCAGCGTTCCTCGCCCGGATGTTCTTCGACGGCAGCTTCACGGTAGAGCGCGAGAACGAGCGCCTGCGGGCGCAGCTCGACTCGACCCCCGCGTTCGCCGTGGTCACGGGGCCCGAGGCGACGCCTGCCGGGTGGGTGGCCGTCGGCCTCGCAGTCCAGCGCCTGGCGCTCGCGGCGACCCGACTCGACGTCGCGCATGCGCACGTGAACCAGCCCGTCGAGGTCGCTGCGTTGCGCGGTCAACTCGCGAAGCTCGTGGGCCACGAAGATCGACGCCCCGACCTCGTGCTGCGCCTCGGCCATGGGCCACCAATGCCGCGCTCGTTGCGCCGGCCAACCGAGGACGTGATCGAGCGATCGGGAGGTTGACCGTTCGCGAGGCGGCAGCGACACTCACCCACGCCGTGCTGCCGTACTTCGTACTGCAAACCCTGAGAGGGACCTTGGTGGCCCTCGAGGCGCTCGGCATCGCCCGGACGACGCTGAAGACGCGCCTGCCCGACGTGCAGCATGGGCCGCCGCTGATGCCGGTGCCATTCGACGTGCTCACGTCGCTGCTTCGTGAGGCGTTCCACCGCGGAGTTGTCCCCTTCGAGGTCGGCACACGGGTCCCGTTCGGCTCGATGTCACTCGTCGACTACCTCGCCGCGAGCGCCTCCACGGTCGAGGCCGCCCTGCGATCGGTGCAACGCCACCTGCACCTGATCACCCGTGTGACGACCCTGGAGCTCGAACCGAACCCGCAGGGAGGGCTCGAACTCGCGTTTGCCACCGCGCGGGTGGACGGACGTCGAGAGGCGGACGAGTTCTCGCTCGGGGTCCTCGTCGGGCACGTGAACCTCCTCGCGGCCTCGTGTCCCTTCGATCGGGTGGAACTCGAGCGCGCGCGCACGGCCGCCGACGAGCGCTGGGTCTCGACACACCCGACTCCGGTCAGGTTCTCCCGCCCGCGACCTGCGGCGCGGATCAGGCCCGAGGCGCTCACGATGGCGGTGCCGCGGCCTGACCCGTGGCTCGAAGACCTCCTCGGTTCGCTGGTGCACTCGCTCGGCCTCGGCGCAGTGGTCAGCCCCCTCGAGCAGGCGATCCGGGCGCGGCTGCGCGACCAGCTCACGTCCGGAGTGCCGACGCTCGACGCCATGGCGCACCTGCTCGGCGTCTCGAAGCGAACACTCGAGCGGAGGCTCCATCAGAGTGGCCTCACCTACGGCGCGATCGTCGATGCCTTTCGTCGGCACGAAGCCCACCGGCTCCTCGAGGCCGACGGCACGAGCATCCTCCAGGTGGCCTTGGCGCTCGGCTACGCGGACCATGCGACCTTCACCCGTGCGTTCCGACGTTGGGAAGGCACCTCGCCCTCGGCCTACCGGAGCGCGCGACGCTGACGGCTCGAAGACGAAGGCCCTGGAGTCGCGGGAGTACTTCCAGCGACTCCAGGGCCTTCTCTTGCGCGCGATACAGGATTCGAACCTGTGGCCTTCGGCTCCGGAGGCCGACGCTCTATCCAGCTGAGCTAATCGCGCAGACCGGTGGCGGCTGTAGTTGAAGCCACCGCACGACGCAAGAACTTGAGCC
>JAIBBQ010000195.1 GCA_019694595.1 Myxococcaceae bacterium
GTGGCGCTGCCGCGGGCGGTGGCGCTGCTGCGGGCGGCGGCGGCGCTTCGGGTGGCGGCGCGGGCGGCGGGATGGGCGGTGGCATGGGCGGAGGCACGGGCGGCGGCGCTCCGATGGCGGACGGCGGGATGGATGCCGGCGTCGACGGCGGCACCGACGGCGGGCCCGGCGCGCTCCCCCTGCCCTTCTCGAACTGCATCAACCACTCGCCGCCGACCAACCTGGCCCAGGTGTCGGCGGACCTCGGCGGGGCGCACGCCGCGGCGGCGTGGCTCGACCCCGTCTCCCAGCAGCGCTTCTTCGCGGCGAGCCAGCGCAACGGAGACGTGAGCTCGTACTGGGCGCTGCTCTCCAACGCGCCGGGGTTGAGTGGGCTCGCGATTCCCACCGACAGCTACTTCGCGGGAGCGGTGCCGCTGCCCACCGGCGCGGCGACCGCGCTCTACGTGCAGGTGAAGGCACCGCCCGAGCGCAACGGCTACCCGGCGAACGGCGCGTCGGTGACGCTCTACGTCGACGGCATCGCGGCCTACAACATGAACAACCCCGGGCTGAGCACCTTCCCCGACGTGGCGTTCGCGTCCTCGTCGCTGTGGGCAGACCAGCAAGGCGGCGTGGACGTCGCGGCCTGGTCCGGCTGGCAGAAGCGCCGCTACCAGCTCGGCAACGAGGTGGACTTGCCGTCGACGGTGGGGTTCCTGTGGCCGATGACGCACGGGAGCGGCGGCTTCTCGATGGGGTCGCCGCTGTGGTTCGCGTGCGACACGCTGGAGCCGGTCTATGCCCGGGCGGCGGTGCTCTCCAACAACGAGTACTTCGTGCTGCTCTCGACGGCCTGCGCATCGATGACCGTGGTGACGGTGCCCGGCACGGGCGAGTTCCAGAACGACGCCGGCGGCTATGCGGGACCGAAGGTGACGCTGATCGGCAACAAGGCGCAGTCGTATCTGCTGCACGGCTCGCTGAACACGCCCGGGGTGGCACCGAGCGTGACGCCGCTCACCTCGGCAGATCCGTTCGCCGGAGCCCTCGCGGTGGACCGGGCGCGCGACGCGGTGTGGCTTGCCCTCTCCAGCCCGACGGGAGAGCTGGCGATCCACCAGCTGCGCGCCTCGACGGGCGCGACGGCCGCGTCGCTCGTCTGGCAAGGCGGACCGGGGGACCGGCTGGAGTCGGTCGCGGTGGACTCCCGTGGCAACGCCTTCGTCGTCGGCTCGGTGCACCAGGCCTTCTCCATCAAGGACGCGGGGTACACCCCGCAGGGCGGCAGCGACGCGCTGGCCGTGCGCATGTCCGCCGACGGTGGGCTGCACTCGGTCGGCCTCTACGGTGGCGGCGGCGAGGAGCGCTTCCAGAGCATCCGCAGCTTCGTGCAGACGGTCCCGCGGTTGCTCCTCGCGGGGACGACGGACGGCGGGTTCTCGGCCGGTGGCGTCACCGTGACCGCGCCCGCGGCGGAGAGCGTGGTCGTCCTCGAGTGCCTGCCCTGAGGCGATGGGCCTCAGCGGCTCTGGCTCTCGACGAAGGCCTTGGTGAAGGTGCTCGCGTCGGCCTTCGAGAGACCGACGCTGATCGCGTCGACCGTGAGGGTCCGTCCGGGCTCCAGGGCATCCGTGATGGTGAGCTGTGACGGAAACCAGAGCTCGGCCCCGGGGCGCTTCGGCTCGGGCATGAAGTAGCGCGAGAAGTTCACCGTGCGTTGAACCTCGCCCGCTGACGACAGCTCCACGAGCCGCACGGGACGATGGAGCGAGTCCACCCACAGGATCATCGAAGGGACGACCCCGAGTGTTCCGGGCCGCGCGGCGAGGTGCACCTCCGTCGCGGATGCTCCGTCGAGCTGGAGCTGTCCGGTGCCGATCACGTCGTACTCGTCGGAAAGTCGCCCGGGGTGCAAGTCGGACAGGCGAAGCGGGACGCCGAAGATCGCATTCAACGCCGTGCTTCGTGTCCAGCCCCCACGAGCAGCATCGAAGGTGAACAGGTTGTTCAGATTGGACAAGACGGCATCACCGCGGTGGTTCTTTGGCTTCGTCTGGACCGCGACGAAGCCTCGGGTGAGCGCACCGCGAAAGACCAGAAACTCGCGAACGTTCTTCACGCCGAGCGGAGACGGCATGTCTGTCAGCCGGCACAGCGCCTCGAAGTCGCCGAGCGCTGCACGGGTGGCATCGATGCGCTTGAGGAGCTCGGAACCTTCTCCGTTGACCTCGGGAACGACCGCAACGGGGAGCACGCTCGGAGCTGGAGCAACGGGAACCGACGCGTCGACCGCTTCGACCTCGGACGGTGGGACCTGGGGCGCTGGAGCAACCGGCCTCGGCGGAGACAAGGCGGTCGGGGCGGCCCTCGCGAGGCTCGGCGGCGCGACCGGCTCCTCCGGCCAGGTGTCGGGGGGCGACCGGGTGATTCGCTGAGGCCGCACGTCTGCCGCAGGCGGAGTGGCAGGCGGCTCCAGCACGGGCGGCGCCTCCACCGCTGGAGCCGCGGGCATCGGAGCCCGGACCTCGCTCGGGGGCGATTCCTCGCCCCGACTCATCAGCACGACGCCCGTCGCGAGTCCGACCGCGAAGATTCCGGCGCCGGACAGAAGCAGCCATGCACTGCCCTTGGACTGATCAGCCATCAATGGAACTCAAGCTGCCCGGACCACCGCATGTCCAGCCAGCGACGTGGCTCGCCCACACCAGCGGGCTCGAGAAGAGCGCGCGAGACACGCGAGCCCGCGAAAGTCGCACGGACGAACCAAATTGGGACACCTGGCAGAAAAATCTGAGGCGCAGTGCTCACGGAGTCGTGAACGGCAGCGCTGAGACTCGAGTGAACCCCTCGGGACCTCGCCCCGCGCGAGGTGGCACACGCGATGCTCAACGCACCGTACGCCCCGCACTCCCGCGGGCGCTCCGAGGAAACGACGATGCGTGGACCTGTTCGAGTGACGGTGGTGGCTTTGATGACGACGATGCTCCTGGCGGCGTTCGGCTGTGGCCGGCCCGTCGCCAAGCCGTGGGACAAGAACCACGACGGGGCCGTCGGCCCGTGCGAGGGCCTGGTCCAGGACGACTGCGCCGCGACGCCCGGCTGTTCTTTCGATGAGCCCTTCACGTGCCCGCAGGTGTGTCAGGACCCGGGCGATGGCGGCTGCGTGACGGTGTGCGGCGTTCAGGAATGCCACCCGGTGCGTCCCTGAGTCCCGTGCTCGTCGCCCGCCTACCTTCGGCGCGACGTCCGCGGTGACGTGCGCCGGGGCCGCCCTGCGGCGCGCACCAGCATCGTCAGCTGCGCGAGCAGCGCCCGCACCGCCGGCCGCATCCGCACCGCCTCGCGCGTGAGCGCCCGCAGCACGAAGGGCTCGCGCGCCGGCAGGCCTTCGAGCGACCAGAGCCGGCCGTCATCGAGCTGGGCGCGCACGGAGATCTCCGGGAAGTAGCCGAGGCCCACGCCCTCCTCCGCCAGGCGAATCGCCATCTGCATCAGCTCGATGGTGACGCCCACTCTCCGCGGCCAGCGCTGGTCGGGGAACTGATCGAGCGACGGCAGGTGCTCGAGGCCGAGAAAGCGCGGCACGACGCATACGTGCTCGGCGAGGTCACGCGCCGAGACCCGCGGCCTGCCATGGAGCGGATGGGTGCGCCCGCACACCAGCACCCCCTGGCTGCGGCCCAGCTCGTGCGACGCGATGCCGGCCGACGTGCGGCCACCGATGGTCAAGCCGACCTCGATCCGGCCTTCGCGCAGCGCGGCGCCCATCGCCTCGGGGAGCATCTCGTGGGCGGCCACGTTGAGCCCCGGATGCGCGCGCAGCAGGCCAGCCAGCGCGAGCGGCAACAGCTCGATGGAGAGCACCTCGTTGGCGGCGACCCGGAGCTCGCCCCCCAGGCGCTCCTCGCGCCCCTCGACCTCGGCCTTGAAGGACTCGAGTTCCGCGAAGATGCGCTGGGCGCGCTCGAGCAGCTCTCGCCCCGCGGGCGTCATGGTCACCGAGCGGGTCGTGCGCTCGAACAGCCGCACCGAGAGCTCCGCCTCGAGCCGCTGCACCGCCTTGCTCACCGCGGGCGTGGTCACGAACGACTGCCGCGCTCCCCGGGAGAAGCTGCCCGCGAAGGCGACGCTGGCGAAGTAGCGAAGGTCGGTCAGCTCCATGGGGATTCTGTCTCCTGGCGACACAATCGACTGAAATCATGTCAATGGACAGCACTTCTCGACCGACGCCACTGTGCGCGGCATGAAAACACTCCGATGGGTGCTGCCGCTTCTCCTGGTGGGCTGTGGACTCGGGAACCCGACGCCGCCGTTGGCGCCAGGGGCCGACGACGCCGGGCCCCCTGACGCGGGCGGGCCCGATGGAGGCCAGGCCGATGGGGGCGAGGCCGACGCGGGTCCAACACCCATGGCCGATGCCGGGTCAGCCGACGCCGGGACGCTGCGGGTCCTCTTCGTGGGGAACAGCTACACCGCCACCAACGACTTGCCGGCGGTGGTGGCCGCGCTCGGGCCCCGGCTCGAGGTGGAGGCCGTGGTGATGCCCGGTGCCCGGCTCATCGATCAGGTGTCGGCCCGCCAGCGACTCGGCGACGGTGGCTTCGACGTGGTCGTGCTCCAGGGGCAGAGCCTGGAGCCGATCCTCGGGACCGACGACTTCTACGTCGGCGCGTCCACCCTGAGCCGAGCCGCCCGGGAGGGCCACACGAGGACCCTCTGGTTCCAGACGTGGGCGAGGCGCGCCGGAGATCCGCTGTACTCGGACCCGATGTCCGGGGTTCACGACCCCGAGGAGATGACCCGGAAGCTCCACGACCGCTACCACACGGCCCAGCTGCTCTTCGGTGGTGAGCTCGCCGACGTCGGCAACATCTGGCAGAGGTTCGGCCCCGAGCTCTACGCGAGCGACGGCAGTCACCCGAGCGCGGAGGGCACGCTGGTCTCGGCCTGCGTCATCTACACGGCGCTCACCGGAAACGCGGGAACGGTGCGCGAGCCGGCTCGCCTCGGGCTGCCGGGGACCCGCGCGCAGGAGCTCTGTGACCTCGCGTCCTCGTCGAGGTGCCTCTACAGCGGCGGCACGCTCTGCGATTTCCACTGCGTCGACTTCGGCACCGACCCCGAGCACTGCGGCGCCTGCGCGACCCGCTGTGCCGCGGGACTCGCGTGTGTCGATGGAAAATGCACGTGACCCCGCGAGCGCGAGAAACGTTCAAAAAAATCGTACGGAGCTCAGCGAAAGAAGTCGGTGTCCTCTCCCAGAAAACACTCCGCGAATTTCCGAGTCGCGATCCGGTGCTCCAGCGCCTTCACGTCACTGCGTCGACGGGCGGTTGCCGCTGGCAATCGCATTGCACAGGGGCGCCGCGAGCATTCCGCTCATCACCTGAACAGGAGTCCGCCGTGTCTTCGCCCCGCATTCTGTCGTCCGCCGTCGTTTTCGCTGCGCTTTCCTTCCTCCCCGCGTGTGGCGTGGAGAGCGCCGACCCCACCACTGAAGATCAGCTCGGCACCACCGAGGGCGCCGTGCAGGCCGCGGCCTCGACCGGGTGGAGCTGGCAGTACAGCGCGATCATCGGCAGCGAGACCTATCGCCTGCTGAAGAGCGGCAACCTGCGCGGCTCCTGCACCGCGAAGTCGAGCGCGGTCATCACCCTCCACGACAACTCCGCCGACGGACTCGGCCAGCGCGTCTACTGGCGCGTGCAGGGCGGCGCCTGGCACATCTGCGACAACGAGGGCGGCAGCGGCAGCACCAAGAACTGCAGCGTCACCAACAACAGGTGGATCCAGTACCAGTTCTGCATGAAGGACGGGAACACGGTCGTCGCGTGCGCCCCGGAAGACGGCTTCCAGACCTGAGTCGTTCAGGTCCGCGGTCGAGGGGGCCCGATTGGCTCGGGTCACCCTCGCCTGCGTTCAGCGCCCTCGGCGCAGACGCACCAGCGCGCGGCCGTGGCTGCCTTCGATCACGTGCCAGTCGTCGAGCATCGGGTGCCGGAAGATCGCGCTGCCGTGACGCCAGTCGACGGACTCCACGAGGACCCCGTCGGGCCGGAAGGTGATCACGCTCGGCCCTTCGACGTCGAACGGGAGCCCCTTCCCTTCGGGAGCGCCGCGGTACCACCGGAACACCATCTTCTTCGGCGCCATGACGAAGATCTCGGTCTCGCTCAGGCCGACCGCTTCGGGCAGCTCCTCTCGCTCGGTCGTCGGTCCCTGCCTCGACTTCTTCATCTGTTGCTCGGGCGTCGGGCAGCTGGTCACGAAGGTGCCGAACTTCGAGGTCCACCCGCCCTGCGGACACTCGAGGACCCGCCACGGGTAGTCGGGAATGGGTTCGCGACGCCCGTTCAGGGGGTCGAAGGTGAACAACTCCGGCGTGAGCGGACACGGTTCCGAGCCGACGTCGTTCGAAGACTGCTCCTGCGCCACCTCGAGCTTCCCGTCACGCCACCCGAGCGGAACGGTCCGGCAGAGATCCTTCGGGCGGTCCCACGACTTGGTCGGAGGATGCGCCCGCTCGGCCCGCTCCACCTGTCTCACCTGGGCAGCGAAGGCCTTGAGCGTCGGGAGCTTGAGCGTCCGTTCGAGCGCCAGCACGGTGACGCCTGGCTTGCCCGGCTCGGAGAGCACGGTGCTGTTACCCACGCCGAGCGCCAGCCACTTCGCGTCGGGGCTCATCGCCGCGCCCCAGGGCTCCACGAGGTACTCGATGGTCTGCGCGACCATGAACGGATCGGGGTGCGGCCTGGGGTGCCGGTCCAGGAGGGTCCGCACCCCTCGGCTCCAGCGGAACGCCGTCCCTCCGGAGATGACGACGGCGCATTCGCTGACGGCGGAATCGCACGACACGGCCGAGACCCGTTCGCCGACCGGCTCACCGAATTCGTTGAGGCTCTGCTTGAACGTGCCGAGCGACGTCAGCGCCGCGGCTCCGCCATCGCGCCGGACTCTCGAGAGTTCGAGGCCTCCGTCTGGGTTCAGCACGCCGACGGTGAAGCCCGTCCCGGCGCCGGTCCACTCCTGTGCCTGCGGGAACGTGCCGAGCGCCAGCGGAGCACTGCCGCCTCGTGCCAGGAACACGCCATCCATCGACGTCCCGGCGTCGGAGGTCCGGGTGGCGATGACGCCGACGGCTTCGTCGTCGATGGGCACCGCGTCGCGCACCTCCCAGCCGCTCGGGGCGAGTGGCGTCTGCTCCACCTGCCAGCCCGACTGGATCGACAGGAGCAGGATGAACGAGACTGAAGTCATGCGCGTGCGCGACGCTTCCATACTGTGCTGCGTGCTGTCGATGAGCGCCGCCGCGAGCGAGCCGGCCGCGCCTCGAGCGCAACCGCCAGCGGAAGTGAAGCGGCCGACGGCGGCCGAGTTTCCGGTGCAGCTCTCGAAGCCCCGCTTCGTGCAGCGGCGACTCGGCAGGCCCTCCTCGGGTCCGGGCACCCCGCTCCTGTGGTGCCGCACTTCGAAGGTCGAGCTGGCTCAGGCGACGAGGGCCTTTGCCTTCGAGCCAGGAGCGCCGCGCTTCTCCGTGTGGCCTGCCCCGGCGTGCGCCTGGCTGGTGCGCGACCTCGACGGCGATGGCGCGGTGACCTCGGGGCGCGAGCTGTTCGGCTCGTTCACGGCGACGGAGGGCGGACTCGCACCGGATGGGTTCAGCGCGCTCTCGGCGCTCGACGAGAACCGCGACGGGGTGGTCGATGGGCGCGACCCGGCGCACGCGACGCTGCAGCTGTGGTTCGACCGCGACGCCGATCGCCGGGTCGGGCCGGGGGAGCTCGAGCCGCTGGGGGCGCGGACGCTGCTGCTCGCGCATGAGGTGGTGGCCCAGTGCGACGCCGCGGGGAACTGCGTGCGTGAGCGCGCGCAGCTGACGGACGGGTGGATGCTCGATCTCCACCTGATGCTGCTGACCCAGCCGCCGCTGCCGGGCGCGATGGTGGCGGCAGGGGAGCGCGCGAAGGCGACCGGCTTGAGCCGCTGAGTGCTCAGCGGCCGGTGCGCACCACCCGCCGGACCTCCTCGAGCGCGCGCCGGTAAGCATTGGCCTCGAAGTAGAAGGGCCCCAGGTCTTCGAAGCCACGTCGGTCAACCTGACCGAAATTGGGGTCGTCCACCCCGAAGTCGCGCCACACCACGAGCCCCGAGCGCTGCTCCACCAGCGCAGCGACCGCGCCACAGCCGGCATCGCCACAGACGTGGCAGACGTGCAGCGAAACCCGCCCGCCAGGAAGCTCCCCAGGCACGAGCATCAGGAGCGCATCCAGCGCGGCCATCTGGCTGGGAATCGTGCCCCATCCGAATGGAGTGACGCAGTCGCGAGCGAAGAGCTCCTTCAGGGGGGCACCGTCGATCGACAGCTCGAGGTAGCGCAGGCTGTTCGGATCATCAGCCGGACCGTGCAGGGCCCAGAGACTCCCGAGGGTCGAGACGCCCGCGGCATGCTCCACCCGCGGCCGAACCGGGGCCTTGGCGTTGACTCGGCTGAGCGCCTTTCGCTTTCCCACGCTGGAGCGACGTGGACCGCCGCGCTCCCCTGACCTGCCTCGCTCGAGTCGCCGGCTAGAAGCCCATCACCTCGAGCGGCCCGGCGTCGGGAGGCATCACGTGCCGTTCCTCGAAGGCCTTCTGGTCCTCGAGGCTGAGCTCGAGAACGAGCCGATAGTCGTTCAGGAAGAAGTCGATCCCGACGGAGGGGTCCCGTGGCTCCAGTCGCGCGGGCAGGTACAGCAGCTTCAGCCACTGCCCCTTGAGCGTGCCCAGCCGCTCGATCTCCTGGGGCGAGAAGTCGCACCGGTTGGCAGACGCCCGGCGCTCGTCCGGCGTGTAGAAGTTGAACCAGGCACAGTGGTCGAGGTGGTCGCCGGTGTTGCTGAACACCTGCACCTCGTCGGTGTGCTTCAGCTGCGCCATCACCATCGTGCCCTCTCGCGCGTACTTCGCGTCGAGCGCGAGGTCGCGACGCGGGGCGAGCCGGTCGTACGTGCGCCACCCGAGCAGGAGGCTTCCGGACACCAGGACGCCCACGATGGCGATGCCGAGCAGCGCGCCCTGCTCCACATCTGCACGGCGCGCGACCAGGGCCACGATGACCACGGCCACTCCGATGAACACCGAGGGCCAGTTCGGCGCGAGCAGACCAGCCCCCAGGCTGAGGCCACCCGCCACCGCCACCACCATGGCCATTGCGCGAGTCATCTCGTGTGCTCCCGGGGCGAACTTGGCAGGCAGCGCGCCAGGGCGCTTGCACGACGAGCAACTGCTGTGGAGGCGGAGGGAATCGAACCCTCGTCCGGAAGCCTTCTGCTCTACGACCCTACGTGTGTAGTCCGCGAATTTTTTAGGTCCTCGACGTCTCCCACGGACGGGATACGCCGGGACCGATCTCCGTTTGTCTCGCCCACCAGCCCGGAGATACCGGCAGGCCAGCCCACTGATGGCGGCCCTGGTCCACGCTCATGGGCGGAAGCGTGGGGGCCGTGCTCAGCAGCCGCTAGGCCGCGAGAGCAAGCTCAACGTTGTCGTTGGCTTTTTTTGGTTTTGCCCCAGATTTTTACGAGCCCCGGAACCGGCTCGACACGCGTCGCAGAACGTCTTTGCCCCCGTCGAAACCAGGTCGCCCCCGGTCGAAACGGTACTGCTCCTTTCGCAGGCCACCTTAACCGCTTCGACGGCCCGCGCCACCCCCTCCTGACCCCGCGCGTCAGCAGTTCTCCGCCACCGCGTCGGCCGTCTCGTAGAGGCTGAGGGCCAGCGTGCCCAGCCCCACGATGCCGCCCACCGCCGGCCCCACCGGCCCCAGCGTGGCGATGACGCTGATCACCAGCGCCGCGAGGTCGTAGTACTCCGCGCCGGTGAGGAAGTACCCCGCGAGGAGCGAGGCCACCCCTGCCCCCACCGAGGCCACCTTCGCGCCCACGCACGCGTAGACGCCCGGCGCGCTGCCCCCCTTCTTCGCCGCCTCGCACGCCGCCGCTTGGTAGAACGCGCACAGCGTCAAGAGCGCCAGCTCCGCTTGCAGCCCCGCATTCCACCGCGCGTCGTCGCACTTCCCGCCGCCGCTCCCGTCGAGGAACACCGCCACCGCGGTCCCCGTCGCCGGGTCCACCACCCACAGCGCCCCCGGCGCCGGCGTCTTCGGCACGAAGCGGTGCCACCCCGAGTACTGGTCGAGCACCCGCTGCCAGCGCGCCAGCTCCTCCGCGCTGAACCCCTCGAGACTCGACGGACTCGCGAACGGCGCCACGTACTGCAGCGCCGCCCCCGCCAGCGCCGCCGCCGCGCTGCGCTTCACCGCGATGCCCTCACGGAGACTCAGCGCCACCGTCGACGAGAGCGCCGCCCGGAAGGCCGCCGCCGCGTCGCTCGAGGCGACCACCGCACGGTTGAGCTCCGGCACCACGTCGAGCCGCCGCTGCAGCCCGTGGTACCCCGCGGTCTCCGTCATCACCACCACGCGCAGCTGCTCCGGCGTCACCGCCAGCGTCGAGGCCGGCCCGGGATCCACCAGCGCCGCCAGCGCGCCGCTGTACACCCGCAGCTGCTCCGCCGCGCTCAAGGTCGCGGTGAGCGGCTGCCCCACCGTCTTCCCCAGCGGCTCCAGCGACAGCACGCTCGCGATGAGGTCATCGAGGTTCGCCCCTGTCGTCGGACTCCCCGGCTCGAACGCCACCGTCGTCACGCCGGCGATGAGGTCCTGCGTCTCCACGAAGTCCGCTGCGCCCGGCACCGGGTACGTGCCGAACCGGTTCGCCACCGGTCCACTCAACCGCCGCGTCACCGCCCGGCCGTTCACCGTCAGCTCGAGGTACAGCCCGCCGACGCCCAGCTGCCCGCGCGCCGACGCCACCGGCACCTCGTACGGCGCCGAACCGCTCACCGCGGCCCGCGCCGCGAGCGCCACCGTCGCGGTGCGCATGCCCGACGCCGTGCGCTGCTCCCGCGGCACCCGGTACGTCAGCCGGTACGCGGAGGCCCGCGCGCGCTTGGCCGCCTCCACCACGAAGCCCGTCAGCGCCGCCGTGAAGCCCGCATCCTTGGGGTCGAAGCGCTTGCCGCCCGACAGCCGCACCACGTCGGCGAGCGTCGCCTCCTTCACCGTCGTGCCCGCGCCGATGACCGCCACCGCGAGCCCGCTCGCTGCCAGCCGCGCCTGCAGCGCAGGGATCCGCTCGGGAACATCGGAGGCGTCGAAGTCGCTCACCACCACCACCGCCGTCGCGCCCGCGACCAGCGCCGCGTCGCCGAGCGCCGTCCACACGTCGGAGGCCGACACACAGGTCGCCGCGAAGCTCTTGATGGCCGTCGCGTTCGGCGCGCTCCACCCGGTGGGCTGCGCGCCCATCGCCGCCAGGCCCAGGTCGTACGTCGCCGCCACCCCGGCCGACTCCAGCGCCTGCGCCAGCGCGTCGTCGAACGCCGCCTTGTCCGCCGGCGCCGCCCAGCTCACGCTCCCGCTGCAGTCGTACGCCAGCATCACCTTGGGCCGCGTCACGCCCGCGTTCGACAGCAGCGTGAGCGCCTGTGGCTTGCCCTCGTCGCTCACCGCGAAGTCCGCCGCCGACAGGCCCTCGAGCCCGGCGCCGCTGCCGTCCTTCGCCGCGACGGTCAGCACCACGTCGGGGAACGCTCCGCCCTGCGCCACCACCTCGAGCGTCGCCACCTGCCCCAGCACCTCGGCGTGACGGGACTCCGAGAGCGTCGCAATTGGCCCGTAGGGCCCTTCCAGCGCGCCGCCCCCCAGGTCGAACACCCGCCCGCCCGACAGGCTGATGACCGGCCCGGTGACGGGAGGCGTCGCGGCCAGCTTCCCGCTCGGGCGCCAGAGCGCCTCGCGCGTCGCCAGCCCCTGCAGCGCCAGCGCCGGCGACCGCAGCGGCATGCCTTCCGGGTCCGCGGTGAAGGACGACACGTCGGGCGGCGGAAAGGAGACCTGCAGCCGGTTCCCCACCAGCTGCTCGGTCGACCACGTCCCCTTCACCAGCTCCACCAGCTGCTGCGACGACGGCACGCCCGGCAGGTCCCCGAAGAGCGCGAGCAGCCGCACGCTCACCTTCGGCAGGCTCACCGGCGAGAGCTCCGCGGTCAGCCCGGCGGGCGCTGCGTCGACCTCGCCCAGCTCGCCCGCCGCGAAGGCCCAGCGGGTCACCCCGTCGAGCGTGTACTCGACCACCGGGAGCGACGCGCCCACCCCGCTCACCGGGCTCGCCACCTTCGCCTGCTCGGCGGGCAGCGCCGCGAGCAGCGCCTCCACCACCGGCGCGGGGTTCACCTGCGGCCCCGCCGCATTCATGCGCACCAGGTCGAGGTTGGTGCCGGCCTCCAGCCGGAACGCGGGCGGCCGCGCCGCCGCAAGCGCCTGTGCGGTGAGCCCCGACGGCCAGGTCGCCGCCTTCACCTTCGCCGTGGCGCCCATCGCCTCCAGCATCGCCTTGAGCAGCTCGGCGCGCTCGCGCAGCGTGCCCGCGCCCGCGCGCAACGCCCCGTCCGCGCCCCAGCGCATCGCCTGGGTGACGTCGTCGAGCGCGCCTGGCGGCGGCAGCACCGCCACCCGCTCGC
>JAIBBQ010000196.1 GCA_019694595.1 Myxococcaceae bacterium
CCGGTGCGACAGCCGGCGCAGCGGGCTCGGCCCCGGCACCACCGGACCCTTCGCTTCGGGGATGACGGCGGGAACCGCCGGTGGCGCGGGCGTGGGCGTGGGCGCCGGCGCCGCGCTGCCGCCGCCCGAGCCGGCCGGGGTTCCAGGGCTCGCGGGATCGCCGAGGGCGGCCGGGCTTTCGCCGCCGAGGATGTCGGCGTCGCAGGCGGTGAGGACGAGGCAGGCGAGGAGCAGGGCGCGCATGCGGCCCTGGTGAGCAAGAAGGGCACCGCGCCCGGTGAGCGCCGATTGCCCTGGAGAATCAGGTGCTTGGGGCCTGAAGGGGCCGGGGGCAGGGTGCCCACGGCCCGTTCGTGGAGTCAGGTCGACCGGACAAGCGCTCGGTCAGCGCTTCTTGCCCTTGGCCTCGCGGCGCACGGTCACCTTGGTGCCGATGCCGCCGCGGATGAACCAGTCGCCCACCACCTCGATCCACTTGGGGGCGATCGCCTTGGCGATGTCGTCGCAGATGGTGTTGGTCACCTTCTCGTGGAAGGCGCCCTCGTTGCGGAAGCTCCACAGGTAGAGCTTGAGGCTCTTGAGCTCGACGCAGGTGTCTTGCGGGCAGTAGCGAATGGTAAACCGCGCGAAGTCGGGCTGCCCGGTCAGCGGACAGAGGCAGGTGAACTCGGGGCAGTCGAAGGCGATCTCGTAGTCGTCGGAAGGTGCCGGGTTGGGAAAGGTGTCGAGCTTCTTCGAGGGCTTGGTGGCCATGGCGCCGCGGCCCATAGCACTTCTCGGGCTCGCTCTCGCGCTTCACGCGTGCCGGCACGCCCCCGCGGCCCGCGCCGAGGTGGGCCGGCCGTTCTCGCTGTGGATCCGCGCGCCGCTCGGCGTGCCGGTGCGCGTGGGCCCCTTCGTCGCCCCGCCCGTCGACCTGCCGCCCCGCGGCGAGTGGTTCGTGAAGCCCACCGACGACACCGCCGACGTGCGCGCGGTGGTGCAGGCGCTCCAGGGCGCGCAGGTGAAGGGCCTCTCGCTCGAAGGCCACCCCGCGCTCTCCGACGCCGACCTCGAGGCGCTGCTCGCGCTGCAGTCGCTCGAGTTCCTCGACCTGTCGAACACCAACGTGGGCGACGCCGGGCTGCGCACGCTCGCCGGGCTGCCGCGGCTGCACACCCTGTGGCTGACGGGCACCCGCGTCACCGCGAAGGGCCTGGGGGCGCTCGGCCGGCTGCCGCTGCGCGCGCTGGTGCTCGCCCGCTCCGAGGTCAAGGACGGCGCCGGCCCCGCGCTGGCCCGGCTGGGCGCGCTCGAGGAGCTCGACCTCGAGGGCTGCGAGGTGGGCGACGACGGCGCCAAGGCGGTCGCCGGGCTGGAGCACCTGGAGGCGCTCGACCTCTCGGGCACCGGCATCACCGACGCCGCGCTGCCGGCGGTCGCCCGCCGCACCGCGCTCCTGAGCCTCTCGCTCGCCGAGAATCACCTCACCGACACCGGGCTGCGCTCGCTGCGCGACCTGCACGCGCTGCGCGCGCTCGACCTCTCGGGCACGCTGGTGACCGACTTCGGGCTCGAGGGCCTCGAGAAGGCGGTGGCGCTCAACGTGCTGCACCTCGCCGGCGACCAGGTCGGCGACGCCACGCTCAAGCGCATCGGCGCGCTGCGAGAGCTGCGCACGCTCGACCTCTCGCGCACCCAGGTGACCGACGGCGGGCTGGTCGTGCTGCCGGGCCTGCCGTTCCTCGAGCGGCTCTCGCTGGAGCGGACCGCGGTCTCCGACGCGGGCGCCGCCACCCTCGCGTCGCTGCGCACGTTGAAGACGCTCAACCTGGGCGGCACCGCCCTGGGTGACGCCGGCGCCAAGGCGCTCGCCCTGGCCACCTCGCTCGAAGAGCTCTCGCTCGCCGCCACCCACGTGGGCGCGGCGGGCCTGGCGGCGCTGGCGCCGCTCGAGCACCTCACCGCGGTCGACCTGTCCGGGCTCGACCTCTCGCGGTCCGACCTCGGGGTGCTCGCGCGCTGGAAGCACCTCGTCTCGCTGTCGCTGTCGAGCTCGGGCGCCCGCGCCGCCGCGCTGGGTGGCCTGGGTGCGCTCGACGGGCTGGAGAGTCTCGACGTGTCGGCCACCGGCCTCGACGACGCGGGGGCGGCGCGGCTCGCGGCGCTGCCGTCGCTGCGCGAGCTGTCGGCGTCCTTCACCGAGGTCTCCGACGTGGGCCTGGCCTCGCTGTTCGCGATGCCCAGCCTGCGCGCGCTCAGCCTCGGCGGCTCGCGGGTCACCGACAAGGGGCTCGGCCGGCTGCCGCCCGACTGCCGGCTGCGCGCGGTCGACTTCGGCATGCTGCCGGTCACCGACTCGGGCGCGCGGGCGCTGGGGGCGTGCCGGGCGCTGGTGCGCGTGGGGCTGTCGGGCACGGAGGTCGGCGACCGCGCGCTGGGGGCGCTGCCGGCCACGGTGCGCGACCTGTCGCTGACCCACACCCGGGTCACCGACGCGGCGATTCCCGGGCTCCTGGCGCGGGGCCTCAAGCGGCTCGACCTGCGGGGCACCGAGGTCAGTGACGAAGGCGCCCGCAAGCTCGCTGCTGCCGGTGTCGCGGTTCGCCACTGAAGACCCGTCGTGGATCAGGGGAAAATCGGATCGATTCGTCGTCCGGGTGCGTTATGAGACGGGGCACATGACGCTGAAGGTCTCGACCATCATCCCCACGTTTCGTCGGCCACTGGAGCTCGAGGAAACGGTGCGCAGCGTCCTCGCCCAGGAAGGGCCCGTCGAGGTGGTGGTGGTCGACGACAGCCCCGAGGGCGCCGCGCAGGCGGTCATCGAGAAGTTCGAGGACAGCCGCGTGCGCTGGTTCAAGATGGCGAAGCCCACCGGCGGTGTGCCGGGGCTGGTGCGCAACTTCGGCCTCACCCAGGCCGACGGCGAGCTGGTGCACTTCCTCGACGACGACGACGTGGTGCCGCGTGGCCACTACGCGCGCGCGCGGCGCTTCTTCGAGGAGCACCCCAAGGTGGGAGCGCTCTTCGGCAAGGTGGCGCCCTTCGGCGTCGACGACAAGGCGCTGGCGCACGAGCACGAGTTCTTCTCCGACGCCGCGCGCCGGGCGAGCCGCTGCAACCAGCTGGGGGCGCAGGCCTTCGCCGCGGTGCAGGCGTTCCAGCAGACGATGCTGGTGTGCTCGGCGGGCATGTCGCGCCGCACGGCGGTCGACGCCGCAGGGGCCTTCGACCCCGACGTGCGCATGGTGGAAGACGTCGACTACTACGCGCGGGTGTTCCAGAAGTTCCCGGCGGCGTTCCTCGACGAGGTCACCATTCACTACCGCATCGGCCCGTCGCTGATGCACTCGCGGCTCAACGACGAGAAGATCGTGGTGTCGTACAACCACATGCACGCGCGCTACCGGCGCGAGCTGGGTCAGGCGCGCTACCTCGCGCTCAAGGTCTACGCGAAGTCTCTCCTCAGGTTCCTGTGAAGCCCCTCATCGCCGAGCGACTCACCACCGAAGCGGAGCTCGCGGCGCTCGAGCCGGAGTGGGCCGCGCTCGCCCAGCGGGTGACGCCGCGGCTGCCGTTCTTCGAGCCGCTGTGGAACCTCACCTGGTGGAAGCACTACCGCGAGAACCGCAGCACGGTGCGCCACTCGCTGCGCGTCACCACCCTGCGGCGGCCCGGTGGCGAGCTGGTGGGCGTGGCGCCGATGATGATCACCGAGCGGCCGGCGCGGGGCCCGGCGCGGGTGCGGCTGCTGCAGTTCTTCGGCGCCGACCCCAACCTCACCGAGCTGCGGGGCGTGCTGTGCCTGCCCGAGGCGCAGAGCGACGTGTACCGCACGCTCCTGGGGCACCTGCGCCGCGCGAAGGACGAGTGGGACTTCATGCGCTTCACCGGCGTGCCGGCCGGGGGCGACGTGCGCGCCCAGGTGGCGGCCGAAGGCTCGGTCCGGCTCGACCGCGAGGTCCCCGACTACTTCCTGCACCCCACCGGGACGTGGGAGACCTTCAAGGCGGGGCTCTCGCGCAACATCAAGGAGTCGCTGCGCAAGTGCACCAACGCGCCCAAGCGCGACGGGGTGGAGCTGACCTTCCGCGTGGTGACCGACAAGGCCGAGCTGCCCAAGGCGCTCGACACGTTCTTCGCGCTCCACGAGAACCGCTCGCAGGCGACCGACACCATCACCCACAAGAACGTGTTCGCCGAAGCGCGCGGGCGCGACTTCCTGAGGGACTACCTGCTCTCGCTGGAGCCCGCGGGAGCGGCGCGCATCTACCAGCTGCGGCACGGTGAGCGGGTGGTGGCGACCCGGGTGGCGTTCCTCTTGGGCAACGACCTCTACCTGTACTTCTCGGGGTACGACCTCGAGTACTCCAAGTACAGCGTGATGACGACGTGCGTGGCGGAGGCGATCCGCGATGCCATCGGCAGCGGCATCGGCGCCATCAACCTGTCGATGGGCAACGACGTCTCGAAGACGCGGTGGAGCCCGACCGAGGTGATGTTCCACGACCTGGTGTGGATCTCGCCCACCACCCGTGGCGCGCTGATGCACCGCGCGTACGAGACGCTCGACGAGGCGCGGACCAACCCCGACTCGTTCCTGGGCAAGGTGGTCGCGCAGGTGGCGCGGCGCCGCGCCTGACGCCCGCTGCGCGGGCGTGATACTCATCGGTCCGTGGCCGACGACAAGCGCCGTCAAGGCAAGCGGGTGAGCGTCGACATCGTCTTTCACGGCGGTGGGCACGCGACCAACCTCACCGGCAAGGTGCGGGACCTCTCGCAGGTGGGGCTGTTCCTCGCGACGCGGCACTTCATTCCCCTGGGCAAGCAGGTGCACCTGGAGTTCACGCTGCCCACGGGGAAGGTGGACGCGGTGGGCGAGGTGCGGTGGATCGCCCGGGGCGACCGGGTGGAGGAGCCGGGCCTCGGCATCCGGTTCCTGCGGCTGTCGTCGGCGAGCGCGAAGGCCATCGACCTCGCCATCGAAGCGAGCGACGACTAGGGCAGGGTGTTCTGCGCGGGGCGAGGAATCGTCCTCTGGCGGCGCAGCTCACCCATCGAGCCTGTCCGGCGCCGGAGCGGCGGACGCGTCCCCTCGCGCCTCGGGCTGGAGGTCTCCTCGGACGGCTCCTCACGCCTTGCCGCGACGAGGTCACGTCTGACGTTGCTTCCGGAGCCACGCCGCCGCGGCAACCGTCAGCGCGCCAGGGCCCGCCAGTCGGTGAGCGGCAGCCCCTGCAGCAGCGCCCGCGCCTTCTCGGAGGTGAAGGTGGCGAGCTCGACCTCCCGCTGCGCGGCGTAGCCGCTGCGCTCCACCTCCGGCCGGTAGCCGGGGTGGCACATCAGCTCCACCACGTGGACCTCGGGGAGCTTCGCGAGCTCCGCCTCCAGCGTGGGCAGCGTCCAGTACGCCTCCGCGCCCGCGTCCCCGAGCATCACGTCGTTGGTCCGCACGCCCGCCTTCCTCAGCGCGACGCGGGTGCCGGCGTCCATGCTGCGCACCGGCAGGCCCGTCTCCAGCGCCGCGCGGATGAGCCCCGCCAGCACCTGGGGATGCCGGTGGAGGTGCTTGTGCACGTCGACGTGCGTCGCCGGCCGGCCGAGGAGCGCCTCCAGCCGGGCGAGCTGGGCGCGCGCCTCGCGGTGCACCTCGTCGGCGGTGAGCGAGGCCACCTTGGCTTCCACGAATGCCCCGCCGGCATCGAGCTTCTCCGGCGCGACGCTCCCCAGCGGCTTCCACCGCGCGAGGTTCAGGTGCAGCCCCACCGCGGCGTCTCCCGGGCAGGCGCGCGCCGCGGCCTCGGAGTGCGGCGTGTTCACCATGAAGGTGCAGCTGCCCACCACCCCGCGCCCCATCGCCTCCAGGATGCCGCGGGTGACGCCCGGGTCGTACCCGAGGTCGTCGGCGTTGATGATGAAGGCGGTGACCGCGCTCACTGCGCCTCGCACTGCGCGACGAGCGACTTCGCCTGTGCCGGGAAGCGCTGGGTGAGCTGCGCCTTGAGCGCGTCCACCGCCGCCGACTTCTCGCGCGCCTCGAGCTGGCAGAGCGCCAGCAGCGCGCGGTGGTCCTGCGGCGCCAGCGTGTCGGCCTTGGCGTATTCGCCGCGCGCCTGTGCCACCTCGCCCTTCGCGAAGAGCACCGCGCCCAGGTAGTAGTGCGCGGGGGCCAGGTTCGGAGACTCCTTGAGCGCCCGCCGCAGCAGCGCGGTGGCCTCGTCGGTGCTGCCCTTGCGCATCTTCACCCCGGCGAGCTCGGCCGCGCTCTCGGGGTCGCGGCTCGCCTTCGAGAGCACCTGTTCCGCTTCGTCGAGCCGCCCCGCCTGCGCCAGCCAGAAGCCCTGGTGCGGAATGGCGCGCGCGTCCTTCACCTTCTTCTTCACCGCCCGGCCCCAGGCGTCGGCCGCCGCGCTCGCCTCGCCCTGCGCCTCCCGCAGCTCCGCCTCCGCCACGTCCACCGCGCCGTCGTCGGGCGCGAGCGTCGCCGCCTTCGCCAGCGCGGCTTCCGCCCGCTTCCCCTTGCGCGCCTGGGTGGCCGCCTTCGCTTCCGCGACGTAGCTCGCCGCGTCCTGCGGCGCCTTGCCCTGCCACCGCTGCGCCAGCTCCAGCGCGAGCTCGCTCTGCTTGAGCTCCACCGCCGCGGTGGCGCCGGCGCCGAGCTGAGGGGCGGTCGCGTCCTCGGCTCGGGCGAGCTGCTCGAGCGCCTTGAGCTTGCCCGCGTCGTCCTTCGCGGCCCGCAGCGCCTCGAGCGCGCCCGCGCCGGTGACCCCGTGCTGGGCGCGCCACCACACCCCGGCGCCTCCGCCCACCGCCGCCAGGGCGAGGAACCCCAGCACCAGCGGCAGCCGCGACCGCTTCGGCTCGGGCCGCAGCCGCTCGTCCCGGGTGACCGGCTCCGGCCGGGGGCTCGTCGCGGCCTCGGACAGCAGCGGCTGGCTCAGCGTGTCCGACTCCGGCGGGGCCTGCTGCGGCGGCGCGGTGGCGGCGAAGAGCGCGTCGACCTTCGACTGCAGCCCGCTCGGCAACACCCCGTGCGGCATCGACGGGTCGATCTCCCGCGCCTTGTGCAGGCTCTGCCGCATCGGGTCGCGCTCGAGCGGGAAGAGGTTGCTCACGTAGTGCGCCACCATCTGGGGCGAGGCGAGCGCCACTTCCCCGCCGATGGTGCGCAGCGCGTTCTCCAGCTCCGCCAGGCTCTGGAAGCGCTGGTCGGGGTCGTGCGCCAGCGCGCGCAGCGCCACCGCTTCCAGCGCCGCCGGCAGCGCCGGCTCGTACGCCCGCGGCGACTTGGGGCGCCCCGCGGCGATGGCGGTCACCACCTCTTCCACGCTGGAGCCGGTGAAGGGCCGGTGCCCGGTGAGCTGCTCGTAGAGCATCACCCCCGCGGCGAAGACGTCGGCACGGTGATCCACCGGCTTGGCGAGGATCATCTCCGGCGACATGTAGAAGAACTTGCCCTTGAGCGTGCCGGGCTCGGTGCCCGCGCCCCAGGTCTGGGTGCGCGCCACCCCGAAGTCGATGACCTTGATGTCGCCCTTGAAGCCCACGTGCACGTTGTCGGGCGTGAAGTCGCGGTGCACCAGCCGCAGCGGCTGCCCCTGGTCGTCGAGCGCGTGGTGGGCCGCGTGCAGGCCCTTGCACGCCTCCGCCAGGATCTGCAGCGCCACCGGCAGCGGCACCCGCTTCCCGTCGAGCGCCGCCTGCTCGCGCACCTCGGCGAAGGTGCGGCCTTCGAGCAGCTCCATGGCGATGAACGGCTCGCCGTTCTGCTGCCCGAGGTCGACGATGCGCACCACGTTGGGGTGGTTGATCTGCGAGGTGATCCGCGCCTCGTTGAGGAACATGCGGACCACCTGCTGATCCTTCATCAGGTGGGGAAGCAGGCGCTTGACTGCCACCATGGGCCCGATGGCCCCGTCTTCCGCGACGTGGCGCCCCACGTACACCTCGGCCATGCCGCCCGTCGCCAGACGGGAGGTGAGCCGGTACGGCCCGAACCAGTTGGGCTCCGAGAACGAGTCCACGAGGGTGCTCGGCACCTTAGCGAAGCCTGGCGGTGACAGGCGGCCCGTTCGCCCGGTTGCGCAGGTCGACCCCGGCCCGGGTTGGGGTAGCATTTTCGGCCGAGAGGGAACTCACACCATGACCGTTGCCAGAAGCAGTGCCGACATCGCCGCCGCCCAGGCCCGCGCCGCCGCCGCTGCCCGCGAGGCCGAGCGCCGCCGGGAAGAAGCCGCCCGCAAGGCCGCCGAGGCCAAGCGCCTCGCCGAGCAGGCCAAGGGGTGGCAGGCCAAGAGCGACCTCCGCCCGAGCCAGAAGGTGGCCGCCGCCGAGAAGACCGAAGAGGTGAAGCCGATTCCCAAGACGGAAGCCGGCCAGTACGCCTACTACCAGGACATCATCCAGAAGGCGGGCGGCAAGTTCCGCGGCGGGCCCGAGGAGCGCAACCTCCTCTCGTTCCGCACTCCGACCTCGACCAAGGTCAACGGCGGCGAAGGCCGCTACGACGACACCACGGTGATGCTGTGGAAGGACGCGCAGGGCCAGCCCCACGTGCGCACCTACCAGTCGAACACCGACCCCACGAGCCACTACGAAGGCAGCTACGGCCAGGACGCCAACCACGACGGCCGCCTCGACCTGGGCCGCATCCCGCCGGGCTCGTACACCTATTACAAGAGCCACTCCGACCACCTGGGCAACGTGCTGCGCTCGGGCAGCGAGTTCGCCGTCGACCGCGACACCAACCACGACGGTCTGTTCAACGACGGCGCCAAGACCAGCACCGGCGGCGGCTCGATGCTCTTCCACGCCGGCGGCAACAGCATGACCGGCTCCGCGGGCTGCCAGACGTTCGCCCCGGCCGACTTCCAGAAGTTCTGGAAGGACCTGGGCAACTACAACGGGCCCATCGGCTTCACCCTGGTGAACGGCTCCACCGCGAGCGGCGCCGCGAAGATCGAGGCGCCCAAGGCGAGCTTCTCGGAGACCGGTGTCAGCTACGAGCAGCTGCACGCCATCATGCCCGACTGCCCCACCGACCGGGCCAAGCAGATGCTGCCGTACCTCAACAACGCGATGAAGGAGTTCGGCATCAACACGCCCGAGCGCGCCTCGGCCTTCCTCGCCCAGCTCGCGCACGAGTCGGGCCAGCTCAAGTACTTCGAGGAGCTGGCGTCGGGCTCCGCGTACGAAGGCCGCAGCGACCTCGGCAACACCCACCCGGGTGACGGCGTCCGCTACAAGGGTCGCGGCCCCATCCAGCTCACCGGGCGCGCCAACTACGGCAAGGCGAGCGAGGCGCTGGGCGTCGACCTCGTCGCGCACCCCGAGCTCGCCTCCCGCCCCGACATCGGCTTCCGCATCGCCGGCTGGTTCTGGAAGACCCACGGCCTCAACGAGCTCGCCGACAAGGGCGAGTTCAGCGAGATCACCCACCGCATCAACGGCGGCTACAACGGCGCCGAGAGCCGCAACGCCTACTACCGCACCGCGCAGCGCGTGCTCGGCGGAGGCCTCGACGGCGGCCCGGTCTCCGAAGGCGACACCGTGCCCGGCAGCTTCAACCGCAGCGGGGAGACCCCCAACGCCGGCTCCGGCGGCCGCTACACCAGCAACAGCTACGATTCCTACGGCGGGCGCAGCCGCGACCCCATCTACACCGACCCCGCGGCGTCGATGGCGCGCGAAGGCGGCTTCGACGACTGGGACTTCTTCACCACCCTCATGCTGCTCATGGGGATGATGGACGAGCTGCCGCCGTCGCTGGCCAACGACCCTCGCTTCCAGAAGTTCCTCAAGGCCAAGGGCCTCGCGGATCTGCCGCCGGGCAAGATCCCCAAGGCGGCGGTGTCCGAGTACATGGCGCAGCGGCTCAAGGAAGACGCGACCGCGCGGGGCGGCGGCAAGGCCGGCCTCGACGCCGCGGCCACCGCGCTCAAGCAGGAGTACTTCCCCACCGTCAGCGTCAACTCGCTGCGCTCCATTCCGGCCTGAGCTGATGCGGCGCAGTGCCTTCGCGGCCGTGGCGGCGGTGGCGGTGCTCGCCGCCACTCCCGCCCACGCCGTGCGCTTCGAGCTCGGCGCCGGCGGCGGTGCCTGGTTCACCACCACCGGGCTGTTCGACGTCACGCTCGGCGTGCGGCAGCACCTCGCCAAGCACCTCGCGCTCGGCTTCCGCACCGGCGTGCTGCTCACCACCGACGGCCCGGCGGTGGGCACCCCGCTCGACCTCTCGTTCCGCGTGGTGGTGCACCCGGTGTACTTCGAGGTGCTGGGCGGGCCGACCTTCATCTTCAACCAGGGCTCGCCCCTGCGCGGCCACGTCGCCTTCGGCTTCGGCGGCTACCTGGGCCCCGTCACCCTGGGCGTGGAGGTCGGCTACCTGACCCCCACCGCCGTGGTGATGCTGCAGCTCGCGTACGTCTTCTAGCGCGCGCGCTACTTGGTGACCGTCTCCAGCCACCAGTTGGGGCTGGCCGACACCACCTCGCCCGACTGGTGCACCGCGTTCGCGGCGTCGAGCGACGCCTGGCCGGCCGGGGTGCCGAGCACGTACCAGTTGCCGGTGATGGCCAGCTTCTGGCGCACCGGGTAGCCCTTGGCGGCCGACCACTCGCGCACCTGGGCGTCGGTCCACTCCGGCTTGAAGGTCACCACGATGCCGCCGGGCAGCGCCATCAAGCGGCCCGCCGGAGACGTGCCCTGCCGGTAGACCACCGAGGTGGTCGCCTTCACGCGCACGCTCGCCGCGGGCACCTTGAAGACGCGCGGGCCGCCGGCGCCGACCTTGAGCTCCTCCGCGCCGGGCGCGCTCGCGAGCACCGCGCTCTTCGCGTCGGCCTTGCCGAACTCGGCCACCAGGCCGGGCTCGAGGGTGATGGTCAGCTTCTTCCCGTGGTCGAAGTAGGCCGCCCTGGGGGCGTCGGCCAGCGCGGCGCCGGACAGCGCGACCGCGGCGAACAGGGCGAGGCAACGAGAGGTCGAGGTCATGGAGGTGCTTTCGGTCGAGAGGATGGGGAAGTGGCGCATCAGTGGCCGTGCACCGTGATGCCGAAGCCGCTCAGGCTGCCGGTGCCCGCGGTGCCGTTGTCGCGCACGCTCAGGGTCCAGGTGCCGTCGGCCGGCTCGTCGAGCAGCTGCGAGACGCCGAAGCGCCAGCTGCCGCCGTTCCACGCGCCGCACGGCACGGTGGTGCCCGACATGTCGCGGCAGTTGTGCTGCACCGCGAGGGTGCGCACGGTGCCCGACGGGCTGGTCAGCGTCACCGCGAGGTCGCCCACCTGGGTGTGGTCGCTGTTCACCGTGACGTCGACGAACTCGATCTTGGTCACCTGGCTGCCGGTCATGGTGAGGGTGCGGGTCAACGCGACGCCGGTGTTGTCGGGAATCGCTTCCACCGTGGTGGCGCTCGCCGCGGTGGGCGACTTCATCGCCGGGAGCGGCGCGTAGCAGGCGCTCGCCCGCGCCACCGCCGCCGCCGCGTCCACCACGCCGAAGCCGTACTTGTGGTTGACGAAGATGCCGGCGCCGCCGCGGTTCTTCACCCAGTCGGCGTCGGTCGCGTCGTTGCGGCGCGCGGTCGTCGCGAGGATGTACCGCACGTCGCGCCAGGTGAGGTTGGGGTTGGCGTTGAGGATGAGCGCCACCGTGCCGGTGACCTCCGGCGTCGCCGCCGAGGTGCCGTTGAAGCAGCGGGTGTAGTTCGCCTGGCCCGCGAGGTCGTTCATCGCCGAGCCGTTGTTGTAGCCGGGCGCGCCGGTGACGTCGGTGCTCAGCACCTGCTGGGTGTCGCAGGTCTCCCCGGCGTACGCGGTGACGAGGATGTTGGCGCCTTCTTCCGAGTAGCTCGCCTTCTTGCCCTGGTTGTTGAGCGCGCCCACGGCGAAGACGCCGCGGAAGTTCGCCGCGCCGTCGTAGTCGCTGCGGTCCACCGTGCTGCCGCCGTTGCCCGCCGCCCACACGTACACCGCGCCCCGGCCGCTGCGGCCCGTGCTGGTGCCGGTGTCGATGGCCGCCTGCCAGGCGCTGTCGGAGTCGGAGTAGGTGCCGCGGTCGTCCGCCGCGCCGTAGCTGTTGCTGTACGCGTCGTTGGTCGCCAGGTCGAAGGTCACCGAGTGCGAGCCGGCCGCGGTGTTGGTGTTGCCCGCCGCGAGCAGGTTGAGGCCCACCAGCGAGGCATTGAAGGCCACGCCCGTCACGCCCACGCCGTTGTTGCCCTTCGCCGCCGCCAGGCCGCCGCACGAGGTGCCGTGGCTCGAGGTGGAGCTCGACGGGTCACCGTACGCGCCGCCGTTGGGCTGCGTGTAGTCCCAGCTCTTGTTGGCCACCACGTTGGGCGACAGGTCCTCGTGGCCGATGTCCAGGCCGTCGTCGATGACCGCGATGCGCACGCCGGTGCCGGTGACCGCGCCCCACGCGGTCTGCACGTGGAGGTCCTCGCCCGCGAGCGCCGCCACGTTGTCCTGGCCCATCTGGCCGGTGTTCTTCAGGTGCCACTGCTGCGCGAAGAGCGGGTCGTTCGGCGTCACCACGCTGCCGCCGCCCGAGCCG
>JAIBBQ010000197.1 GCA_019694595.1 Myxococcaceae bacterium
GGAGCCACCGTTGCCGCCGCCGGAGGCCGCGCCTCCGCCTGACGCCGCGCCGCCACCCGAGCTTCCGGTGCCGCCGCCCGAGGCCCCGCCGTCACTGCACGCGGGGTCGACCGCGCAGTCGGAATCGGAGCAGTCGGTCAGCTGATCGACGTCGTCGTCGTTGCCGTTGGTGCAGTCGCCTTCGGTGCGCACCCCGCCGGCGCAGACGCAGCCCGGGCCGCAGACCTGGCCCTCGCAGGCGCCGTCGGCGCAATCGATGGTGGTGTTGTTGTCGTCGTCGAGACCGTTGTCGCAGATCTCCGGCGGCACGAAGCACTTCGAGTTGCGGAAGCACTGAGGGTCGAGGCAGTCGACCTTCTTGTCGTTGTTGTCGTCCTTGCCGTTGTCGCAGATCTCCGGCGTCTGCTGCATCTGCATGGTCGGCGGCTTGGTGCCACACGACACGCCGACGGCGAGGAGCACGACCAGAGCTGGGCGTCGCATGCGGACTCCTGTACGGCCCCTCATCGGGTGCCGACCCTAGCCGCTTTGCGTCGGCGGCGCCTACTCGTCGGACTCGGCCGGCGCGCCACCCATCTTGGCGAGGTCTTCCTTCTTCACCCCGCCGGGGTCGATCTTGTTCACCGACGCGGTGAGCTTCTCGATGGTGGCCTCGAACTCCAGGTCCGACGTGTCCTTCTTGAAGCGCAGGAAGTTCACCCGGGCGACCACGTAGTTCTTCAGGTACGGGCTCTCGAGGCCCTTGGCCTTGAGCGCGTCCACCACCTTCACCACCGCGTCGTCGAAGGCGAGCAGGAGGTCCGCCCGCTTCTCGCGCAGCTTGAGCCCTTCCTCGAGGTCCACGTCGAGGAAGCGCTCGAGCCGCTTCACCACCGGCGCGTAGGCCCCGGCGGAGTAGCGCGGGCGCTTCTCGTACGCGGCGCCGAAGGTCGCGAAGTGCGGCTCCTCGAACATCGGCGCGCAGGCGAGCTCGCTGCCGCCCTTGGCACCCACCAGCCCGCGGTACATGCGGATGACCTCGAGGCTGCGCTCCTTCAGGTTGTGGGCCTTCTCGGTGTTGAGCGCGAGGATCTGGTACGCGACGTCGGGGTCGGGCAGCACCAGCGCCACCACCGTCTTCATGCCCAGCAGGGTCATCGCGCCCAGGCGGTGGTTGCCGTTCGGCGTCCAGTACTTGCCGTCCTTGCGCACGGTGATGAGCGGGTCGAGGAAGCGGCCCACGCGTTCCATGGCATTCGCGAGCTTCTTCACGTGCGTCTCGGAGCGGTCGCGCTGGTACGGCGTCGGCTCGACCTTCTCGATGGGGAGCGCCGCGAGCAGCACGCCGTGGCCGCCGAGCGGGTCCTTGTAGGTGCCCAGCACCGCGCCGCCGTCGGCCTGCACCTCGGCCGAGAGCGCGGTGAGCGCGTCGGTGGTCTGGTGCACGTCGGCGGGGGTGAGGCCCTTGGAGCTCTTCTCGACCTTCTTGCGCCGGGGGGCGCGGGGCTTCTTTCCTGCGGCGGCGGCTTTGGCGGGGGCTCCCATGGTGGTCAGGCTCCGGAGACGGTGAGTTCGGAAAAACGAATGGTGGGCGCCGCGGTGGAACCGCGGAAGGTGAGGTCGTTGCCCACGGCGTCAAGCTTCTGCAGCATGTCGAGCAGGTGGCCGGCGACGGTGACTTCCTGCACCGGGCGGGTGAGCTGGCCGTTCTCGATCCACATGCCGTTGGCGCCGCGGCTGAACTCGCCGGTCACCAGGTTGGCGCCGTGGCCGAGCATCGCGGTCACGTAGAGCCCGCTGGGAATGTCCTTGATGATCGACTCCGGGCTGCGCTCGCCGGCCTCGAGGTACAGGTTGTTGGTGCCGATGTGGGGCAGGGTCCGGTAGCCGCGCGCGGCGTTGCCGGTGCTCTTCGCCTTCGCCTTGCGCGCGGTGAAGGCGTCGTAGAGGTACGCCTCGAGCACGCCCTGCTGCACCAGCGGCGTCTTGCGGGTGGGCACGCCTTCGCCGTCGAACGGCGAGGTGGCGACCCCGCGCGGGAGCAGCCCGTCGTCGACGATGGTGACGTGCTTGGGCGCGATGGTGGCGCCCAGCTTGCCGGCGAGGAACGACGACTTCTTGAACACCGAGTCGCCGTTCGCCGCGCCGGCGATGATGCCCACGAAGCTCGCCGCCATCATGGGGTCGAAGACCACCGGCACCTTCTGGCTCTTCACCTTGCTCGCGCCCAGCATGCGCAGCGCGCGCCGGGCCGCTTCCTGGCCGATGCCTTCGGGGTCGTCGAGGTCCTTGAAGAAGCGCTTGGTGTCGGTCCAGTAGCTCGTCTGCAGCTGCTCGCCTTCGGCCGCCACCGGCACCGCGTACGCGTAGACGTAGGTGCCGGAGTAGCCGCCCGCGAAGCCTTCGCTCGAGGCCAGGTAGACCTCGGACACGCTCTCGCCCGCGCCCACCGACTCGAAGGTCTTGATGCGCCGGTCGACCGCCTTGCCGGCCTTCTCCATCGCCAGCGCGGCTTCGATCTTCCATTCCGGCCGGAGGTTCGCGACCTCGGGATCGTAGAGCGCGCCCACGTCGGGGTGGCCCTTGAGCAGCGCCCGGTCGGGCAGGCCGTTGAGCGGGTTGGGCGCCGAGGCTTCCGCCAGCGCCACCGCGCGGTCCACGAAGGACTCCAGCACCGACGGGGTGAAGTCGCTCGTCCACGCGAAGCCCAGCCGGTTCTTCACGAAGGCGCGGATGCCGACGCCCTTGCTGGTCGCCTGGGTGAGGTCCTGGATCTCCCCGTCGCGCACGCGCACCGACGCCTCGCGGCCGGTCTCGATGAACACCTCGGCCTGCTGCGCGCCCTTCTTCTTCGCGCGCGCCAGCAGCTTCTTGGCCATCGCCTCGACGTTCACTTGCCACCTCCCACGCGGGTGCCGCCCACCGTCATGTCGTCGATGCGCACCGTGGGCAGGCCCACGCCCACCGGCACGCTCTGGCCGTCTTTGCCGCAGGTGCCCATGCCGGGGTCGGGGAGCGGATCGTTGCCCACCATCGACACCTTCTTGAGCGCCTCCGGCCCCACGCCGATGAGCGTGGCGCCCTTGAGCGGCTTGCCCAGCTTGCCCTTCCTGATCTCGTACGCCTCGTTCACCTCGAAGACGAAGTTGCCGTTGGTGATGTCGACCTGGCCGCCGCCGAAGTTGGCGCAGTACACGCCGGAGTCGACGCTCTTCAGGATCTCCTCGGGGTCGTGCTGGCCGGGCGCGAGGTAGGTGTTGGTCATGCGCGGCAGCGGCAGGTGCTTGAACGACTCGCGCCGCCCACTGCCGGTGCTGCGGGTGCCCATCAGCTTCGCGTTGAGCGCGTCGGTGAGGTACCCCTTGAGCACGCCTTTCTCGATCAGCACCTTGAACTCGGTGGGCGCGCCTTCGTCGTCGACGTTGAGCGAGCCGCGGGCGTTGGCCATGGTGCCGTCGTCGATGACGGTGACGTGCTCGCTGGCCACCTTCTGGCCGAGCTTCCCGGTGAAGAGCGACGTCCCCTTGCGGATGAAGTCGGCTTCGAGGCCGTGCCCCACCGCCTCGTGGAGCAGGATGCCGCTCCAGCCCGGCGCCAGCACCACCGTCTGCTGCCCGGCCTGGGTGTCCACCGCGCCCAGGGTGGCGATCGCCTGGCGCGCCGCCTCGCGCGCCACCAGCTCGGGTGTGAAGACGTCGAAGTGCGAGAAGGGCACCCGGCCGCCGCCGCCGTAGGTGCCGCTGCGGCGCTCGCCCTTCTTCCCTTCGGCCACCACGTGCGCCGAGATGCGGCAGAGGTCCTGGGTGTCCTCGGACAGCAGGCCGTTGGTGTTGGCCACCAGCACCCGCTTGGTCGAGTCGGCGTAGGTGCTCATCACCTGCTTGACCCGCTTGTCGTACGCGTGGGCCGCCTTGCTCACCCGCACCACGAGCTCGCGCTTGTCGGCGACCGCCACGTCCTCGAGGTGGGTGGGCAGCCGGTAGAAGGTCGGCTTGGGCACCGGGGCGACGCTGAAGCTCTTGTCCGAGCCGCCGCCGGAGGCGATGAACGACGCCGTCTTGGCCGCGCGCTCCAGCGCCTCGGGGTCGAGGTCGTCGGAGTAGGCGTAGCCCACCTTGGCGCCGGCGATGACGCGCACCCCGACGCCCTGGGACAGGCCCGACTGGGCGCTCTTCACCTTCTGCTCGTCGAGCGTCACCGCGGTGCTGGTGTTTCGCTCGACGTACACCTCGGCGAAGTCGGCGCCCCGGGCCATGCCGATCGACAGCAGTCGCTCGACGAGGGGCAGGGGCAACAGGGGCGTGTGGCGGGCGGCGGGGGGCGTCTGGGAACGGGCCATGGCGCTGCGGAACCTAACAAGCCGTGAACGATTTGCTGCGGCTTCGAGCGGGCCCCTTTGGGCTGCTCTGCGTTAAGGTCGGGCGGCATGCCGAGCGGTAAACCCACGCGCCGGGGCAAGGGCTCCGTCGCCGACGACGCCGATCACAACACCGAGCGGCACGACGTCAGCGAGGTCTCTCGCGGGCCGGCGGGCACGCGCGCGGACGAGGCGCCGGCGCGGCGGTCCACCTCGCGCGCCGGCCCCAAACCCAAGGGCAAGCCGGTGCCGCTCGACCAGGAAGACGACGAGCAGAGCGCCGCCGCCGAGGAAGGCGAGTACGACGAGGAGTGGGACGCGCCCCCGGGCAAGCTGTCCGGCGTGCACGCCCCGGGCGAGGAGCACTACGAGACCGGCGAGGCGTACGCCAAGCTCGACCAGTCGCAGGACTACGCGACCGGCAGCGAGTACGGGTCGGGCTCGCTCGACGAGAAGGACCTCGAAGGCGACGGGCTCGACGCGCTGGAACCCGACGACCTGCCGCCCAAGACGCAGAACCTGAAGCCCGAGGAACTCGAGGCCGACGAAGGCGCGCCGGAAGAGGGCGCCGACGACGCCAACGCGACGCGCGCGGGGCCTCCGCTCAAGCTGGAGATCACCGCCGGCCCGGACTCGGGGAAGTACAAGAAGTTCCGCGGCGTGCGCATGGTCATCGGGCGCACCCCGGGCGTCGACCTGCAGCTGTCCGACCAGTCGGTCTCCCGCAAGCACGTGGAGCTGGTGCAGGGCGACAAGGGCGTGCTGCTGCGCGACCTGGGCAGCGGCAACGGCACCAAGGTCAACGGCGCCAAGGTCACCGAGAAGCTCCTCGAGCACGGCGACGAGATTCACATCGGGAAGACGAAGCTGCGCTTCGTCGACGAGGTGGGCGCCTTCCAGAAGGCGCGCGAGGCCGCCGAGAAGAAGGAAGCCGAGGCCAAGGCCGCCGCAGAAGGCGCGCCGGCCGAGGGCGCCGCGGAAGGCGAGGCCGCGGAAGGCGAGGCCGCCGAAGGGGAAGGCGAGGCGGCCGGGGAAGGCGAAGGTGAGGCCGCCGCCGAGGGCGAGGAAGGCGCCGCGGAGGAAGGCGGTGAAGGCGAGGATGGCGAAGGCGAGGACGCCGAGGAAGAGGAAGAAGGCCCGCCGCCGCCCAAGAACCTGATCGAGCGCTTCCAGCGGCTGTCGACCCGCGGCAAGGCGGTGGTGGCGGGCGCCGGCGGGCTGGTGCTGCTCGCGATCCTCATCGGGGTGGCGCTGGTGCTGCGGCCTCCTCCGCCCGCGCCGCCCGACCCCAAGCAGGAGCTGGCGGCCCAGAAGATCGCCCAGGCCACCGAGGCCATGAAGGCCTGGCGGCTGGAAGAGGCGCTCGCGCAGGTGGGCGAGGCCGAGAAGCTGGTGCCGGGCTGCGTGGAGACGGTGTTCAAGGACAAGCTGCGCGACGAGCTGGCCATCAAGAAGGGGCTCGACGAGGCGCGGGCGCTCGGGCGGGCGAGCCGGTTCGACGACGCGCGCATCGCGCTGGGCCGGGTGGCCAAGGGCTCGGTGCGGGCCGACCAGGAAAAGAAGGCGGTGGAAGCCGAGCTCGTGGTGCTCCAGCAGCAGTACCTCAAGACCAAGGCCGAGGAACTCGTGGTGGCGGGGGAGATCGAGGCCGCCGAGCAGCTCTTGCCCCAGCTGTCGGCCGCGGATCGGGCCGAGGTGGGCGGGCAGCTCAAGCAGATGAAGGCCGAGCTCGCCGCGGAAGCGAACCAGAGCGCCGCCGCGAAGCGGAACGCGCAGGCCGCGGCCGACGCCGCCGCCAAGGCGAAGAAGCTGGAAGAGATGCAGGCGGCCTTCGCCACCGTGCAGCGCAAGTTCGCGGGTGGGGAATGGGCGCGCGCGGCCTCGGAGTGCGACCGCGTGGTGGACGCCAACCCGGGCGACGACGACATCAAGGCGCGCGCGCGCCTGCTGCAGCAGGCGATTCCGGCGTTCGGCCGGGCGTACGAGGAAGGCGTGAAGCGCTTCCGCGAAGGGGCGCTGCCGGCGGCGGCGAAGCCGCTCAAGAAGGCCCGGGAGATCTACCTCCAGCTGGGGCTGCCCACGCCGTACGGCGAGGAGCTGGAAGAGAAGCTCGCGCAGTCGGCGCTCAGCGCGGGCAAGGAAGCGATGCTGCGCGACGACCTGTCCACCGCGGCCCAGTACTACCGCGAGGCGCTCAAGCTCGACCCGTCGGACGGCAAGGCCAAGCAGGCGCTCGATCAGCTCGCCGACAAGTGCGACGCGCTCTACGAGCAGGCGTACCTGATCCGCGACCGCGAGCCGCAGGAAGCGCTGCGCAAGTTCAAGCTGGTGGTGGAGCTGACCCCCAGCGGCACGCCGCTGCACGAGAAGGCCAGGAACCAGATCGCGGCGATGCAGCCGTGAGGGGGAACGCATGAGCGGCTCGAGTCTTCGGGAGCTGGGCCTCGATCTGCTCGAGGACGGGAACCTCGAGCGCGCGCTGGGGGCGTTCGCCGAGAGCGTGAAGCGCCAGCCGGCCGACCACCGCTCGCGCATGCTGGCGGCGCGGTGCCTCGAGAAGCTGGGGGAAGCCGAGCGCGCGGTCACCGTGCTGCACGCCTGCGCGGAAGGGCTCCTCAAGCGCGACTACCTGCTGTCGGCGATCGCCGCGGTGAAGCGCGGGCTCACCCTGGCGCCGGGCGAGAAGCGGCTCCACGACGCGCTCCACCGGGTGCATGCCCGCGCCGCGCGCACCGCGCCGGGCCGCGCCCAGGTGCCGCCGCCGCTGCCGCCCGAGCGGCTGCACGACGAGCAGGCCCAGGGCGACCTGCTCAGCCTCACCGGCTCGGAGCTGTCCGACGCCGCGGTGTCGGTGCTGTCGACGCCCGACTCGGGGAGCCAGGCGGACCCGGCGGCGCGACCGCCGCTGCCGCTCTTCGCCGACCTCGAGCTCCAGGCCTTCGTCGACCTGGTGGAGCAGATGGGCTACCGCGAGGTGAAGGACGGGGAGCTCATCGCCGCCGAAGGGGTGGGGGGCGACACCATTCACGTGGTGGTGGCGGGCAAGGCGGAGGTGACGCGGCAGGGCAAGTCGCTCGCGTTCCTCGGCGGCGGGTCGATCTTCGGGGAGCTGTCGCTGCTCACCGGGGCGGCGCCGACCGCGACGGTGAACGCGGTGTCGGAGACCGAGCTGTTCGAGATTCGCCGCGAGCACCTCAACGCGCTCGCGCGCCGGCACCCCGAGGTGCCGAACACCCTGATGGCGTTCGCCCAGAAGCGCATGGCGCGCAACCTGGTGGCGACCGCGCCGATGTTCCAGTCGGTGCCCGAAGGCGAGCGCGGCGAGCTCCTGGGGCGCTTCACCTTCAAGGCGCTGCAGCCGGGGGACAAGGCGTTCATCGAAGGCGAGCATGCCGCCGGCCTCTACGTGGTGCTGGCCGGCGAGCTCGTGGTGCAGAAGGAAGACCCCGCGGGCGGGCTGGTGTCCCTGGGCATCCTGCGTGAAGGGGACATCGCGGGAGAGATCTCGCTGATGACGGGTCTGCGGGCCACCGCGACCGTGCTGGCGACGCGCAAGACGGCCTGCGCGTTCCTCACCCGGGAAGCGTTCGACGAGGTGCTCAAGCAGTGGCCGATGGTGCGCGGCTACCTCGACAGCCTCTCCGACCGGCGGCTCAAGCTGATCGGCGAGGCGATGAGGCCGGCGGAGATCCTCGACGCCGACGAGCTGGTGGTGGAGAGCGCGGAGTGAAGGCGCGCCTGCCGCTGCTCCTGGCGGCGGTGGTGTTCGTGCTGGTGACGTGGCGGCTGTGGCCCCGCGGCGCGCTCAGCCCGGAAGAGGAGATCCGCGCGCTGGTGGCCCGCTGCGTGGTGGCGGCGGAAGACCGCGAGCTCGGCGTCATCACCGAGGCCATGGCGCCCAGGTTCTCGGGACCGCAGGGGGCGTCGCGCGACGAGGTGAAGGGGCTGCTCCTGGGGCTCTTGATGCGCAACCGGGAGATCGTCGGGGTCTTCAACCCCAGCCTCGAGGTGACGGTCGATGCGCCCGACCGCGCGCACCTCTCGGGCAAGTTCGTCTTCGCGCGGGTGAAGGCGAAGTCGATCGACGGGGTGCCCGAAGGCGGAGTGCTGTCGAGCTACCGCATCGACGCGGCGCTGGAGAAGGCCGATGGGCACTGGCTCTTCGTGAAGGCGGACGCGCGAGGGGAGTGAGGGCGCTGCGCGCGCCCCGGCGTGCTGCGTGGCGCCAGGACGGGTTCGGGTTCGCGTGCGTTCACGGGGCTTCGGGTCGGCCGGACCAGGCGGGCAACGGGGCCCGGTCACGGCACGCGGCAGCCGGACCTGAGGGCTGCGGTCCTCGAATCCTCGAGGAGTCGAGTGCGGGCCCGGGCGAGAGCCCCCGGAACCCCACCCGTGGGACGGGGCGAAGCCCCGCCGTGGTCGCGGGCAGCGCCCTCGCGACCACCGACTACTGAATCAGCGGCTTGGCCTCGTCCATCCACGCCTTGGCGATGTTCTTCTGGCCGGCGTCCTTCAGCCGCTTCTCGACGTCGGTAAGCAGCGCGTTCATCTGGTCGCGCGGCGCCTGCTGCGCCTTCATGCGGGTGAGCGCGTAGGCGAACTGCTGGCAGCCCGCGGGGTACTCCTTCTTCGCGAACTGCACGTCGCCCATCGCCCGGTACGCCTCGGCGAGCTGGCCGGTGCCGTCGGTCGGGGTGATGTCGACGAGGATCTCCGCCGCCTTGTCGTAGTCCTTGCGGCCCAGCAGCACCGCGGCCTTCGCGTAGTGCGCGCGGATCTGGTTCACCGACTTCGCCGCGATCGCCTTGTCGAACGCCGCGATGGCGTCGTCGCCCTTGTTCGCCGCCGCCAGCACTTCGCCACGGCCCAGCCAGTAGCGGTCGTCGCGGTCGAGGTAGCTCTCGTCTTTGCCTTCCGACGACTGGTAGCGCACGTTCTTGAACTGCGCCTCGTACGCGTCGAGCACCCCGAGCGCGTCGTCGAGCTTGCCCGCCTTCTGCAGGATGGACGCGCCCTCGAAGTAGAAGAGCGGCACCGTCGGCGAGGCCTTCACCACCGCCTTGAAGGCGTCGGCCGCCGCCGCGTCGTTCTTGAAGCCCAGCGCGCGCGCCTTCACGAAGGCCGCGAACGGCTCGTCGGCGTTCGCCTGCGCCGAGAGGCCCGCCACCGAGATGGCGTCGTCGTAGCGGCCTTCGGCGTTCGCCAGCTCCGCCTTCACCGCCAGCGCCCGGCCACGGAGGAACGGGGTCAGCTCGCCGTCGCGGCCCATGATCTCCGTCACCGCGTCGGCCGCTTCCTTGGTCTTCTCGCGCTTGAGCGCGCGCAGCATCGCCTGGTCCAGCCTCGAGCGGAGGTGGTCGGGGTTCTGCGCCAGGCCCTTGTTGAAGCCGTCGTTGGCCGGGTTGAAGGCCCCTTCGTCGAGGTACGCCTCGCCGAGCGCCGCCGCGAAGCCCGGGTCCTTCCACGCCTTCTCCATCGCCGACGAGAAGTACTGCCGCGAGAGCTTGAGGTTCCCCTGCGCCTTGGTGGCCAGGCCCTGCGCCAGCGCCAGCCGCGCGCTCGAGCTCGCGCCGCGCTTCTTCAGGTCCTCGATGAAGTCGTCGGCCGCCTTGGGGTTGGTGGCGAGCAGGTGCATCGCCTCGGTGCCGTAGCGGTCTTCGCCCTTGGAGTCGGCCTTCACCGCCCTGGCGAGCAGGTCCTTCGCCTTGGCGTCGGCGCCCGGCTCGTGGTGCACCAGCCAGAGCTCGGTCTGGGTGGCCGCCTCGAACGCCAGCGCGTCGGCCGCGCTGCCGTCGAGCGCGAGCGCCTCGTCCGCCAGGCTCAGGCCCTTCTTCAGGTCGACCGGGTTGTTGCGCAGCGCCGCGACGCGCGCTTCCTTCACCTTCTCGGTCACGGCCTTCTTCGTCGAGCCGCGCGAGTACAGGAAGTAGACCGCGCCCGCGAGAATCACCGCCACCACGGCGATCTGCGCCATGGCCGAGCCGAAGCTCTCGCGCTTCTTCCACTCCGAGCCGCTCTTCGCGTCGTCTGCCGCTGCCATGGACATGGTCCTCTCTGATCCTCGTCGCCGAAAGTCAGGCCGAAAGCCCGGGCGGTATAGCGCCCGCCACCCACCGGGCAAAGCAGGAAAACCCGCAGGCTTCCTGTCCTTTTATTGCGGCGCGGCGAGCGTCTTGAGCCGCTCGGCGGCGAAGCGCCCGGCCTCGGTCTGCGGGTACCTGGCCGCCGCCACCTGGAAGACGTGCTGGGCCCTCCCCGGGTCGCCCAGCTTCTCGAGGTAGATGCGCCCCAGCAGCACCAGCGCGGTGGGCGCCGTCTCCGCGTCGTTCGTCGCCTGGGTCAGCGCATGCGCGGCCACCACGTGCTGCCCGATGCTGGTCGCGGCCCGGCCGACCTGCAGCAGGAGCGCCCCGGGAATGGGCGTCGCCTGGGCCACCAGCGACTGGAAGAGCCCCACCGTGCGGTGCGCGTTCTTCTCCGCCAGCGCCCCCTCGAGCATGCCCACGGTGTAGGTCTCGGGCGTCCGCGCGAGCTCAAGCGGCACCCCTGCCGGGTGCTCGGCGAGCGTGGGCACCGGCGGCCCCGCAGCCGCTTCGGGCGCCAGCGTTGCCTTCGGGGCGCTCGGCGCGGGCGCCGCCACGGGCGCCAGCTCGATGGGGGTGAAGTCCTTCACCGCGGGCGGCGGTGGCGCGTACTCCGGGAGCTTGCCCCGTGGGGCTTCGTCCGGCCCTTCCGCCTCGTACGCTTCGTTCTCGTGCAGGTAGCCCAGGTCGGCGCCGCGCACGTAGAGGCACAGCCCGATGATCCGCCCGCTCACCAGCTGCGGGTAGAGCCCGAGCGCCCGCGCCAGCACCGCCGGCAGCACCGGGACCGGCAGCATCGCCGCCATCGTCCACCCCAGCACGCTCACCGCGAGCCCGAGCAGGCTCACCGCGAGCAGCGAGCCCAGCAGCACCACCAGGTCGCTCCCCAGGCGGCTGGCGACCCGCACCAGCATCACCGGGTTGAAGACGCTCAGGATGGGGGCGTCGGCGGCCGCGAGGAGCAGGGTGAGCGGCCACCACACCAGGCCCACCACGAACCAGAACCACAGCCAGGGGTCGAGGAAGACGCGCACCAGCCGGCCGAGCATGGCGAGCGGGTCGACCCCGGCGAGCTGCTTCCTCACCATGCGCTCGGCGAGCTCGCGGTCGCGCGCGCGCGCGTCGTCGGGCGTGGCCCGCGGCGCCTTGGGGTCTTCCTGGTACGGCGCTTCCAGCTCCGCGCGCTCCCGCTCTTCCTGGGCCTTCAGCCGCTCGCGCACCTCGGGCGGCATCTCGCCCCGCTCGAGCTGCTGCTGCAGGTCCTCGGAGCCGGTGACGTACTTGAGCGCCGCCGGCGGCGTCGGCGGAGGGAGCGCCGCGGTCACCAGGGTGAACAGCCGCCAGACCAGGGGAACCCAGACCACCGAGGTGAGCAGGCCCCGCAGCGCCGGCACCACCAGGTCGCCCGGTGCCGCGCCTTCGGGGGTGGTGACCTCGTGCGAGCCGGCGGCGGTGGCCTTGGCCTGGGTGAAGACGTAGCCCCACGTCACCGCCGCGGCGAGGAAGGCGCCCAGCCAGCCGAGGAAGCCCAGCACCCACAGCACCACGCCGCCCGCCACCATGGTGAGCAGGCCGTGGCTGGTGAGCGGGAAGCCGAAGGCGCCCGGCACCCGCTTGCGCAGCGGCACCGCGTCGCGGCGCTTGAGCAGCCGCTTGGGCGTGCCGCCGCAGGGCACGCAGTAGAGCACGTCGGTCCACCCCGACTTCTTGGTGGCCACGCAGTCCGGGCACAGCTGCCGCTCGCAGGTAGCGCACGCCCACCCGGCGCGCGCTCGGGGGTGCACCGAGCAGGCAGTGAAGGACATCTGACCCAATCCTAGCGAGGCGCCGCGGGGTTCGGGGTAGCGTTCGCGCGTGGCCCACGAGGGGGATCAGGTCGCTCTGCAGCGCGCGCGGGTGCTCGCCCAGCAGGGACAGGTCGACGCTGCCGCGCAGGCCTTCGACCGCGCGGGCGCCCCCGAGGAAGCGGCGCGGGTGCTGGCCAGCGCCGGGCGGCTGCTCGAGGCCGGGCGCCTGCTCGCCGAGGCGGTGCGGTCGCCGCGTTTTCCCGGAGCGCGCGCCGCGAGCCTGGGCGCCGAGGCCATCGCGCTCCT
>JAIBBQ010000022.1 GCA_019694595.1 Myxococcaceae bacterium
GCACGTGGGCCCGGCGCCCTTCGTGCTCGCCGGCGCGGCCGTGGTGGCGACTGCCGCGGGCGCGATCCTCGGCGCGCGCGCGAAGGCCGTGGCCTCCGAGGCGAGCGCCGAGCCGCTCGACCTGCGCTCCGACCGCCTGGCGAGCTCGGCGCGGGGCCTCGCGATCGGCGCCAACGTCGGGTACGGCCTCGGCGCCGCGCTCGCCGCCGCCGCCGTGGTGACCTTCGTGGTGCAGCTGCCATGAGCCGTCGCACCGAGCCAGTCGAGCCGCGCGGGCTGCTGCTGCGCACCGCCGAGGCGGGCGGCCTCGCGCTGCGCCACTACCGTCTGGTGGTGGAGCGCGGCCCAGACGCCAAGCTGGCGGTGGTGGTCGAAGGCCCGACCACCGTCGGCACCTCCGACCAGGCCACGGTGCGCCTGAGCGACCCCACCATCTCGGGGCTCCACCTGGAGCTCATCCCCCGGGCGGACGGCGTCCGCGTGCGGGACCTGGGCTCCCGCAACGGCGTCTTCCTCAACGGGACCCGGGTCAGCGAGCTCCTGGTCGACCGCACCGCCGTGCTCGAGCTGGGCCGCTCTTCCGTGCGCCTCACCGCCGTCGACGAGGCGCTCGGCGCGGCCCCGGGCGCCCAGCGCTTCGAAGGCGCGGTGGGCCAGAGCTCCGGAATGCAGGCGCTCTTCGGGCTCCTCGAGCGCGCGGCGCCGAGCAACTCCACCGTGCTCCTGCTGGGAGAGACCGGCACCGGCAAATCGGCGCTCGCCCGCGCGGTGCACCTGCGCTCGGCGCGGCGAGCGAAGCCCTTCGTCACCCTGGACTGCGGCGCCGTCGCCCCGTCGCTCCTCGAGAGCGAGCTGTTCGGCCACGTGCGCGGCGCCTTCACCGGCGCGGTGAGCGACCGGGCGGGCGCATTCCTCGCCGCCGACGGCGGCACGCTCTTCCTCGACGAGATCGCCGAGCTGCCCAGGGACCTGCAGCCCAAGCTCCTGCGTGCCGTGGAGTCGCTGGAGATCCAGCGGGTGGGCGACGAGCGGCTCCAGCAGGTCGACGTCCGGCTCATCGCCGCCACCAACCGAGACCTCCAGGCCGAGGTGAAGGCCGGCCGCTTCCGCGAAGACCTCTACTACCGGCTGGCGGTCATCGAGGCCCGGGTGCCTCCGCTGCGCGAGCGCCTCGACGACCTCCCGCTCCTGGCGAAGGCCTTCATGGAAGAGCTCGGCCACGGCGACGTCGACCTGTCGCCCGCGCTGCTCGCCCGGCTCACCGAGTACCCCTGGCCCGGCAACGTCCGCGAGCTGCGCAACGTCGTCGAGCGCGTGCTCACCGGCGCGGTCGACCCGCTGCCCAGCGAGCGGGTGACGAAGCCCGACCAGGATCTGACCACCCTCCCCTTCATGGACGCCAAGGAGCGCATGACGCAGGCGTTCACCCGCGACTACCTCGAGGCGCTGCTGGCGCGGCACGGCGGCAACCTGTCCGCCGTGGCGCGCGCCGCGTCGCTGCCCCGCCCGTACCTCTACCGCCTCGCCGAGCGGTACGGCCTCAAGCTCAAGGGCTGAGACGTCTCGCTCAGCGCCCCGTGCGCCGCGGCTTGGCGGCGCGGCCCGCTTTCGCTGCTCCCCCGCGGTACGCGTCCTGGAGCTTCTTCACGTCGAGCTTGTTCATGCCCAGCATGGCTTCCATCGCCCGCTGCGAGCCGGCCCGATCCGGGCCGTTCAGGCACTCTCCGAGCGCGCGGGGGATCACCTGCCAGCTCAGGCCCCACTGGTCCTTGAGCCAGCCACACCGGCCGGGCGTGCCCCCCTTGCCCAGCGCCGCCCAGAAGTAGTCGACCTCCTTCTGGTCCTTGCAGTCGACGTAGAGCGAGAAGGCCTCGGTGAACTTGAACATCGGGCCCCCGTTCAGGGCGATGAACGGCTGGCCTTCGAGCTCGAAGGTCACCGACATGGGCGAAGCGCTGGTGATCTTCGAGCCCTTCTTGAAGACCGACACGTAGTAGCGCGCGGCGGCCTCTGCCGCTCCGTCGAACCAGAGGAAGGGCGTCACGCGGTTGGGGCGAATCGTCATGTGCGGGCTCCAGGGGTGAGGCGTGTTCCGGCGAGAGTCGCCGGAAAGGCGCTGACGAGCAGCGACAGGGGATACCAGTGGTGACCCAGGTTCCACTGGGCAGCGGCGCCCACGGCCGCGAGCAGCGTGCCCAGGGCGGCGAGCACGAGCCCGTGCCGCAGCGGTGCCGACGGCGCCAGCCGCGCGGTGACCCACCCGCCCAGCACGGTGAGCGCGAGGCGGTACCCGAAGGCGAGCGCCAGCGCGGCGTCGCTGAGCGGTTCTCCAGGCGCCGGGACGAGGCCTGCCGCCAGGAGCGCGAGGTCCACCGGAATGGCCAGCAGGTTCGCCCCCACCCCCGCGGCGACCGCCCCCACGCTCTTCATCATCGGGTGCTCCCGGGCCGGCGAACGCTCGACGGCGCGCGTGTGGCGGACCGCCCCGAGAAGGCGTTCAAGCGAGCGGCCCAGATGCGGGCGTACGCCTCCATCCACTCCGCGGCCGCCTCGAACGGGCGCAGCTCCAGCCGGCGCGGGCCCAGCCGGCTCCCCGGGACCTGTGACACCAGCCCTGCTGCCTCCAGCACCTTGATGTGCTTCGAGATCGCCGGCTGGCTCATGTCGTACGGCCGCGCCAGCTCGGCCACCGAGGCGGGCCGAAGGCTCAGCTGCTCGAGGATCGACCGACGCGTCGGGTCGGCGAGCGCCGCCAGCGTGCGACTCAGCTGATCTTCGGGCACCCGCGCCGGGCCACGCCTCATAACCATTTAGTTATGAGCTTGTCGCGAGGCTGTCAAGGCGGAGCGAGCGGCCACGGCCCGCGGGCGTCAGGGTGCGGCGCTGGAAGTGCGGCGGGCCAGCCAGGCGCCACCGCCTTCGCCCACCACCACGCCCAGCACGATGAGGCCGCCGCCGGTGAGCTCGGGCGCGCCCAGCGACTCGCGCCCCAGGAGCCACGACAGCCCGGCGGCCCACACCGGCTCGAGGGCGAAGAGGAGCGCCGCCCGCACCGCGGTGGTGCGCGCCTGCCCCCACGTCTGCACGGCGATCGCCACCGCGTTGGCCACCACGCCACAGATGACCACCGTGCCCGCGAACCGCCAGGTGGCGTGGAGCCGCACCTCGCTGAACGGCAGCACCAGCAGGACCAGCCCCGCCACCACGGTGAGCTGCACGAAGACCAGCTCGGGCGCCGAGACGCCCTGGCTCAACCGGCTGGTGAGCGCGATGTGCAATGCGTACGCGACCGCGCAGGCCAGCGTCAGCAGCTCACCCGGGCCCAGCGCTGCGCCCCCCTGCCCCGAGAGAAAGTACGTGCCCGCCACGGCGAGCGCGGCACCGACGAGCGCGGCGCCCCCCGGCCGGCGTTGATCGAGGAACCAGCTCACGAACGGCACCAGCAGCACCGACAGCCCGGTGAAGAACGCCGAGCGCGCCGGGGTGGTCAGCTCCAGCCCCCAGGTCTGGGTGAGGTACCCGAGCGCGAGGAGCACGCCCAGCAGCAGCCCCCGCTTCCACACCACGGGCGAGGTGGGGACCCGGCGCAGCCAGACGAGCAGCGCGGCGGCACCGACGGGGAAGCGGAGCGCGAGGAACACCACTGGCGAAGCGTCGTCGAGGGCGTCCTTCACCACCACGAAGGTGCTGCCCCAGAGCAGCCCCAGGCCGAGCAGCGCGAGATCGGCCGCGCGACGCCCGGGCGGCGGCGAGGTCACGGAATGAAGAAGAACGCCACCGCGAGAATGGCGTACAGCCCGAGCAGCATCGCGCCTTCGAGCCAGTTGGACTCGCCGTCGATGGCGATCAGCGCCGCGCCGCCCACGCCGACCGCCATGCCCATCACTTCCATGTGGCTGAACTCGAGCGTGAGCGGGTGCCCCAGGGGGTAGGACGCCAGCACCAGCACCGGCGCCACGAAGAGCGCGATCTGCTTCGAGCTCTCGAACGCGATGTTGAACGCCAGGTCCATCTTGTTCTTGAGCGCCATGATCACCGCGGTGCTGTGCTCGGCGGCGTTCCCGATGATGGCGATGATGATCACACCCACGAAGGTGTGGGTGAAGCCGAAGCTGGCGATGGCGGGCTCGAGCGCATGCACCAGGAGCTCGGCGGTGATCACCACCCCCACGGTGCTGCCCAGCAACACCGCGACCGCCTTCTTCTGCGACCAGGGCGGCAGCTCTTCCTCGGTGCCCTCGTCCTCGCTCGCGTACAGGTGCTTGTGGGTGCGCAGCGCGAAGATGAGCGACAGCACGTAGATGACCAGCAGCACCAGCGAGATGCCGACCGACAGCTTGCCCATCACCGGCAGCCCGGCGTCGCCCCGGGTGAGGTGGAAGAGGTCGGGCACGCTCATCGCGGTGACTGCGAGGAACATCATCGCCGCGCCGGAGAGCGCCGCCGTGGTGTTGAAGGTCTGCTTCTCGCGCGTGAGCCCACCGGTGATGATCGCCGCGCCCAGCACCAGCAAGATGTTGCCGAGGATCGCGCCGGTGATGCTCGCCTTGACCACCTCGGTCTGCCCTTCGCGCAGCGCTGCCACCGCGATGATCAGCTCGGCGGCGTTGCCGAAGCTGGCGTTCATCAGGCCACCGAGGCCCGAGCCCAGCTTGTGGGCGATGACCTCGGTCGCGGTGCCCATGAGCCTCGCCAGGGGCACCAGCGCCAGCGCGCAGAGCACGAAGGTCGGCGTGCCGGGGAAGAAGAAGTGCGAGGCCACCGCCGCGGGGAACGCCACCGCCAGCAGGGTGACGAAGATGCGGTCGGCGGTGGACCAGACGCGGTCGGTCGGGGGCGCGGCGCTCACGAGGCGCCGGGCTTTACCAGAGCCTCACCGCTTGAGGGTGACGGTTCGCGGCGTGAAGTCGTGTTCCCGGAAGCCGTGTGCCCTGAGCGCTTCCACGAAGCCCACCTCGCGCGTCGGAACTTCGGCCGACGTCACCAGTTCCGGCACGTCGAGCGAGCCCACCAGCCGCTCCTCGAGGCCCAGGTGCCGCGCCCAAGCGGCCAGGTGGGCGTGGGCGAGCACTCCGCCTTCGGTCCGCACCAGGGTACCGGCGACGCCCAGGCGCGACTCCGCGAAGCTCACCCGGCCATGGGTGAGGAGCCGCTCGAGGTGGGCGGGGCTCAGCGTCTCGAAGTGCGAGAGACCGATGGCGAAGTGTTCCAGCTCGGTGCGATCGAGCGTGCGAACGCTGACGCCCAACGCCGGTCGGCGCAGGCTGCCGGTGCCCGGCCCGAAAAGCGTGCTCACCGCCACGTGCCAGGCCGCGCGGGCGAGCGTCGAGCCTTGCGCAGCGGCGGCCGCCAGGTGCAGCGGCCAGACCAGCGCCCTGACGTACGGCGCCTCCACCGGTCCGCGGCGCACCCGACGCACGGCACCGAGCAGCTCGAGGCCCGGCGCATCTTCAGGGCCGAGGAACCCACAGGTCCTGAGTGGCTCGACCCCGGACACGACATGCGTCACCAGCGCGCCGTCACCCCGGAGCAGCACCGCCGCGTCGCCGGGCCCGACCGCCGCGCCCCGCTCGAACTGCACCTCGTCGCCGCTCACCAGGAGCGGCCACATCGAACTGCCCCGCACGCGCACCCAGCGCTTCACACCGGGCTGAAGCGCCCGGAGCAGCAGGCCGAGCGGCGGCACACTCACCGCGACGCCACCCAGTCCCGGAGGAACGCTCCGACCGCGACGTCCTTGCGGAAGGTGAGCCGGAAGACGCCGACGGAGGCAATCAGCGCCAGCACGCGGCGGCGCAACTCGCTCACCGCCGGCGCCCCCGGGAACGGCACCCAGAAGAGCTGGGCGAAGAGCACAGCGCACGCCTCCTCGGTGCCCACGGGGGTCAGCGCCTCGCGGTTCCCCTTCTCGAGCAACAGCAGGCCGCGCAGCGCGACCGGACCGGGGGCGCCCACGTTCTCGTGGTTCGAGCGAAACGGCGAGCCGAACAGCGTCCCGTCGGGGAGCAGCTGGACGATCTCGTCGGTCAGCAGGGTCGCCCGCCCCGGTGGGTGCGCACACAGTGCGGCGAGCGTCGACTTTCCCGCCCCGCTCTGGCCGATCGCTGCCACGCCTCCGGCACCGAACCCGACCGCGCTCCCATGCATCAACACCCCCCCCTGCTCGACGGTGAGCCTCTGCCACGCGAGCCGGAGCACGCTCTCTGCCGCCCACACGTCATCTGGGATGAGCGCGCGGAGTTCGCGGCCTTCGCAGGCCACGTATCCCCACGGCGCCTGCGACCCGCTGAGCGGCTGCGCCCGCTCTCCATGGAGTGCGCTGGCGCGCGTCACGTCGAGCTGGGTCGGAACTTCGTCGACCTCAAACGGCCCCAGGTGGACTCGGCCTCGCGAGAGCTGCGCGAGCACCGGATCCACCGCAAGGGCCCCGCGGCCACACCTTACGGGCAGGAGAACTCGTCCGGAGCGCAGAACGAACCGTCGCCGAAGCAGTCGAACGGCGTCGGCCCGTTCGGGCTGCACACCATCAGGTTGGTCGGCACCGGGCACCCGTGCGTACGGATCACCGGCGGCACCCAGAGGGCCTTCTTCTTCGGGGTCTCAGTGTTCAGTGCCACAGGCTCACCTTTCCGGGAGATGCATTGTTGTCGCTGATCGCGAGGTCGGGCTTCGAGTCACCGTCGAAGTCGCCGAAGACCATGTCCACCAAGTTGGCGGTCGAGCTCTGGATCCGCGAGGTCCAATACCCGCCGCCGCACTGGGTATCGAAGCTCCCCTGGCGGGCGTAGAAGAGCCAGCCAGACGCGTTCGAGCCCAGCGTCTCGGTGATGGCGAGGTCGTTCTTGCCGTCGCCGTTGACGTCGGCCGAGCGGATCGCGTTGCCGAAGCCCGCCGCGCAGCTCACGGTCAGCGAGGGCGACGACGAGAAGCCGCCCGCGGTCGACGAGTCGTGCAGGTCGACGAAGCCGTCGAACACGTTGCCCACCGCGAGATCCGCCGCAGTCGACCCCAGCAGGTCGACCCCGCCGAGCGCCGACACCGAGTAGCCGTTGAACTGGCCCGCGCGGCCGTTCGAGCCGCTCGTCACGCGCGAGAGCGTCTGCAGCGCGTTGTTGGCGACCGGGCTGTCACCCGTGAGCAGCGGAGTGCCCGCCGACGAAGCGCTGATTGCTGCCGAGGTGAAGAGGAACATCTTGTTCACCAGGTTGGAGACCCCCGGAATCGTGAGGTCGGCCCGCCCGTCCCCGTCGAAGTCGGTCACCGCGGCGAAGCCGTTTCGCGCGCGGCCGAAGTAGGCCACGGTGGTCGCGGTCTGCACCGGACCTTCGATGATCCAGTTCGCCGCGCTGGTAGGGATCACCCCCCCGACCTTCGCCGCGTTCCAGTTCGCCTGCGACCGGCCCTTGTAGATGTAGATGCGGCCGCGGGGCGTGCTCTCGCTCGGCGCCGCCACCGCGATCTCACCGAGGCCGTCGCCGTCGAGGTCCTGGATCGCACGGACCGCACGGCCGAACGAGGTGCCCGCCGCGCTACCGCGGAACTCGACCACCGACGCGGTGTCGATGCTGGTCGTCGAGCTACCGAAGAAGAGGAACGCGCGGCCGGTGGCCCCCGAGTACGTCGAGTCGCTCACCAGGAGGTCCGGCTTGTTCTCCGCCGCCACGTCACCCACCTGGCCGACCGACACGTCGGTGCCGAAGTTGTCGGTGGTGGCGCCGCCCGGAAGGTCGATCGCCTGGCATGCGGGCAGCGTGCAGGTGCTCGAGGCCGTGAAGAAGCTCGCGCTGCCGAAGTACACGTACACGCGGTTGGCCGACTCCGCCGAGACCACCAGGTCGTCGAGCGTGTCGCCGTTGAGCTTGCCCACCGCCATCTGCCGGCCGTACGCCGCACCCGCGGCTCCCGGGTTGGTCAGCACGTCGAACAGCGCGTTGCCGAAGGTCGCCGACGGCCCGGAATACGCGGAGTAGTTCCCCACTTCGTCGATGGCCCGGACCCCCACGTAGTAGGTATTGAGCGGCGGCAACGTCAGCACGCGGTCGATGGTGCTGGCGCTGTAGGCGGAGTTCGACTCCGCGTTGGCGCCGAGCCAGTCCGACTCCGCCACCAGCGCGTGCCCGTTGGTCACCGACGACGTGGTCCACCGCACCTCGTAGCCCTGGTGGGCGCGGGCGTTCCCCGCCCCGACGAGGTCGTCGAAGGTCGGCGCCCAGCTGAACTTCACCGTCGCCGCGCGACGATCGACCGCCGACGCGGTGACCGTGGGCGCACCGGGCGGTTCCACGTCGACCTGCGCGCTGGCGCTGGTGGGCGAGACGCTGTTGCCCGCCTCGTCGCTCACGCGGATCTCGAACGTGCCCGTGGTGTCGTGGGTGAGCTGTGCGGCGAAGCTCAGCGTCGTCTTGGGGTCGGCGTCGACCGCCACGGCGGCCCCCACCGGAGTGCCCTGGTAGTAGAGCTGCACCGCGCCGTTGAGCGCGCCGGTGATGCCGTTCACCGTCACGGTGAAGTTCGCGGGCGCCCCCACGGTGGAGTCGACCACCACCCCGGGGCTGCCGACGTTCTTGTTGGTCGCCGCCACGAAGGTGAGCGTGGTGCCCGCCGGCGTCGCGCTGGTGACCGACGGAGGCGTCAGGTCGACGATCACCGGCGTCAGGTCGACGTCGGTGGTCACCCCGGCGCCGTTGTCGATGCGCAGCCGCAGGGTGACCGGCGTCGCGCTCTCGGGCAGCGAACCGTTGACGGTGACGTCGCCGTTGCCGTCGGTGAGGCCGGTGCCCAGCGGGGTCCCGTTGCCGACCTGGAAGAGCGACACGGTGAGGCCCGCGCCGCAGTTCGAGGTGTGCCCGGTGACCGCGAACTCGGCCGTAGTCGCGGTGCCGGGGTTGGTGTCGGCCGCGCGGTTGATGAAGACCTTGCCCCCGGCGCCCGCCGAAGGAGAGGTGAACGCCAGCGAGCAGCCCACCGCGTTGATGGAGATGCTCACCGGCGCCGTCGTGCAGCTGTTGCCGGCGAGGTCCGAGACCTTGGCGGTCACCGTCTGCGCCCCCGAGAACGGGTAGCTCAGCGTGCCGCTCGCGCTGCCGGCGTTCACCGTCAGCGTGCCCACCGTCTGCGGGGTGCCGGCGCCCTGCTGGCTGAGCACCGTCACCGGCTGGCCGTTCGCGCCGCCCACGGTGACCGTGGTGGGAATGGAGAAACTCCCGTACGCAGGGGGCGAGGCGACCGGGGCCGTGATGGCGCAGGTCGGAGGATCGTTATCCACCACCACCCCGGTGACCGGCGTCGCGGTCGCCGTGTTGCCCGACTGGTCGGTGCACGTGGCCGCCAGGGCGTAGGTCAGGGTCCCGGTGGGCGAGACGGTGAAGTCGTTGGTGGCCGCGCTCTGCGCGACCGTCTTGGTGGCGGTCTGCGTTGCCGCGCCCGACAGGTCGAACTTCACCGAGGCCCCGTCGGCCGCGGTGGCGACCGAAGCGCGCAGCTGGTAGCCGGCCGTCGCGCCGTCGGCGTCGTCCGCCACACCGAAGAGCTTGAGCGTCGGCGCGGTGAAGGCGCAGCTGGGCGCCTGCAGGTCGACCCGCACCCCGGCGATGATCGCCTCGGCGTCGAGCGGGTCGTCGGTGGTCGCCAGCGCGAGCACGTTGGAGTTGCCCGCGGTGTCGAGTACCTGCACCTCGAGGTCGTAGGTCTGCTCGGTGGTGGTGACCCCGTTGTTGAGCGTCACCGTACCGGTGGCACCGGTGAGCGAGACGCCTGCCTGGGTGTTGAGGATGCCGCCGCCGATGCGGTCCTTGACCACGATCGACGCGATGTTCGCCGCCACGTCGCCGCGGCCCAGGGTCACCGAGAGCTTGGGGGCCTGGCCGCCGAGCTCGGCGATGTTGAGGCGCTTGTCGCCGTTGGTGTCACCCACCAGCGAGACCGCGCTGAAGTCGGGGCGCACGCCGTCGACGATCAGGTTCAGCACCGCGGAAGCGACCGTGGTCGCCCCCGAGACCACCACCACCTTCACGCCGTAGCTGCCTTCGGGGAAGGTGAAGGCCGGGTCGCCCGCCACCTGGCTGCCCTTGAGCACCCAGAAGCCCAGCGTGCCGTCGGGGCACGCCACCGCGTTGCCCGGCGCCGGCGTCATGTCGGTGCACACGTCGACGCGGCCACCCACCGGCACGGTCGCGGTGTAGTTGAGCGCGCGCTGCACGCCGGCCACTGCGCGGTTCACGTCCTGGATCGCGTTGAGCACGGTCGGCTGCGGGCCGGTGACCGGGCTGGTGATCACCGGCGCGTTGGTGTCCACCGTGACGTCGATCTCGTCGAACGACAGCGACGCCCCGCTGCCGATCTCCACGCGGAACTTGTAGGTCCCGTTGGTCACCGGGAAGGTCCAGCTCGCAAGTCCGCTCGCGTTGGTGGTGGCCGCGCGCGGGTTGGCGCCGTTGGTGAGCAGCGTCACCGCGGTGTTGTTGCAGTTGCTCGAGGCCTTGAAGGTCGCCGGGCTGGCGCTGATCAGCGCCGGGCGGGTGTTGGGCTGGGTGAAGACCACGGTGCAGCCGCTCGAGTTCACCGTGAAGGTCTCGGTCACCGGCGCCGAGTCGTTGCCCGCGAGGTCGGTCGCCACCGCGGTCAGCACGTACGTGCCGTTGAGGAAGTTCGCCGAGGTGGTCGCCTTGCCGGCCGCCACCGTCACCGTACCCAGGTCGCGGACCACCGGGCTCTGCGTGGCGGTGTAGTGCACCGTGCCGCCCTCGTTCACGTTCGCGCTCACCGAGATGGTCGACGTCGTGTACGGGCTGCCCGCGGCGGTCGGCGAGGTGATGGTCACCGTCGGCGGCTTGAAGTCCGCGGTCACCATCTTGGTCGCGGTGCACTTGTTGCCGAGCTCGTCGAGCGCCTCGACCTGCACCGTGTACGCCGTCTCACCGGTCGCATCGACGTCGAAGTCGAACGACAGGCCGCCGGCCACCGGGGTCTTCATGCCCGACGTCGCGCCCGCGCCGCCGATGAGCTTGAGTTCCACCGTCTTGGTGCTGCTGCCCACCGTGGCCGCGGTGCGCAGCTGGAACTTGGCCTTCGCCGGGTCGGCGTCGTCGGCCGGCCCCAGCACCGCCTTGGTGGGCGCGATGACCGCGCAGGTCGGCATGGTGCGCTTGACGGTGATCGACGCGCTCGCTTCGGGGTTGGTCGCCGCGTCGTTGCTCAGGGTCCCCTTGGTGACCTTGGCGAAGAGCGCGTACGTCTTGTCGGTGATGGTGCCCAGGTCGAGGTCGAGCGAGGCGCTGTTGGCGCCGACCGACTGCAACCCCACCACCGTGGTGCCGTCGAGCACCTGCACCTGACCGCCCGCCACGCCCTGGAAGGTGAGGTCGACGCGGATCTTCGCCGACGTCGGCAGCTCGGGGCCGGCGAGCACGCCGTCGCCGTTCAGATCCTGCGGGAACTTGAAGGTCAGCACCTTGGGGGGCGTCGCCTCGTCCACGGTGACGGTGATGGTCTTGCCGCCCACGCAGGCGGTGCCCTTCTTCTTCACCGTCGCCTTGAGCAGGTTGGTGCCCGATTCGAGGTGCACGGCGCTGAAGGTGGCCTTGCCCGTCTCGACCGTGCCGTCGACGGGCGTCGAGAACTCGGTGGAGGTCGACAGGCGGGTGACCAGGGTCGCGGTGTCGAGGTCGATCTTGTTCCCCGCGGTGTCCTCGACCGTGATGTTGACGTCGGTGGTCGCCGGCGAGGTCTGCCCGTCGGTGGGGTTGGTGAACGTCACCACCAGATCGCCGCACTCATCGGGAGGCGTGCCACAGCTGCAGCCGTGGAGTGCCGCCACCGACAACGCCGCCATCGCCACCCGGAATGAGAAACGCTTCATGGTCCGCCCTCGAATCGGCGGGAGCTTGGCCACGCCCCGCCCGAAAGTCCCTGTGTCGCCGCTCCGGATTCATCCGGAGGTGTCTTTTTCTGCGGTTACCGCACCAGTACTTTTTTCTGCACCAACATCGACACGAACGCCGCCGTCTCCTCAGCACAGCGCCGCGGCTCGACTTCGAACTCCTCGCACAGCACCGAGGCGATGTCCCCCACCGACCGCTTCCCGTCGACCAGCTCGACGATCCGTGCAGCCACCGGGTTCGGCGCGCCCGATGCGTCATCCAGCGAGTGCAACCCCTGATCGGCCGTCGCCGCCCACACCGTCCCCTGCACCGCCTGAATCCCCGCCTCCGGGTGCAACCTCGGCACCCAGCTGAGCCGCTCGTCCACCGTGGTCACGAAATCGCCTTGTTTCAACGCCTTGCCCGCACACCCACCCGCCTCAGAAGCGTCGCGGACTTAGCCCGAGGGTCGCGCACGACACAAGGGCCGAGGGGAGCGAAGACGCGCGGGCTACCGGGGCCCGCCATCGACGCCCAGGGCCACGAACAGCCCCATCACGTACAGGAGTGAAGTGCCGAACAGCCCGCGCGCCCAGCGGGCCCCCAGGCCCTGCACCGCCCCGCGGACCGCCTGGGCGAGAAACCCGAGGCCCAGCGCCACCGCGGCCGCCAGGTACCAGGGCCCCGCCACCTTCGCGAAGTACGGCAGCACCGAGACGCCCAGCAGCGCGACCACGTACGCCACCGCCTGCACCCGCGCCGCGCGATCGCCCCGCGCCAGCGGCACGCTGGTGAGCCCCGCCGCCCGGTACTCGTCCTTGCGGAAGAGCGCGATGGCGAGGAAGTGCGGCAGCTGCCAGAGGAACATGATGGCGAAGAGCAAGAGCCCCGGCGTCTCCACCTGCCCGGTGATGGCAGTCCACCCCATGAGCGGCGGCAGCGCGCCCGGCAGCGCCCCGACCAGCATCGCGTGCTCGGTGCGCCGCTTGAGCGGCGTGTACGCCAGCACGTAGGACAGGAGCGCCAGGGCGCCCAGCGCCCCGGTGAGCGGGTTCGCCCACACCACCAGGAGCGGCAGCCCCACGGTGGCCATCAGCGCCGCGGCCACCAGCGCCACCACCGGCTCCATGCGCCCCTGCGGCAGCGGGCGCAGCGCGGTGCGCGCCATGAAGCGGTCGCTCGAGCGCTCGAGGTAGCAGTTGAAGGCGTTGGCCGCGCCGACCACCAGGAAGGTGGCGCCCAGCAGCAACACGGTGCGGCCCACGCCGAGCGACGCGCCGGTGAGCCACATGCCCCCGAAGGTGGTGAAGAGCACCAGCATCGACAGCCGCGGCTTGGTGAGCGACAGCAGGTCCGCCACCACCGCCCCCAGCGAGCGCACCGGGGCCTCCGACAGCTCCGCCGCTGGCCTCACGCCGCCACCTCGGTTCCCGACAGCGACGCCTCGGGTGCCGGGGCCGGCACCGCCACCGGGGCCGCGCTCGGCGACGCCACCCAGCCCATCGACACCACCAGCGCCCACAGCGCCAGCCCGAGCGACGAGTGAATCGTCATCGTCGGCAGCGGGCGGCTCCACAGCACAACCAGGATGCCCAGCGCGACCTGGCAGACCACCGCCACCGCCGCCAGCTGCGCCAGGCGCTTGAGCGCAGGGCTCGCCAGCGGCGAGCGCCACAGCGACGCCGAGAGCCAGAGCACCGCCAGGCCCACCGCCACCCCGAGCACGCGGTGGAGCATGTGCACGTGCACCGCGCCGCCCTGGTCCATCGGCCAGAGCGCGCCGTTGCACAGCGGGAGGTCGAAGCCGCACGCCAGGCCCGCGTGGGTGTGCCGCATCACCGCGCCGGCGACCACCTGGGCGTAGACCAGACCCGCCACGGGAACGATGCGCTTGAGCAACGGCCGACCGGGCGCCTCGGCCCGCGGGGCCAGCCGCTGCCGGGTCCAGAACGCGAGCGTCACCGTGAGCGCGAAGAAGGCCGTGGCCGTCGCCAGGTGCGTCGACGACACCCACCACGGCAAGCGCAGCACCACGGTGAGCGCGCCGAGCAGCGCCTGCACCACCACCAGCACGCTCGCGCCCACCGCGGCGACGAGCAGCGGCCGGTCCTGCCGGCGGTACTTCACCACCAGCGCGGTGAGCGAGAAGGACATCGCCAGCACGAAGAGCGCCACCAGGCGGTGGGTGTGCTCGAACTCCTTGCCGTTCACCATCTTGGGGAACATCTGGCCTTCGCACAGCGGCCAGTCGGGGCACGCGAGGCCCGACGCCGTGGTGCTGACCAGCCCACCGAAGATGGTGAGGACGAAGGTGCTCACGACCAGGGCGATGGCGAAGCGATGAACCACGTCGAGGACCCTTCTGCCGCGAAGAACGCGCGCGCGGCGCAGCCTTAATCACCGACCGGGGCCCGGTTCAACTGCACCGGCCAAGCCGCCCTGATGGGCGCGTACGTCAGCCCTTCTTGTCGGCGAAGACGAACTTCGGGTCGGCCACCTGCCCCGGCTCCACCTTGACCTCGGCGGTCAGCGCCCCGAACCGCTCGTGCCAGGCCTCGACGGTGTACGTCCCCGGCGGCACGGCCTTGATCTCGAAGCGCCCCTCGGCGTCGGACGCCGCGAAGAAGCCGTGCTCCGAGACGATGACGTACGCCGTCATCCACGGGTGCACGTCGCACTTGAGCTTCACCACGTCGAGCGACTTGGGGTCCTTCTCCACCGCCTTGGCCCCCGGCGGCTGCGCGACGTTGAAGAGCGTCTTCGAGCCCTTCTCCGCCCCCTGGTACGCGTGGATGTTGTGCATCGTGCCGTCGGCGTTCTTCAGCTGGATCTTCTGCCCCTTCACCGCGCCCTGCACGAACGGCCGGTACAGGCACCCCTGCTGCTCGACGACCACGGGCCCTGCGGGCACCACCTCCGCCGCCGGCGCGTTGCGGGTGATGCGCACGAAGACGTTGCCCAGGGCCTTGCCGTCCTTGCTCACGAGCACCGACGGGTCGTCGACCGAGGCCGTGCCACAGCCAGGGTCCGAGACCTTGGTGTGCTCGACCTTCGGCGCGGCGCCCTTGAAGCCGATGACGCCCGCGATGCTCCCCGGCCCCGCCGCGTCGGGCTTCGGCTCGGCCGGCCTGGGGGCAGGAGCAGGAGCGGGCGGCGCCCCCGCGAAGGCCAGGGAGCCCCACAGCGTCACGGCGAGAGCGAGTGGCAGGCGGTGCATGCGTGACCCTTGGCTGGGCGCGAGAGCGCGCCGGAGGAGGGCTGCCTTCTCTCACGACTCACTTCCGAGTCAACGGCTGCACTTCGAAGAGCGCGAATCCGGCGACCGTCCACTTGGCGTAGCCCAGGTTTCGCCCCACGTACGCCGCCAGCGGCTCGTCGACCACCTTGCCGAAGGTGCGCGACGCGTGGCGCAGCATCGGCCCCTTGGGCCCGTGCACCAGGAAGCCGACGTGGCTGACCCGGGTGACCAGGTTGGGGCGGTCTGCCCGCACCACCACCACCACCGTGCCTTCGGGCGCCTTGCCGAGCAGCGCCACCGCCTGCTGCGGTGGGACGACGTCGAGGTGGTACTCGCCACGAGGCTGCGCGGCTTTCGGGAGCGCCAGCGCCGCGCCCGACGGCGAGGCCCACGCCCGGTCGTCGAGCCGCTTGGACACCTGCACCACGGCCGTGCCGCCGATCGCCCGGGTGACGTCTCTCAGGTGGCCACGCGCCAGGTTCCCCGGCAGCCACTGCGCTTCCATCACGTGCTCGCGCGCCTCCCAGGCAGGCGCGGCGTGGTAGCGAATGTCGGACAGCGTGGGCAGCAGCTCGGCCGGGGTGGGCGTGGTGGCCAGCGCCATCGTCTCCTCGACGAAGGTGAGGCAATCGACGGCGTCGAAGCGCAGCAGTGGGTCGGCGTCGCGCCCCTCGCCTTCTCCCAGCGGCGAGACCACGTACGGCGTGCCCAGGAAGTCCTTCGACGCGGTCAACAGCCGCGCCTGCAGCGGCTGTGCGGCGAGCGCGGCGATCTGCGCGTCGCGCCCCGCGTCGGGCAGCTCGCTCCAGGCCGAGAGCACCACCAGCGTGAGCGTGCCGATCATCGGACGATGCCCTTCTGCCGGAGAATCGCCGCCCGCTGCTCGTCGGTCAGCCGAAGGCGCTCCAGCACTTCCTCGTACGGCAGCCGTGCTTCGCCCTGCGCCTGGTAGCTCTGCAGCACCAGCCACTCGAGCTTGGTGCGATCGCCGCCGTCGTAGAGCACCCGCGCGGCCTGGGCCGCGAGCCGCCGGTCGTCGTCGTCGAGCAGGGGCGCCACCAGCGGCGCGGCCGCCTTCGCTCCCACGCCCTCGAAGAGCGCCAGGGCCGCCAGGCGCTCGTAGCGGTCGCTCGAGGCGAGCCTGGCCTTCGCGTAGGCGAAGCCCTGCGAGGCACCGAGGAGCACCAGGCCTTGCGCCGCTGCCTGGCGCGCGCTTTCCGACGACTGCGCCAGGTACGCTTCCAGCGCGGGCACCTGCCGGCGGTCGCCGCACTGGCCGCAGGCCACCAGCATCACCGCGCGGACCTCGGGGTCGCCTTCGGCAGCGGCCGCGCGCGCCAGCACCGCGCCGTACTTCGGCTGCCGCAGGAGCCCCAGGGCCCGGGCCGCTTCACGGCGCAGCCCCGGGCTGGTCTCGACCAGGAGCCCCGCGAGCGCGGGGCCCGCCGCCACCAGCCGCAGCCGCCCGGCGCCGGTCGCCGCCCAGAGTCGCACCGCGGTGTCGGGGTCGCCCACGCCGCTCAGCATCAGCGGGCCGCTCTCCGGGTCGCGCAGCTCGGCGAGCGCCTGCATCACGTCGCGCCGCCGCTCGATCGACGGCAGGGTCGCGAACGACTGGCCCAGGAGCACCGCGGCCACGTGCTCCTGTCCGAGGAAGTGAATGCGGTTGAGCGCCTGGTTGAGCGGCGCCCCGTCGGCGATGGAACGCGCGAGCCGCTCGGCCTCGGCGCGCTGGTTGATGGTCCTGAGGGTGTCCGAGGTGCCCGCTCCGGCAGGCACGGCGACGAGCAGGACCAGCGCCAACCAACGCATCGTGCCCGCACGGTACCACCTCGAGGCCGGGCAGGCCCGGCAGCTGCCGGGGGCGGAACGAGGCACTGGGTTCTTTGCGAAAGCCCCGATTCCAGCGAGCATCGGGACCATGAGTCTCAAGCTCGCTGCGCTCCTGGAGCCGAAGGAACCCCGCCGCCGGGCGCTCGCCCAGGGCCTGGCGAAGGCCGGCCTCAAGCTGAGCCGCGCCGCGGACCCGGCCGAGCTCACCAACGAGGACCTGGTGGTGCTCGGCCCGACGGTGCCGTCGCCCCGCCGGGTGGCCCAGCTGGTGCGCGAGCAGCGCCCGGGCGCGCTGGTGGTGGGGGCGCTGTCCAAGGGCTTCAAGGCGCCCTGGGCCGACGCGGTGGTGCCGCTGCCCCTGTCCCCCAACGATCTCAAGGTGCGGCTTCTGGAATGGGCGGCGGTCCGCAAGGCGAGCGCCGCGCCGCTGCCGCCCCCGCGGCCGGGCGACGGCATCCTCGACCCGCTCACCAACTTCTACACGTTCAACCACTTCAAGGAAGTGCTCTTCGTCGAAGTGAAGCGGGCACGGCGCTACGGCTTTCCGCTCGCGCTGGCGCTGCTGGCGTTCGACCCGCTGACCGAGGCCGACGACAAGGAGCTCCAGCCGCAGCTGCTCGGCGGGCTGTCGCTCGCCATCCGTCGCTCGCTGCGCGACACCGACTACCCGGTCCAGCAGGGCTCGGACCGGGTGCTGTTGCTCATGCCGCACACCGACCTGGCCGGGGCGCTGATCGTCGCGCGGCGCATCTGCGAACGGGTGGCGCGGGCGACGCTGCAGCACGGTGACCAGGTGGTGAACCCCACCATCTCCATCGGCGTGGCCGCGGGCGACCCTGCGCGCGAGTACGCGTTCAGCGACCTGGTGCGCCAGGCGCAAGACGGCCTCGCCTCGGCGCAGACCCGCGGCGGCAACCGGGTCGAGTTCTTCGACACCGCAGCCGCCCAGGCCCAGGCCCAGATGACGCCCGCCGGCGGCGTCCCGGCCGTGAGACGCTGACTGATTCTCGCCGGCTCCCGCCGCTCGAATCGGCGAGGCTGACGCCTCGTCCCACGGAGAGCGTTCGAATCGAACAACCGAACTCCTGGGCGTGAGGTGACGAGGCCGGGCGTTCCCGGTGAGTTCTTGGAGCGGTCGGTCTCTCGATCCGAACGCTCACCGTTGGACGAGGCGAGCCCCGGCGAGCCTCGCCGTTTCGAGCGGCGGGAGCCGGCGAGAAACAGGAATCAGCCTCCGCTGATGGAGAAGGCGTCGACCCGGTTCCGGCCGCCCTTCTTCGCGCGGTACAGGTACTTGTCGGCGGCCACGATCAGATCTTCGGGCTGCGACAGGTCGGTCTCGAAGAGCGTCGCGCTGCCGAGGCTGATGGTCACCCGGATCGGCGTGCCCGCGAAGGTGAACTCGGTGGTGTCGATGGCGCGGCGGCAGCGCTCTGCGCAGCGCACGGCCTTCTCGGAGTTCGACTCTCGCAGCAGCAGCGCGAACTCCTCGCCGCCGTAGCGCGCGAACAGGTCTTCCTGCCGCACCGTCTCGCTGATGCGCTGCGCGACCCGCTGCAGCACGTGGTCACCCGCCGGGTGGCCGTAGGTGTCGTTGATCTTCTTGAAGTGGTCGATGTCGAACATCACCAGGCTCAACGCGACCTGGTGGCGCACGCAGTACGCGAATTCCTTGCGGAGCGTGTCGAGGAAGTACTTCTTGTTGAAGATCTTGGTCAGGCCGTCGCGGGTCGCCGACTCGTACAGCTTGCGCTGGTATTCCTCTTCCAGCTGGTCCTGCATCTGGAACTTGAGGACCGTCATCTCCCCGATCTGGATCTTGTCCCCGTCCTGCATCGTGCCCACCGACACCTTGGTGCCGTTGAGGAACGTGCCGTTGGTCGACCCGAGATCGATGAGCTGGAATTGCCCGTTCGGCGCCTGCATCACCTTGCAGTGCTTGCGCGAGATGCCGTTGTCCTCGACCTGCATGTTGCACTCGGTGCTGCGCCCCATCACCATCTCGCTGCGGCTGAGCTTGACCATCTTGCCCACCAGCGCCTGCGAGCGGGCCGCGATCACGATGAGGTACGCGGTGGACGCCTGCTTCGCCTGACCCAGGAGATCGGCGATCGAATGGACTGACGTCTTGTCCTCAGACATTCCACGACCATCTTAGGGACCGGGCCAACCCAGCGGCAACAATTGATGCCCTGCGGCAAGCCCGGGCCCAACCATGCCTTCCCCATGCCCGACGCCGCTGCCGCGCGTGGGCGCGTGAAGGTGTGGGTCAGACAGCGGCCCTGATCAGGGCTTCGACTTGGGGCGCGGGTAGACCAGACAGGCCGACGCGAACACGACCTTCTCGCTCGCGAGCCAGTTCGACGCCACCGCGCGCGCCACGTGCTCGAGCGTGGTTCCGAAGCTGGGCACGAAGCACACATCGGGCGCGTCATGGAACCGGCTCTTCACCCGGTCCAGACCGCGCTGCAGCGTGGCGAGGTCGAGCTGGCCGCCGCGCACCGGCACCGACGGGCCGTTGGGGTCGACCCCCGCCAGCTTCCCCAGGTTGGTCTGCAGCTCGAAGCCATCGGCGCGCTGGATCACCCGCAGCTTCCCGGGCACCGGCTCCTCGATCCACGCCTGGAACTTCGGCTCGTCGCGCAGCACCACCGGGTACGCCAGCGGGCCCAGCGGGTGCTTGAGCCACACCTGCGCGTGCGCATCGTCGAGCGCGGCCAGGATCGGCTGGATCTGCGCCAGGTAGGTCTCCTCGTCGGGCACCAGCAACACCGGGGCGTCCTTCGGCCACAGCGCGCCGTAGCGGGCCGCGTCCTTCGCGACCGAGTAGTGCTCACCCTTGATCAGCACCTGCTCGCCCTGGAGCTCCACGACCAGGCCGGTCTCGGGCGCCGAGGGCCCCGCCGGACTGAAGGGCGCCGGCGTGAAGACCGCGTCCACCGCTTCCACGTCGCCGCCATCGGCAGCCGCGGGCTTCAACATCGGCGCCGGCGCCGGGCGGGGCGCCGCGGCGATCGGCTTCGGCTTCTCCGCCGGAGGCGTCGGCTTGCAGCCCACCAGCGCCGCTGTTGCAAAAAGCACCACCACCCCCGTCCGCGTCGCAGCCATCACTCGCCTCCCTCGCGCTCCAGCGCGCAGTCCTTCGGGGCCAGCCCCTTGGCGATGGCGTCGGCCAGCGCCTCCGCGGGGTCGTGGAACAGCATCGCCGGGCCGAGCCGCTCGGCCGACACGTCGCCGCCGGCATCGCGGATGTAGATGGCCTTCACCCGGCCGGGGAACTCCGCCGCCATCTGCCGGTACACCTCGGGGTCGTGCTCGCCGCTGTCGCCCACCAGCACCACCGGCTGGGTCAGCTGCCCGAGCAGCGCGCGGATCATCGGCTGCTTGTAGTCGTGCAGGGTCGACGGCCCCAGCTCGCGCAGGTACAGGCCGAACGACGGGAAGCGGTTGCGCGAGAGGAAGCTCGCCACCCGGCTCGCGTATTGAATGGGTGAGCCGCTCACCAGGGCGAAGGCGGGCGGCGCCTCCGAGCTCGCGCGCGCCAGGCAGCGGTAGAAGCCGCTCATGCCCGGCACCGCGGGCTGGGTGGCCTCGTCCTGCAGCAGCGCCGCCTTGAGCAGGCCGCGCTTGCTGCGCACGTTGGTGATCGCCAGCGTGTCGTCGAAGTCGCTCACCACGAAGTACGGCGCCGCGGCCGCGAGCACCTGCACGCCTGCCGCTGCCGCCGGCGCGCCCGGGACCTTCGCCTCCGCGCGCAACAGGCCGGTGGAGAAGCCGCCCTTCGCAGGGTGCAGCGAGACCTCGAACGCACCGTCGGCGTCGCTCACCGCGGTGGCCGACGCCCCCTCGAGGCGCACCTCGACGCTGACGCCCTTGAGCGGCGGTGCGGTCAACCGGCGCAGGTTGCGCGAGAGCGTCGAGCTGCCGGGCGACGGCGAGGCGGCCAGCACCCGGCCCGAGAGCACCACGGCGTCGGGGGTGCCCACCGCGGGCCAGAGGATCATCTGCGGGCTCGCGCCCAGGGCGAGCAGCGGGACCGCCACGGCCAGCGTCGAGAACCCCATGGCGCCGTTCCATACCTCGCCCGCGCGCGCTTGGCTCGCCTTCCCCGAGGCGGCCGCGCCGCCCCTTTGGTACCGTCGCGAGAGCCGCACCGGGCAGCGCAAGGCACCAGAAACGTTCGCACGCGCGTGAGCGACGACCAGCACACTCCGTTCGGGAAGTACGAGCTCGGCCCGAGGCTCGCTGCGGGCGGCATGGCCGAGATCTTCCGTGCCCGCTACCAGCCGGCCCCGGGCGTCTCCAAGCAGGTGGTGATCAAGCGGATCCTCCCCCACTACGCCGCGAACCAGGCCTTCGTCGCCATGTTCACCAACGAGGCCCGCATCGCCATGGGCCTCAGCCACGGAAACATCGCCCAGGTCTTCGACTTCGGAGAGATCGACGGCGACTGGTTCATCGCCATGGAGCTGGTCGACGGCCAGCCGCTCTCGCGCATCATGAAGCGCGCGCGAGAGAAAGGCCTCGCGGTGATGCCCATGCCGCTCGCGATGCTGGTCACCGCGGAGATGCTCAAGGGCCTGCACTACGCCCACACCCGGCTCGACGACCAGGGTCGCCCGCTGCGCATCGTGCACCGCGACGTCAGCCCCCAGAACGTGCTGGTGAGCTTCGAAGGCCAGGTGAAGCTGGTCGACTTCGGCATCGCCAAGGCGCGCACCGCCGGGCGGCAGGAGACCGAGGCGGGCGCGGTGAAGGGCAAGTACTCGTACTTCTCGCCCGAGCAGGCGCGCGGCAAGGAGCTCGACGCGCGGGCCGACGTCTTCGCCGCGGGCATCGTGCTCTACGAGCTGGTGTGCGGGCAGCTGCCCTTTCAAGGCAAGCTGATCGACGCGCTCGCCGCGGTGGTGAAGGGCCGCTTCCCCCCGCCGCGCGAGCTCAACCCCGACGTCAGCCCGGCGCTGGAGAAGATCATCCTCACCGCGATGGCCCACGAGAAGGACCAGCGCTACGAGTCGGCGGAGGCCTTCCAGGTCGCGCTCACCAGCACCCTGTACCAGACGGCGCCGTCCTTCTCGCCCAGCCGGCTCGCCCACTTCATGGGCTACCTCTTCGAGTCCGAACTGGTGGCCGAAGGGCGCCCGCAGAAGCTGCCCCGCGAGTTCTTCGAGCAGCTGGAAGTCTGGAAGAAGCCGCTGCCGGTGACCGCCCCCCAGAGCACGCTGGTGGAGACGTCGGCCGGCCGGGGGCGCCCGGCGGTGCGCACCTCGAAGGCCGGGCTCGAGGTGGCCGCCTCGCCGCGCACCAGCGAGGTGGTCCGCGCGGAGCACGGCGCGCCCACGAGGCGGTGGCTCCTGCTGATTCCCGTGGCGGCGATGGTGCTCACCGGCGTCGGGGTGACGCTCTACGGCCGCTACGCCACCTTCACCGTGCAGCTGTCGTCGCAGCCACCGGGGGCCAGCGTGCGCGTCGACGGCCGGCCCGCCGAGCCGACCCCGGTGACGCTCTCGGGCCTGTCGGTGAGCGCCCCTCACCGCATCGACGTCACCTCGGTCGGGCTCGCCCCCTGGAGCCAGACGGTGACGCCGCGGCCCGGCGCGGTGCTGGCGCTCCACGCCGAGCTGCAGCCGCTCGAGCCGCCGGCCCCCGAGCCCACCGCCGACGCCGGCCTGACCGAGCCCGCGCCCATCGAGGTGCCGCCGGTGGCGATGGAAGCGGCGTACCCCACCGCCCCCTTCGCGCTCGACGCCCAGGTGCACGTGCTGCCCACCTCCGGCGGGGTGCGGGTGCCGCTCGAGCCGGGCCATGCGTACCGGGTGTGGACCGAAGGGCGCGTGTCGCTGGGCGGGCTGCTCAACAACCTCTTCGTCGACGAGTGCGTCTACGTGCTCGAGCAGGACGACGCCGCGCTCGCCCGCGACGGCTTCGGGCTCGCGGGCCGCAAGCCGGTCACCGTGCACCACGCGCGGGCGCTGACCGCCTTCATCACCGACCTCAAGAGCGGCGACAACTCTGGGGCGCTCAAGCTGCGCGTGCAGGACCTGGCGACCAAGGCGGTGCGCACCGCGGTGGTCGACGCCCGCGCCGCCTCCGTCGGGCCCGAACCCGGCCAGCGCTTCACCCTCTCGGGCCTGCGGCCGGCGGCGCTGTACGACGTGCAGGTGCGCCCAGGCGCGAACCCCGCGCGCACCCACGGCGAGCGCGGTGGCCAGACCGGGCGGGTGCTCTTCGGGACCCAGGCCGGCGCCTCGACGCTCGGCAGGAAGCCCAGCGCCGACGACTCGCAGCGGGTCCTCGAGGTCGGCAAGCCTCAGCGCTTCGGCGGCACCAGCTGGGCGTGGTTCGCCTTCCCCGACGCCGACCGCGGCGACAACACGGGCACCCTGGAAGTCACCGTGACCGAGGTCGCCGGCACCGGCCAGGGCCTGCTCCAGCGCCTCGCGCAGCCGGCGCACCCGTAGCGCCACGTGGCACCACGTGCCGAAAAATTGATCTGTGTCGCCACCTGCCTACCCTTGCCCACATCGAAGCCCCGTCGGCTTCGTCCCTGTCGAGGAGACGCACATGAACGGCAAGAAGCTGATGGCGGTGGTGGCGATGGTGATGGCGGTCGGCGGCTCGGTGGCCTTCGCCATGGGCAACACCGGCGAGGCGACGGACGAGGCGCGGGTGCAGGCGCAGATCGACGGCCGGCTCCACGACGTGCTGGTGAAGATGCGCCAGCACCAGGGCCGCTGACGGTCTCGAGGCTTCAGCTCGCCGCGCGGTAGCGGTCGACCATCACGTAGCCGCGGGCGATGACCGAGAGCGCGAGCGCGCCCACGAAGGCGAGGGCCGCCCAGAAGAAGAAGAGCGGCGCGCCCTTGAACGGCAGCACGGTGGCGAGCTGGGAGACGCCCAGGTTGGCCACCGCGATGGTCAGGTTCCAGAACGACATCAAGGTGCCCTTCATCGAGGCGGGCGCCTGGCTGTAGGCGAACTCGAGCCCGGTGGTCGCCACCAGCACTTCCCCCAGCGTCAGCAGCACGTACGGCCCGAGCTGGGCACCGATGTTCACCGTCTCGTGCGCGTCGAGCCGCGTCTGCACCGCGCCCGCCAGCACCCACGACAGCACCGCGAGGAACATACCGGCCGCCATGCGCTTGGGCGGCTCGTGCGGAATGCCCAGGCGCTTGAGCCACGGGTAGAGCACGCCGGTGGTGAGGGGAATGAGCAGCATCACCAGCGCCGGGTTGAAGAACTGCATCTGCGACGGCGCGAAGGTGAAGCCGAGGAAGTGGGGGTCCATCGCCTTGGCCTGCAGTACCCAGGTGCTCGCCTTCTGGTCGAAGAGCGCGAAGAACAGCGGCACCGGCGCGAACACCAGCAGCACCTTGAGCACCGCGCGCACCGCTTCCACCCCCGCCGCGCCGTGCTCCCGCTCCGCCGCGCCCCACCCCTGCCCCACCGCCTGGACGAGCACCTTCCAGAACGAGCTGCGCTGCGGGCCCGTCGGCGGCACCTGCACGTAGTAGCGCTGGCCCGCCCAGAAGATGACGGTGGCCAGCACCATCAGCACGCCGGGCAGCCCGAACGCCTCCGCCGGGCCGTAGTAGCGCAGCAGCAGCGGAATGCAGAGCGACGCGAAGAGCGAGCCCAGATTGATGCTCCAGTAGAAGGCGGCGAAGACCTTGGCCGCCTGGGCCTTCGACGACTCGTCGAACTGGTCGCCCACCATCGCCGAGACGCACGGCTTGATGCCGCCGCTGCCCAGGGAGATGAGGAAGAGCCCGAAGAAGAACCCGGGCACGCTGCGGTCGAAGAGCGCCAGGCACGCGTGGCCGGCCGAGTAGACGAGCGACAGCCAGAGAATGGTCTTGAACTTCCCCAGGTACCGGTCGGCGAGCCAGCCGCCCAGCAAGGGGAAGACGTAGACGCCGACCATGAACTCGTGGAAGCGCGCGGTCGCCAAGCTCGCCCGCGCCTCGCCGTCGGGCACCGCTTCGCGCAGCAGGTAGTCGGCGAGGAACACCGTCAGCACGTTGCGCATGCCGTAGAAGCTGAAGCGCTCGCAGGCCTCGTTCCCGATGATGAACGGCACCTGGCGCGGCACGCGGAAGAAGGCCATCGAGGCCCTCTACCTCACAACGGGCTACGCGGGAGGCAGTCCCTGCGCGGGGATCATCGCCGCGTGCAGCACGTGGCGGACCTCCGGGCTCGAGAGCAGGAAGTCGAGCGAGCGCAGCGCGTCGATGGCGGTGAAGATGCCGCACACCTTTCCGTTCTCCATCACCACCGCCGACCCGTAGCGGTGCCGCGCCATCTGACTCGCCACCTCGGCCAGCGGGGTGCCGCGCTCCACCGCGTAGACCTCGGAGGTCATCGCGTCGTCGACCTGCACCTCGTCGAGGCTCACCGAGGGCAGCGTCTCGACGATCGCCAGGTCGCGCTCGCTGATGAGCCCCACCAGTCGGCCGCCTTCCAGCACGGGCAGGTGGCGAATGCGGAACTTGCCCATGAGCGCATGGGCCTCGCGCAAGGGCCGATCGGAGCCGATGGTGTGCACCGCGGGAGTCATGAAGTGGTCGATGGAGTCGTCGCGCATGATGACCATCGACATTGCATCGCATGGACCAGCCACCGGGCCGCGGGGGCCGGAACTCGGCGCCGCGCAGGGTCTGCGCGCCCTCCCGGGCCCTCCGCAAGGGCTGCGGCGCGCGCCGCCACCGTCCCCCGCCGGGCCTGGCGACGCCCTTGCAGTTCACCGCTTCATGCTCAAGCGACTGCTCCTGGCCTTCGACGGTTCCCCCTCTTCCCGCCGCGCCGCCCGCTTCGCGCTGAGCCTGGCCGCCCAGACGCAGGCGGAGGTCACGGTGCTCACGGTGCTCCCCCAGCCGGAGGTGCTGCCGCTCGGTCCCCTGTCGGGCTACGTGCCACTGGGCCCGCCCATCTCGGAGGTGGCCCGCGGGCAGGTGATGGAGCACCTCAAGGCGCTCACCTCGGAGTTCCCCCAGGTGAAGGCGACCCACCAGGTCGAGGTCGGCCCGGTGGCGGACACCATTCTCGCGGCGGTGAACCACCTGGGGCCCGACCTGCTGGTGGTCGGCTCGCGCGGCCTGGGCGCTGGCGGGCGCTTCCTGCTCGGCTCGGTGAGCGACAAGCTGGTGCGCACCTCGACGTGCCCGGTGACGGTGTGGCACGCCCCGCCGCCGAGCGACGCGCCCGAGGAACGAACCGGCCGCTGACGGACCGCAGCAGGCCCGGAGGTGCGCAACCGCCGGGAAACCGCCCCCTCACTCCGAGGCGGGGTGGTCCTGCAGGAAGGCGGAGTGGCAGGCCACGCAGGTCTCGGTCAGGCGGCCGAAGCTCTGCGCCAGCGCCTGGTCGTCGCCCTTGGCCGCCGCCTGGGACACCGCCTGCGCGCGGGAGCGCAGCTCGTCCTGGAGCACGAAGAACTTCTCCGGGAGCAGGCGGTTGAGCGTGTCCTCGTCACCCGGGAGCGGGCGGGTGAGGCGCGGCTCGGCGGCGAGCTTCGCGGCGATGAACCGCGCATCGTCGCGCTGCAGCAGCGTCACGCTGAGCAGGAGGTCGGGGAGGTCCTCCGCGTGGTGGTGCATGCGGCGGCGCAGCAGGTCCCTCGCCATCTTGGGGAACGACGCCCGCGCCGACAGCGTGCCCGGCTCCTTCTTGGGCCGGGGCGAGTCCGGGGTGCCGCCGTCGACGTTGGTCAAGAGCCAGCAGGTCAGCAGGAGCGCAGTTCGCATGCACGCACCAGTTGCACGGCACGTGCCCGACCGCGCGCCGGGTGCGCCGGTCCCGCTTCCGCACCGCTTGCACCCGCACTCCGTCGCCGACGCACCCGCTGCGGCCCTTTTCGTTCCAAGCCCCCGGGCCCTGGCAGCGGCCCGTCGCTTGCTCAGGGGAAGGTCGGACACCCAAGCCCGGGAGGGCACCATGAAGGCCACCGTCGAATCCGCGCAGCAGCTGAAGCAGAACCTGGAACAGAGCCTCGCCCTGCTGCGCACCCTGCGCGACGAGCTCCGCGTCGAGGTGCACCTCGCCGGCATGGAAGCGAAGACCCGCTGGGAAGGCCTCGAGCGGCGCTTCACCAAGGCGGAAGCCATGGCCGCCAACGTCTCCAACGCCTCGCACACCATCGTGGACGAGGCCGTCACCGCGTTCCGCGCCTTCCGCGAGTGGCTCGCCGACCAGAAGAAGGCGGCGCGGCCGAACTGAAGTTCCGTTCGTCACCTCGAGGGTGCGGCGGCGGCCTCGCCCCCGCGCCGAGGCGACCGCGCCGTGGTACGAGCGGGCTCGCGATGCGCTCGATGCTTCCGTTCCTGTTGGTACTCGCCGCGTGTGGACCGAGCCCGGTCCAGCCGGTCACCGGTGACGATCTCGCCGAGGCGGCGACCGCCGCGGCGTGGTCCGTCAGCTCGGCGAGCGACGCGGTGCCGCTCGACAAGGCGGCGCCCTGCGCGGCCACCTTCGGCAGCGCGCTCACCAACGCCTTCGGCCGCTTCGACGGCGTCATCACCGCGGTGGTGACGCCCGCCGACGCGCAGTGCCCGATGCCGAACGGCGACCACCTCGTGGTCCAGGCGCGAATGAACGGCGCCATCTACCGCATGGTGGTGAACGTGCAGTCTTCGGGTCCCGACCCGCAGGTCCGGGTCTCGACCATCACCCACGCGCTCACCGGCGGCGCCTTCAGCGAGGGCTGGCACGAGAACGCCTCGCTCGACTACCCGGCCGACCTCGGCGTGCACGCCAACCAGAACGGCTTCGCGCCCCGGACGATGGCCGACCTGGTGCCGGCCCTGCGCGACGCCTTGCGCCTGGGGGCGAAGATCTCGGTGTTCGCCACCAGCTCCGGCGGCAGCTACGCGCACAGCGCCCACCTGGTGCACCGCACCGGGAACCACACCGACGGCGCCCTGGTCATCGACCCCGCGGGCGCGTCACCGTCGTGGTGGTTGTTCCACTTCCCCGACCAGAGCTTCTGACCTCACGGGGTCCAGCGGACCTCGAAGTCGGTGCCCTTCTCGTCGAAGCGGGCGATCTTCACCTCGAGGCCCTTGGCGCCCGTCACCATCAGGCCTCGCTGCAACAGCCCCTGCGTCACCGGGCGGTAATCGTCGGTCTCGTTGAGCCAGAGCGTGTAGTGGCCGGGGCCGTGCTCGGTGAGCGTCGACTCCGAGTAGCTGTTGCCGGTGCGGAAGTTCTGCTTCATGCGCGCCAGCGTGCGCTTGGGGCCCATGATCTTCACCAGCCCGAGCAGCGCCTTGCCCACCATGGTCGAGAAGTAGCCGTCGATGAGCTGCTCCCCGATGGTGAAGAGCGCCTGCGTCTTGGGCACGCCTGGGAAGAGTTCCTGCGTCGCAGCGTCGAGGAAGGTGCACCACTCCGCGTAGGTGTACGCGGGGCGGAGCTTCCCATCGAGGTCGAGCCCCAGCGCCTTGAGCCTCGCCTTCAGCGCGGGGTGCTGGTCGGCCTTGAGGCCGCGCACGAAGAGCCCTTCGGCGGTGTGCGAGAAGACGAGGCGCTGGTCGTCCATCACGAGGCCTTGCGCGTCTTCCCGGCCTTGGCCAGCACCTGCGCCAGGTACTGCCCGGTGTGGCTCTGCTTCACCTTCGCCACCTGCTCCGGTGTGCCCTGCGCGAGGAGCTCGCCGCCGCCGGCCCCGCCTTCGGGCCCCAGGTCGATGACCCAGTCCGCGCACTTGATGACGTCGAGGTTGTGCTCGATCACCAGCACCGTGTTGCCCGAGTCCACCAGGCGGTTCAGCACCACCAGCAGCTTGCGGATGTCCTCGAAGTGCAGGCCGGTCGTCGGCTCGTCGAGGATGTAGAGCGTGCGCCCGGTGGCGGTCTTGGCGAGCTCGCGCGAGAGCTTGATGCGCTGCGCTTCGCCACCCGACAGGGTCGGCGAGCTCTGCCCCAGCCGCAGGTACGAGAGCCCCACGTCGTCGAGCGTCCGGAGCACCCGGCTGATGTCCCGGTGCAGCTCGAAGTGCGCCATCGCCTCGCGCACCGAGAGCTCCAGCGTCTCGGCGATGTTCTTGCCCTTGTAGCGGACGCGCAGCGTGGCGTCGTTGAAGCGCTTGCCGCCGCAGGCCTCGCACGGCACGTACACGTCGGCGAGGAAGTGCATCTCGACCTGGCGCACGCCGTCGCCTTCACAGGTCTCGCACCGCCCGCCCTTGACGTTGAAGCTGAAGCGACCCGGCAGGTACCCGAAGGTCCGCGCCTCGGCGGTCTGGGCGAAGACCTCGCGAATGGGGTCGAACACCTTGGTGTACGTCGCCGGGTTGGAGCGCGGCGTGCGACCGATGGGCCGCTGATCGATGTCGATCACCTTGTCGAGCAGCTCGAGCCCCTTGATCGCCTTGTGCTTGCCCGGCACGTCGCGCGTCTGGTGCAGCGTGCGAGACAGCGCCGGCCGGAGGATGTCGTTGATCAGCGTCGACTTCCCTGCCCCCGACACGCCGGTCACCGCCACGAACAGCCCGAGCGGGATGTCGACGTCGATCTTCTTGAGGTTGTTCTCGCTCGCGCCCTCGATGCGCAGCTTGTGCCGCCCCGGCTGGCGCCGGGTGGGCGGCACGGCGATCTCCAGCGCGCCCTTGAGGTACTGCCCGGTGAGGCTCGACTCTTCCGCCATCACCTGCTTCGGCGTGCCCTGGGCCACCACGCCGCCGCCGAGTTCGCCCGCGCCGGGGCCGAAGTCCACCAGCCAGTCGGCCTCGGCCATGGTCTCCTCGTCGTGCTCCACCACCACCACCGAGTTGCCGAGGTCGCGCAGCTTCTTGAGCGTGGCGAGCAGCCGGCCGTTGTCGCGCTGGTGCAGGCCGATGCTCGGCTCGTCGAGGATGTAGATGACCCCGGTGAGCTCGCTGCCCATCTGCGACGCGAGTCGGATGCGCTGGCTCTCGCCGCCCGACAGCGTCGACGCCGAGCGGTCGAGCGTCAGGTAGGTGAGGCCCACGTCGATGAGGAACGCCAGCCGGCTGCGGATCTCCTTGAGCAGCTCCTGGGCGATGGTGGCCTCGGTCTTCGACAGCGGCAGCTCGCCCAGGAACCCGTGCGCCTCGCCGATGGTCAGCCGCGACAGCTCGATGAGCGTCTTGCCGTGCACCTTCACCGCGCGCGACTCCGGCCGCAGGCGCTCGCCGTGGCAGGTGGGGCACGGCTTGTCGGTGAAGAACTTCTGGTAGTACTGCTTCATCGCTTCCGAGCCGGTGGTCTTGAAGCTCTTGAGGAGCTTGTGGACCAGCCCTTCCCATTCCATCTGGAAGCGGTAGTCGCCCCACTTCATCTTCAGGTTCTTGCCCTCGGCGCCGTACATGATGGCGTGGCGCGCCTTCTCGGGCAGTGACGACCACGGCGCGTCGAGGTCGATCTTGAAGGCCGCGGCGAGCTGGTCGACCAGGTCCGCGGTCCACCCTTCGCCCTTGGCCATGCCGCTCGCCCACAGCTCGACCGCGCCGTCGCGAATGGAACGCGACGGGTCGGGCACGATGAGGTCGGGGTCCATCTCCGGCTTGGAGCCGAGGCCGTTGCACTCGGTGCACAGGCCGAGCGGGTTGTTGAAGCTGAAGCTCGCCGGGGTGAGCTCGGGGAACGAGAGCCCGCAGTGGTGGCAGGCGTTGAGCTCGCTCATCACCCGGTCGCCGCCCTTGCTCGCGTGCTCGTCGGCCACCACCAGCACGCCCTTGCCTTCGCGGAGCGCCGCTTCCACCGAGTCGGTGAGCCGCGACCTCACGTCGCTCTTGAGCACCACCCGGTCGATCACCAGCTCGATGTCGTGCTTGGACTTCTTGTCGAGCTCGACGCGGTCTTCCAGCGAACGCAGGGTGCCGTCGATGCGCGCGCGCGCGTAGCCCCGCTTCTTCGCGTCTTCGAGCACGTCCTTGTGCTCGCCCTTGCGGTTGACGATCACCGGCGCCAGCAGCTGCACCTTGGTCCCCGCAGGCGACTTGAGGATCTCCTCGACGATCTGCTGCGCACTCTGCTTGCCCACCTTGCGGCCGCAGTTGTGGCAGTGCTGCACGCCCAGCGACGCGTAGAGCACGCGCAGGTAGTCGTGCACCTCGGTGACCGTGCCCACCGTCGAACGCGGGTTGTTGCTCGCCGCCTTCTGCTCGATGGAGATGGTCGGCGACAGCCCGCGAATGGTGTCGTACTTGGGCTTCTCCATCTGCCCGAGGAACTGCCGCGCGTAGCTGGACAGCGACTCCACGTAGCGCCGCTGCCCTTCGGCGTAGAGCGTGTCGAACGCCAGCGAGCTCTTGCCGCTCCCCGAGACGCCGGTGAACACCACCAGCTTCTTCTTGGGGATGTCGAGCGAGATGCCCCGGAGGTTGTGCTCCTTGGCTCCGCGGACGCTGATGAAGTCGGGCTCGGACATGGCGGCGAGCGATCTAGCGCCGAGCCGCCCCGCTTGCACGCCGAGACTGAACGGATGCTCAGGCCGCCGGCCGCCGCTTGACGTCTGCGCCAATTTGGCGATACAACTCGTATCACCAATATATGGCTCGTCTCACCAATACCCAGAAGCGAAGAGGGACCCGGGGCTACGAGAGCGCGCTGCGCACCGAGCAGATGCAGCGGGTGCGTGAGCGGCTCCTCGACGCCGCGGTGCGGCTGCTGTCGGAAGGCCCCAGCGAGGATCTGAGCCTGCGCGCGGTGGCCGAGCGGGCCCAGGTGTCGGTGCCCACCGCGTACCGCTACTTCCCGTCGATGGAACCCCTGGTCGACGCCCTGTTCGAGCACATCAACGCTCGGCTGGGGTTCATCAAGTTCCCCGAGAACTTCGACGAGGCGCTGGCGCTCGTGCCGGTGCTGTACCGCGGCTTCGAGGCCAACGACGCGCTCGTCCGCGCGTACGTGCGCACACCGGTCGGTCAGAAGGTCCGTCGCCGGCACCAGACCGAGCGGTACGCGCTGATGCGGCGGTGCATCGACCTCAGCTACCCCCAGCTCGCCGAGGAGGCGCGCCAGCGGTTGAGCGCGCTGATGCAGTCGATGATGTCCGGCCAGACGTGGCTCGTCTTCAGCGAGAGCTGGGGACTCGATGCCAGCGGCGCGGCGGCGACGGCGCTCTTCGCGCTGCGCGCCTTTCGCGACGCGCTGGCGAAGAACACCCACGCACTCGACCCCACCCCGTTTCACCGAGGAGACGCCTGATGCCCACCCTGCCGCTCACCCCGCCCGGCAAGGGCGCCTGGCTGCTCGACACCGCCCACTTCTCGCAGCCGGTGCCCGCGCTCCACGCCGAGATCCTCCGGCGGCAGTTCACCCGTGGCTTCGGTGAAGGGACCAAGCTGCACGGGCTCTTCCTCGACACGCTCGACTACCGGCCCGTCGACGGCTTCCTCTATTTCCAGCCGCGCGGCGTCGGGGCGCCCGAAGGCGCCGGCCGGCCGCCGAAGGCCGTCTTCTGGCTCCTCTCCCGCCTGCTGCCGGCGATGCGGGAACGCACGGCGCTCTCGCGCACGCTCTCGGCGCGCCGGCCATGGGCGGCCGATGCCCGCGACTGGGAAACCACCGTGAAGCCCGCACGCATCGCGCGCTGCCTCGCGCTCCAGCGCACCTCGCTCGCGGCGCTCGACGCCGACGCCCTGCGCGCCCACGTCGACGCCTGCGTGGAGAACCTGGAAGAGGCCGTGTTCCTGCACGGCCGCTACACCATCTCGGCGTTCTACCCCGCGGGCGCGCTCATCTCGTACGGCGCGGAGTGGACCGGGCTGTCGCCTGGCGTGCTGCAGCAGCTGCTGCGGGGCTCGTCGCCCATCTCCGCCGGCAGCAGCGCCGAGCGCCGTGCGGTGGCGGCCGCGCTCCGTGAAGACCCGGTGCAGCGCGCGCGTGTGCTCGACCCGGCCTCGAACGCCGCCGACGTCATCGCCGCGCTGCAGGCCGGCGAGACTGCGGTCGCCCGTGCGACCCGGGCCTGGCTGGAACAGGTCGGCCACCGCGTGGTGTCGGGCTACGACCTCGGCGCGCCCATCGCCCTCGAGGAGCCCCGCTTCCTCGTCGCGCAGCTGCGCGCCGCGCTCGAGGAGCGCCCGGTCGCCCCGGAACACGATCGCCTGGCTGCCTTGCGGGCGCAGGTGCCGGCCGAGCACCGCGCGACCTGGGACGCCCTGCTCGACGACGCGCGTCTGGTCAGCCCCCTGCGCGACGAGCGGATCCACTTCAACGATGCGTGGGCCTCGGGCCTGATGCGTCGGGCGCTGCTCCACACCGGCGAGCGCCTGGCCGGCCGTGGCGTGGTGCGCGAGCCGCAGCATCTGCTCGAGATCACCCGCGGCGAGCTGAGCGAGGTGCTGTCGGGGGGACAGGGCCCTGGCGCGGCGGCCCTCGCCGACCGGAGCAGCGAGCGCCGTGGCCGCACCATCAGCGCGGCGCCGCCCACCCTGGGTGGGACGCCCGACGACCCGCCGCCGCCCGAGTGGCTCCCCGCGGTGGCTCGCCACGGGCAGCGCATCACGCTCGCCTGCATCGGCGCCCTCTTCCAGGAGCCGGCCATCGCGCCCGAAGCCGCGATGGTGAAGGGGCTCGGCGTCAGCGCCGGCGTGGTGGAAGGTCCGGTGCGCGTGGTGTTCGGGCCCGGAGACTTCGAGCGGCTGCGCCCTGGCGACGTGCTGGTCACGCCCACCACGTCGCCGACCTACAACCAGGTGCTGCCGATGCTCTCGGCCATCGTCACCGACCGCGGCGGCGCGCTGTCCCACGCGGCAATCGTCACCCGCGAGTTCGGCATCCCCGGCGTGGTGGGCTGCCGCGACGCCACTGCCCGGCTGTCCGACGGCATGCGGGTGCGCGTCGACGGCGAGCGCGGCGAGATCCGGCCGCTCGCGTGAGCCCGGTCCCCCTGAGCGAGGCGCATGCCCCCGGGCGCTTCGGGGGCAAGGCCGCGGCGCTGGCCAAGGCCCTCGGCCACGGGCTGCCCGTTCCACGGGGGCTGGCGCTCGACGTCGAGGCGGTGCGTGCGCTGGCCTGCGAGCCAGGAGGCGGGCTCGACCTGGTGCCGCTGCTCGAGGAGACCTTCGGGCGCGCCGCGGTGCTCGCGGTGCGCAGCGCGGCGGTCGGCGAAGACGGCGTCCGCGCGAGCTTCGCCGGGCAGCTGCTCAGCAAGCTCGGCTGCCGCATCTCGGAGGTCGCCGCCGCGGTGGCCGCGGTGCACGCATCGGCCGACGGCGCCGCGGCCTACGCCCGCCGCCGCGGCGAGCAGGTGCGCGGCGTGGTGGCGGTGGTGCAGCCGGTGGTCGCGGCCCGCGCCGCGGGCGTGCTCTTCACCAGGGACCCGGTGTCGGGCGCCCCCGGGGTGCTCGTCGAGGCCGCGCAGGGCCTCGGACCGGTGGTGGTCGACGGCAGCGTCATCCCCGACCGCTGGCGGCTGTCCGCCTCGGGAACGGTGCTGCACCACGAACCCGGTCTCAAGGACCTGCGCCTCGAGCTGCGCGGCGGCGGCGTCGAGGAGCTCCGCGGCCCGGCAGACCCACGGCCGGCCCTCACCGGGGACGACCTCGGCCGGCTCGCCGACCTCGCGGCCCGCTGCCAGGCGGTCTTCGGCGAGGCCATCGATCTCGAGTTCGCCTTCGACGACTCCACGCTGTGGCTGCTGCAGGCCCGGCCCATCACCACGGTGCCCACGTGAACCTGTCCATCGAGCTCGGGCTCGCACACGCCCTGTCCGCCGCGACCCGCACCGGACTCTTCCAGGCGCTCCTCGAGGCGCCCGGGACCGCCGAGGCGCTGGCCCACCGCGCCGCGCTGAGCCCGCGGGGCACCGCACTGCTGCTCGATGCCATGGTCGCCGCGGACCTCGCCACCCGGAGCGACGGGGGCGAGTTCGCGCCCAGCGACCGCGCGCGGGTCTGGAGCGACGAGATCCCCCGCGGCGTCGCCGCCGAGCTCGCGCTCTGGCATCACCTGGAGACGTTCACCCGCACCGGAGAGCCGCTCCTCGACATGACCGGCACCAGCGCGGAGCGCGATGCCGCCTACCGGGGGGTGGTGACCAGCCTCAAGGCCCTGTGGGGCGACGCCGCCGAGGCGCTCGCCGCCCGGCTCCCACCGGCGGCCTCGGTGCTCGACGTGGGTTGCGGCTCCGGCGTCTGGAGCCTCGCGATGGCCGCCCGGGCGCCGGCCAGCCAGGTGACGGGGCTCGACCTCCCGGCGGTGCTCGACGCCTTCCGGGCGGAGGCCCGGGCCCGCGGCCTGAGGGCCACCGCCCTGCCCGGCGACATGCACACCGCCGAGCTGGGCGGGCCTTACGCGCGGGTGGTGGTCGCCAACGTGCTGCGGCTGGAGGCACCGCACCGGGCCCGCGCCCTGCTGCAGCGGCTCGCGGGAGCCGTCGCCCCCGGTGGTGAGCTCATCGTGGTCGACGCGCTGGTGGGAGGCAGTCCGCAGCGCGAACAGGAGCGCACCGTCTATGCCCTGCACCTCGCGCTGCGCGCCCGGGGCGCCGAGGTCCACCGCGAGAGTTCCATTCGCGCGTGGCTCGCCGACGCGGCGTTCGCGCACGCGGAGTTCATCGAGCTCAGCGCGGCCTCCGGGGCCATCGGGGCGTTGAGGGCCCGACGGGAGGCCTGACGGATACGGCTCAAGGCGTGCGACTCGGGGAGCCATCGCTCCGGCGACGGCGGCGCAGCGCGAGCAGCGCCACCAGGGCCCACGGCACCCCGGGGGCGACCGCGCAGCCCGTCTCGCCCACCACGTCCACGCGCTGCTTGAGCGCCTGGGCGCTCGAGAGCTCCACGTCGCACGGCACCGGCTGCTCGACGCGCGGGTAGACGTCGCAGAAGCCCTTCGCGCTGCCGCGGTCGATGCGCCGCTTCGACGTCTCGCCGAAGTCGGCGCTGGCGAACATGGTCGAGGCCGGGTCTTCCACGTGGTCGAAGCCCAGCGCGTGGCCGATCTCGTGGGTCATGGTGTTCTGCACGTCGAACGCCACGCAGGCGGGCGTCGCCAGCGCCTCCATCGGGCAGACCGGGCCGTCGACGGTGGTGAACAGCCGGGGCTCGCCCACCGTGCCGTCGGGGAGCAGCCGCGCCGCCGCGTTGAGCTCGATGTCGGTGTCGGAGATGGCGCCCGTCGAGACCCGGTAGCTCACCAGCGTGATGCCGATGGTGGAGTCGGTCGCGTAGAGGCACTGGTACTTGTTGCCGCACTTCGCGTGGGCGGTCTCCTCGTCGGCCGCGCACTCGTCGCCGGCCGGCACCACGTCGCGGCAATTCACGTCGCGGAAGAGGATCTGGGTGCGCGCCCGGCCGTTCGGCTCGAGCCCCAGGCGTGACTCCACCACCGGCACGTCGTCGCCCCGGAGGAACGTGAAGCCGTTGCCGCAAGCGTCCGCTTCCTTCTGCCAGCTGGCGAACGCCGCCTCGATGGCCGCGTCCTCGGTGCGCTCCGGGGTGCGCGCGCTGCCCGCGGCGCCGATGTGGAAGGGCGCGCAGCGGTCGCGCAGGTAGAGCGGCAGCTCGGGGTGATTCTTGACCGTGCTGCGCACGTAGCCCTCACCCGCCAGGGCGGGCACCGCCAGTACCAGCACCAGCGCGGCCGCTCTCATCGCGCCCCGCCCTTCGCCACGCGCTGCGACAGCGCCCGCAGCGTCGCCGGCGGAGGCGCCAGCGCCCGCTCACGCACCAGCGCGGCGTCGACCGGCATCGGCCGCACGGTGGGTTCGGGCCCGGTGCGCTCCACGGTAAAGACGCCCTGCGACCAGCCGGTCACCTCGAAGACGTCGCCCTTCACCCGCTGCAGAAAGACCACCACCTCGTCGCCCGGCCGCAGCTCGGCCGCGCCCGGCACGCGCTGGCCGACGCCGTCGAGTTCCCCGCCCGGCGTCACCACCCGCAGGGTGCTGCCCGGGTCGCCCTTGAGCGCCTGCACCAGCTCGCACTCCGCGACGGTGACCAGGTGGCGGCGGTCGGCCCAGCGGGTGCGGGTGGCGGTGACGCGCACCACGGCGACCGCGTCGGAGCGCGCGGTCAGCCCTTCGACGTCGCGGGCGACCAGGGTGGTGCTCAGCGCGGCCGCAGGGGCGAGCGCGAGCGCCACGAAGAGCAGAGACGGGAGGCGAGCCATCGGTTCGTTGACCTCTCGAGGACGAAAGACTCCGGCCCGGCCCTTTGTCGCATTCTTAGGGACTCGTCCCCCGCGGACACAAGTGGGCGTCTCAGTCCGGGTCACGGTGCACCACGAGGTGCCTGGCCTTCTCCGCCCGCTTGGCCGACAGCTCGACCCCCACCGCGTCCAGGCCGAGCTGGTTGGCCACCGCCAGCGCCGTGCCCAGCCCGCAGAACGGGTCCACCACCGTGCGGGCACCCTGCGACTGCACGAAGCGGCAGGCCGCCACGCAGGCCTCCACGCCCATCGCCCGGGCCCAGGGCATCTCTCCCAGCCGTGGAAGCACGTCGGGCGTCGACTGCCCCGGCTCGAGCCGCCGCTCCTTCGAGAACGCCAGGAGGTGCGCCCAGGCGGGGCGGCCGAAGGTGGTGATGCCCGGGCTCGCGCGGCAGACCACCTTGTGGAACAGCTGGTGAACGCCGGCGCGCTCGGCGCCGAGCTGCACCAGGAAGCCCTTGTCCACCCAGCGCCCGTCGCGCTTCACGTCGGTCTGGAAGAAGACGCTGACGCCGCCGTCTTCCACCGCGGCGGCACAGGCGGCCACCGCGTCGATGAACCACGCCTTCCACCCCTCGAAGCCCAGGCGGGGAATCTCCGACGAGTCGGGCAGCGAGGTGATGACCGCGTGGCCAGGTGGCAGCCGCTCCCGGCGAATGAACGCCACTCCGTCCTCGCAGTGCACCACCCGGCTCGGCATGCGGCGGGCATACCGCATCCACCGCGGCGCGCCCTTCAGGTATGTCGCTCCACGCGATGAGCCAGGACTTCACCCTGACGGCGAAGGACGGCACCCCGCTGGCCGCCACCGTGTTCCGGCCCCAGGGCGACGGCGTGCCCGTCGTCATCCACTCGGCGACCGCAGTGCCGCGCGGCTACTACGCGAAGTTCGCCCGCCACCTCGCCGAGCACGGCTTCCTGGTGGTGACCTTCGACTACCGAGGCATCGGCGGCTCGCGGGGCCCCGGCAGCCTGCGACGCCTCGAGGGCGGCACCACCGCCTGGGCCCAGCTCGACGCCGGCGCGGCCCACGACTGGGTCCGCGAGGCGACCGGCCGGCCGCGCGCGCTGGTGGTGGGGCACAGCATCGGCGGGCAGATCGTCGGGCTGCTCCCGGAGCCCCAGCACGTCGCCGCGGTGCTCGGGGTCGCCGCGCAGAGCGGTTACTGGCGGCTGTGGACCGGCGCCCGCCGCGCCCAGATGTTCCTCTACATGCACGCCCTGCTGCCGCTGGTGGCCAACGTGGTCGGCCACGTCCCCGGGTGGATGGGCATCGGCGAGGACCTGCCCCGGTCCGCCGCGCTCGAGTGGGCACGCTGGTGCCGCACGCCCGGCTACCTGCTCGGCGACGACCCGCGCCGCCACGAGGCCTACGCCAAGGTCGTCTGCCCGGTGGTGGGCTACAGCTTCTCCGACGACGGCTTCGCCCCCGAGGCCAACGTCGCCACCTGGCTGCGCTTCTTCCCCAGCGCGAGCACCGAGCACCGGCACCTCGAGCCCGCCCAGCTCGGGGTCAAGGCCATCGGGCACTTCGGCTTCTTCCGGCCCGCCTTCGAGGCCACGCTTTGGGCCCAGGCGCGCGCCTGGCTCCAGCAGCACGCAGGGCGCACCGCGCGGCGCGACGCTTAGGGGCGCCCGCTCCGCCCGATCTGGGGAGTCCCGTGCCAACAGGCCGGCTTTTCACTCCCCAGTTCGCACCGCTCAGCGGCCGTACTGCAGCTCGTGGCAGTGCGCCTCGTCGACGCCGAAGGTCTGGTTCAGCTCCTTGCACGAAGTGGTGCACAGCATGGTGCACTGCTCGGAGCCCGGGTCGGTGCCCAGCGCCGCGCAGCGCTCGCGGCACGCCTTCTCGTTGCGACAGCCCGCGGCGAGCAGCACCAGGAACGAAAGCACCAGCACCAGCGTCCGCGTCGCCATGGCACGCCACTCTACCGGCGCGGCGCAAGGTAGTCCGCACGGCCCTGCGCAACGGGGCTAGAAACGCCCCAGCTTTTCGCGAAAGGTCACCATGCTTCGCCTGCGCCTCGCCGCCCTCGCCTGCCTCGCCGTCGCCGCCTGCACCTGCGGCCAGAAGACCGCCACCGAAGGGGTCGGCCTGCCCGGTGAGCCCGGGAGCCTGAAGCTCAAGCCCCTGCCCACCTCGTCGTTCGACGTGCCGCTCGAGGCGCTGCCCGGCGCGAAGGACGAGCTCGCGGTCGTCGCGTCCCGCCCGCAAGGCGAGGTCAACGGCGAGGTGCGGCCCACCATCACCTTCGGCCGCCCGGTGAAGACGCTGGAGCAGGTCGAACCCGGCGTGAAGGTCGAGCCGGTGGCCACCATCGCCCCTCCGCTCGAAGGCGAGTGGCACTGGCTGGGCTCCGCGTCGGTGGAGTTCATTCCGTCGAAGCTGCCGCCCGCCTCGTCGACCTTCACCGTCACCGTGACCAAGGGCCTGCGCGCGCTCGACGGCGCCCAGCTCAAGGCCGACCACGTCTTCACCTTCGAGACCCCGACGCTCAAGCTGCAAGACGTCTCGCCCAGCCGCGGCGATCGCTGGCTCAAGCCCGACGACACCGTGAAGCTGCTCTTCAACCAGGGCGTGAAGGACGCCGATCTCGTCGCCGCCGCGCGCTTCGAGGTCGAAGGCGAGGCCGCGCCCTGGAAGGTGCAGCTCATGGGCAAGGTCAGCATCCAGGACGAGCGCCGCGCTGCGCGCGAGAAGGCCCGCGCCGAAGGCCGCCCGTACGAGATGCTCGATGACGACGCCCGCGGGTGGAAGAACCGCCAGGTCCGCTACACCCTGGCGCCGGAGAAGCCCTTCCCGCTCGACAAGGCAGTGAAGCTCACCTTCGCCCCCACGCTGAAGGGCGAGGAAGGGCCGCTGACGCCCAAGGCGCCCATCGCGCCGGTCGAGCTGCGCACCTACGGCCCCCTCAAGCTCGCCTCCGCGCGCCTGTGCGAAGGCGACTACCGCTGCCCGTACGGCCCGCTCATCCTCACCGCGACCAACGAGGTCGACCTGGAGACGCTCAAGGGCCACGTCACCGTCGCCCCCGCCGTGGAGCTCGACTGGGACGAGGCGCGCGCCTACCGCGACGGCCCGTCGTGGGCGGTGGCCCTGCCGGGCAAGTGGCGCCCGGGCACCCAGTACAAGGTGTCCATCGCCAAGGGCGTCGGCGACGTCTTCCACCAGGCGAGCGCCGAGGGGTTCGACGTCACCCTGCGCACCAGCGACCTGTCCCCCGCGCTCGTCACCGGCGGCTACCAGGCGCTCATCGAGGCCACGCCCGACGCCGCGCCCCGGCTGCCGGTTGAGGTCTCCAACCTCAAGACGCTCGACGTGAAGATGTGGAAGCTCTCGCTCCCCGAGCTCGCCGCTGCGGCTGCCCGCGCGCCGTACGACGAGAAGCCCATCGTCGACCGCGCCCCCGACTTCAGCGAGACGCAGACGCTCGGCTACCCGAAGAACCACGCCCGGGTGCACGGGCTCGAGCTGTCCAAGCTCTTCGGCGAGTCGAAGACCGGCGTCGCGCTGGTGAGCGTGAACAGCCCGCAGCTCGAGTACCGCCCGAAGGACGGCTTCCGCCAGCTCGCGCAGGTCACCGACCTCGCCGCGCACATCAAGATCGCCCCCAAGCAGTCGCTGGTCTGGGTGACTCGCCTGTCCAGCGGCGCGCCCGTGGCCCAGGCCGACGTGCAGGTGCTCGACGCCACCGGCGCGGTGAAGTGGTCCGGCCAGACCGACGCCCAGGGCCTCGCCGACGTGCCCGGCGCGGTCGCGCTCCAGCTCGCCACCAAGGGCTACGACTGGGAATACCCCTTCGCGCTGGTCACCGCCGCCAAGGACGGGGACTTCGGCTTCACCGCCAACACCTGGACCAGCGGCGTCGAGCCGTACGAGTTCGGCCTCACCCAGGGCTGGGAAGCGCAGCGCCCGCAGCCCGCCGGCTTCGTGTTCGCCGACCGCGGCATCTACCGCCCCGGCGACACCGTGCACCTCAAGGGCGTCGCCCGCTACCGCACCGTTGGCGAGCTCAAGGCCCCCAGCGAAGGCAGCCTCTTCGCGGTGGAGATCCACGACTCCAAGGGCACCGTGGCCAAGAAGGCCCAGGTGAAGACCAACGCCTACGGCACCTTCACCTTCGACCTCGCCGTGCCCAAGGACGCGCCGCTCGGCTACTGGTCGGCCGAGGTGAAGGGCAAGGCGCCCGGTGGCGAGGTCTCGCTCTACGGCAACTTCCGCGTCGAGGAGTACCGCGCGCCCCAGTTCCGCGTCGACGTCGCCACCCCGAAGAAGGACCTCATCGCCGGCGACGCCCTCACCGCCACCGTCTCCGCCCGCTACCTCTTCGGCGGCACCATGAGCGACGCCAAGGCGAAGTGGAGCGCGCACCGCAGCAGCGCGTCGTTCAGCTCCGAGGCCGCGCCCGACTTCAACTTCGCGCAGGAGACCTGGTGGTACGACGACCGCGAACCCGAGGCGATGGGTGGCTTCTTCGGCTCCGGCGACGGCCGCCTCGACGCCAAGGGCGAGCTCCAGGTCGCCGCCGGCCAGGTGGAAGCCCCGGGCGAGAAGACCGCGAGCTACGTGCTCGAAGGCGAGGTCGAAGACGTCAACCGCCAGAGCGTCGCCGGCCGCGTCGAGGTCACCGTGCACCCCGCGGCCTTCTACGTGGGCCTGCGCGCGCCCAGCGGCTTCCTCCAGGCGGGCAAGGACGCCGCCGTCGACACCGTGGTCGCCGACGTCACCGGCAAGCGCGCCCCCGGCCGCGGGCTCACCGTCTCGGTGCTCAGCCGCACCTGGAAGAGCGTGAAGAAGAAGGACGCCTCGGGCGGCTTCACCACCCTGAGCGAGCCCGTGGAGACCGAGGTCGCCACCTGCGCCCTGAAGAGCGAGGACGCGCCGGTCCCCTGCAAGTTCACTCCCGCCCAGGGCGGCTTCTACGTGGTGAAGGCCAAGGTGAAGGACGACCAGGGCCGCCAGCACACCGCCTCGCTCGGCCTCTACGTCACCGGCGAGGACTTCGTCGCCTGGCAGCGCAACGACACCGACCGCATCGAGCTGGTGCCCGACAAGACCACCTACGACGTGGGCGACGTGGCGCGCGTGCTGGTCAAGTCGCCGTACCCCACCGCGAGCGGCGTGCTCACCGTGGAACGCGAAGGCGTGCTCTCGCGGCGCGTGGTCACCTTCAAGGGCAGCGTCACCGCGGTGGAGATCCCCATCACCGAGGACATGGTGCCCAACGTGTTCGCCGGCGTGGTGCTGGTGCACCCGCGCTCGAGCACCGGTGGCCAGGAGACCGGCGACGACCCGGGCCGGCCCGCCGCCCGCATCGGGCTCGCCAAGCTCGGCGTGGAGCGCAAGTCGAAGCGCCTCGCGGTCAAGGTGACCACCGACAAGCCCAGCTACCACCCGGGCGACACCGTCACCGCCAACGTCGCCATCGCCGACGCCAAGGGCGGCGGCACCACCGCCGAGGTCACCTTCTGGGCGGTCGACGAGGCCGTGCTGCGCCTCACCAGCTACCAGACGCCCGACCCCATCGCTGCCATCTTCCCCGAGCGCCCGCTCTCGGTGCGCCTCGGCGAGCCCCTGCTCAACCTGGTGCGACGCCGCAGCTACGGCGAGAAAGGCGAGATCCAGGGCGGCGGCGGCGGCGGCAACGAAGGCAAGGGCTTCCGGTCCAACTTCAAGACCACCATCCTCTTCGAGACGGTGGAGGCGAAGGACGGCAAGGCCACCCTCACCTTCAAGCTGCCCGACAACCTCACCACCTTCCGCCTGATGGCGGTCGCGGTCACCATGGCCGAGCGCTTCGGCTCCGGAGAGACGAGCGTCGAGGTGAACAAGCCGCTGCTCGCGCTCCCCGCCCTGCCCCGCTTCGCCCGCGTGGGCGATCGCTTCGAGGCCGGCGTGGTGGTGCACGCCCAGGAAGAAGGCAAGGGCGAGGCCACCGTCACCGCCCAGGTCGAAGGCGGCGCGGCGCTCGACGGCGCGGCGGAGCAGAAGGTCGCCGTCGCCCCCGGCGCCCCCAAGGAAGTGCGCTTCGCCTTCAAGGCGAACGCCCCCGGCAAGGCCACCTTCCGCTTCAGGGTGAAGAACGGCGCCTTCGAGGACGGCGTGCAGGAAGCGATTCCGCTCGAGGTCGCCGCCGCCGTCGAGGCGGTCGCGGTGGCCGGCGACACCACCGAGCAGCGCGTCGAAGGCCTCACCCCGCCCAAGGACGTGCTCGAAGGCGAAGGCGGCCTCACGGTGACGCTGGCGTCCACCTCGCTGGGCAACTTCGGCGACGGCTTCCGCCAGCTCGTCGAGTACCCCTACGGCTGCCTCGAGCAGCAGTCGTCACGCCTGGTGCCCTTCGTCGCCCTGCGGGAGATCGCCGGCCAGTTCAACGTGCCCTGGCCCACCGCCACGACCAAGAAGCAGGCGCAGGAGAACGAGCTCAACCACCTCTTCCGCACCTACCTGTTCGACCCGCTCGACGTGAGCGAGGAGAAGGACCCCGACCAGGTCATCGCCAAGACGGTGCGCTCCATCCTCCAGCTGGAAGACGACGACGGCAGCTTCCGCTACTGGCCCACCGCCACCTGCAGCTCCAGCTGGGGGAGCGCCTGGGCCACCCTGTCGCTGTCCCGCGCGCGCGACGTGGGCTTCGACGTCAACCCGTCGGCGCTCGCCAAGGCCGAAGGCTACCTGGGCAAGGTGCTCGGCGGTCAGTGCCACGCCTGCGAGCACGGCTGCCCCGACGAGACGCGCGTCTTCGCCGCCTACGTGCTGGCGCGGCTCAAGAAGCCCAAGCCCAGCTTCTACCCGGAGCTCTACGGCAAGCGGAAAGACCTGAGCCTCTTCTCCCGCGCGCTGCTCGCCAACGCGATGTTCGTGGGCGGCGGCGACCGCAAGCAGGCCAACGCCCTGCTCCAGGAGCTGCTCAACCAGGCCAAGGAATCGCCCCAGGGCCTGCACTTCGCCGAGGTCGACGAGGCCACCGGCAAGACCTTCTTCGCCTCCGACACCCGCACCACCGGCGCGGTGCTCCAGGCGCTCACCGACATCAGCCCCGACCACCCGTACGTCGGCAAGCTCGCCCACTACTTGACCAGCGTCCGCCAGGGCTCGGGCAGCTGGCGCACCACCCAGGAAGCCGCCTTCTCGCTCCTCGCGCTCACCCAGGTGCTGCGCACCAAGGAGAAGGACACCCCGAGCTACGTGGCCGACGTCGCGCTCGGCGCCAAGAGCCTGGTGAGCGAGAAGTTCGAAGGCCGCTCGCTCGCGGTGAAGGAGTCCAAGGTGACCATGAAGGACCTGCTCGCCGCTGCCGGCGGCCAGCAGCAGCCGCTCACCTTCAAGAAGAACGGCGCCGGCGTCCTCTACTACTCGGCCACCATGCGCTACCTCCCGGCCAAGGCCCCCACCACCGCGGTGGACCAGGGCCTCTTCGTGCAGCGCTGGTTCGAGCCGTACGCCGGCGGCGGTCAGGCCACCGCGTTCCACGCCGGTGACCTGGTGCGGGTGCGGGTGCGCGTCGCCACCAACCAGGAACGGCACTACGCCGCCATCGCGGTGCCGCTGCCCGCGGGCCTCGAGCCGGTCGACACCTCGCTCGGCACCACCGCCAAGCTGGCTTCCAGCCCCAACTCCGAAGGGCCCGGCGAAGGCTACGACGCCGAAGGGGAATACGAAGGCGAAGGCGGCGAGGCGGGCGAGGAAGCCGAGGTCCCGTACGGCTGGGGCTTCTGGTCGCCCTTCAACCACGTGGAGAAGCGCGACTCCAAGGTGGTGCTCTTCGCCGACCACCTGCCCGCGGGCGTGCACGTGTCGACGTTCGTCACCCGCGCCACCACCCCCGGCACCTACGTGCTCAGCCCCGCCCGCGGCGAGCTGATGTACGAGCCCGAGGTCTGGGGCCGCTCCGAAGGCGGCACCTTCGAGGTGAGCCTGCCCACGCCCGTCTCCGCGCGCTGACGCGGGGCCAGGCGCGCTGGCTAGGCTGGCTAGGCAGTGACGCCCAGGCCCAGCGACGCCAGGTAGGCCTTGGCCCGCTGCTCGAGCTTCCGCTGGCGGAACTGATGCCAGCCGTGGAGCGCGTCGGGCAGCCAGCCCAGCACCGAGCGGAAGCGCTTCTCCGGGCCCGGCGCCTGGAGCGCGAGCTGGAGCGACTCCTTGAGCGTCTCGTCGCGGCAGCTCTCGGCGTACGCCGACATGTCCTCGACGCTCTGGTGGGCCTCGGCGGGGGGAATGCGGCGAAAGCGCGCCTCGTCGCTTTCCAGCTGACGCGCCGTCACCCCGCCGTGTTCCTGGGGGTCGTACTCGGCGTTGAGCAGCAGCGTCTCGCCGGTGTGGAGGTCGATGTACCAGCGGTCGTGCGCGCCCTCGGGCGAGAGCGCGATGCACACGTCGCCCAGGTCGATGGGCAGCCACCGAAGGCTCTCGTCGCGTTTCGTTCCCACCCGAAACGGCGCCGTAGCCCAGGGCGATCGACCCGCGCAAGGCCTCTTCAATCGGGTTGTCCTTTGTCGCGGGGTTCGTCTATGCGCCGGCAATGTCCAACGCCGAAGCCGCGGTGCCGCAGGGCCACCCGAAGGGCCTGTACGTCCTCTTCGCCACCGAGATGTGGGAACGCTTCAGCTACTACGGCATGCGCGCCCTGCTGGTGCTGTACCTCATCAGCTACCAGCAGTTCGCCCCTTCCGACGCCTCGAGCGTCTACAAGTGGTACACGTCGCTGGTCTACCTGACGCCGCTGCTCGGCGGCTTCCTGGCGGACCGCTACCTCGGCCTGCGCCGCAGCATCACCATGGGCGGCATCTTGATGGCCATCGGCCACTTCCTGATGGCCTTCGAGGCGCTGCCGTTCCTCTACGCCGCGCTCGGCTTCCTCATCCTCGGCAACGGGTTCTTCAAGCCCAACATCTCCACCATGGTCGGCAAGATGTACCGGCCGGGCGATTCCCGCCGCGACGGCGCCTTCAGCATCTTCTACATGGGCATCAACCTGGGCGCGGGCCTCTCGCCCCTGGTGTGCGGCTACCTGCGCCAGCACTACGGCTTCCACTACGGCTTCGCCGCTGCCGGCGTGGGCATGGTCATCGGGCTCGTCGTCTTCACCGTGATGCAGAAGCGCGTGCAGGCCGACATCGCCGCCGCCGGCAACTCCGACGCCCCCGGTGCCGCCCCCGCGGCCGCCGCGGGCCCCACGGGGAGCGACGCCGAGCAGCAACCGGGCGCCACCGGCTTCGCCGGGGTGCTGGCGTCGATCTTCCCCATCTTCCTGCTGGTGCTCGCGGTGGTGGTGCCCGCGCTCTACGTCTTCAACGCGCTGCAGGGGCAGACCAAGTGGGTCAACGTCATCATGCCCAGCGCCTTCGCGCTCGTCGGCGGAGCGATGGGGCTCACCCTGCGCACCATCCGCGGCGCGGCGAAGGACCAGAGCACCGTCATCTTCCTCTTCTTCGCCTTCGTGGTGCTCTTCTGGATGGCGTTCGAGCAGGCCGGCAACGCGCTCAACATCTGGGCGGAGTTCAACACCAAGGCGCAGCTCGGCCCCATCACCACCACCGCCGAGTGGTACCAGTCGGTGAACGCCATCTTCATCGTGGCCCTGGCCCCGGTCTTCGGCATCGTGTGGGTCGCCTTCGCCAAGCGGGGCATGGAAGTGCCCACCGCGGTGAAGGTGCTGCTGGCGATGATCTTCACCACCCTGTCCTTCGTCTGCATGGTCTTCGCGGCCCGCAGCGAGAACGAGACCGTCACCCGCGTCGAGCTCGCGGAGATCCCCGCGCCGCTCTCGCTCGCAGACGCCACCAAGGAACAGCGTGACGGCCTCGCAGAGACCGCCAAGCTGGTGCAGCTGCGCCAGCCGGCCGAGGCGCCCAAGGCCGGCGAGGCGCCCGGGCCCGAGCGCGTCACCACCCTGCACGCCGGCCGCATGCTGTTCGACCCCGCGACGCACCAGCTCATCATCCGCGGCACCCTGCCGCCCTTCGCGGTGATGGACGCGCTCCGCCCGACGGTCGACGCCAAGTACGTGGGCGCCATCGACGCGCTCGAAGGCGCGGTGGCCTACGCCGACGAGAAGAAGCCCGGCACCGCCAAGCTCGAGGCCACGCCCCCCGACTTCCAGCTCCCCGCGCTCCCCGGCCTGAAGAGCTTCGACCCCGCCACCGGAGAGATCACCCTCACCCAGGCGCTCGGCCCCGTGGACAAGGCCGCGCTCATCGCCGCCGGCGCCCCCGCCGCCTGGCGCACCGCCATCGGCCAGGGCGCCACCGGCGCCGACGCCGCGCGCGTGAGCGGCTGGTGGCTGGTGCTCCAGTACCTCTTCGCCACCCTCGCCGAGCTCTGCATCTCGCCGGTGGGCCTGTCGATGGTCACCAAGCTCGCGCCCGCGCGCTTCGCCTCGCTCTTCATGGGCGTCTTCTTCCTCGGCAGCTCGGTCGCCCAGTACGTCGGCGGCGCCCTCGGCGAGCTGTGGGGCACCGTCCCCCCGGCCGAGTACTTCGTGCTCTTCGTCGTCACCTCGGCGGTGGGCGCGGTGGTGCTGCTGCCGCTCATCGCCCCCATCCGGAAGCTGATGCACCAGGTGGTCTGAAGCCTCCGCCCAAGCGGCGCCGGGGCTCGGGCGCTCAGCGCCCCGCGTCGGTCTCGTCGCTGTCGGCGAGCATGCCGCCGCGCCCGAGCAGGCGGGCCTCGGCGAGGGCCATGCGGCGCGCTTCGGCCGGGCGCAGGTGATCGTGCCCCAGCAGGTGGAGCAGCCCGTGCGCCAGGTACCGGTCGAGCTCCCGCGAGAGCCGCTCGCCGTGCTCGGCGGCCGCGCGCTTCGCCGTCTCCAGCGAGATGACCAGGTCGCCCAGCGGCCACCGCTGCCCGCGCACCCGCACCGCCCCCGACGGAAACGAGAGCACGTCGGTCGCCCGGTCCTTGCCGCGCCAGTCACGGTTGAGCGCACGCATCCGGCGATCGCCCACCACGCTGAGCGACAGCTCGGTGCCCTGGAGCGAGAGCGCGCGCATCAGCTCGAGCGCCCGCCGTTTGAGCCGCCGCCCCGCGGCCTCGGCCGGAGCGCCGCGGAGCGCCACGCTCAGCAGCACCCGGTTAGCGGCGGGGCCCATCGCTGCTCGCGAGCGACAACCCCTTCATCACCTCGGTCGACGGGGGCTTGCCGCCGCCCACCGCCCCCGGCGGGTAGGCAGGGCGCGCGTGGTAGATGCCTTCCAGCGTGCGCACGAAGGACTCGGCGATGAGGTGCAGATCCTTCAGCGTCAGGTCGCACTCGTCGAGCTGACCTTCGCTGAAGATCATGTTGATCATCTTCTGCACCAGCGCCGCCAGCTTCGGGCGCGTGGGCTCGGGCATCGACCGGCTCGCCGCTTCCACCGCGTCGGCGATCATCACCAGCGCCGCCTCGCGGAACTGCGGCTTGGGCCCCGGGTACCGGTAGAGGTTCTCGTCCACCGGCACCGGGTGCTCCTTCCCTTCCTGTTCCTTCTGCGCCTTGTGGAAGAAGTAGCCGACCAGCCGCGTGCCGTGGTGCTGCGGAATCGCGTCGGCCACCCGCCCCGGCAGCTTGTACTGCCGCGCCATCTCCAGGCCGTCGGTGACGTGCCGGCGAATGATCACCGCGCTCATCACGGGCGCCAGCTCGTCGTGCGCGTTGTGGCCTTTCTGGTTCTCGCCGAAGTAGGCCGGGTTCTTCCCCTTGCCGATGTCGTGGTAGTACGCGCAGCTGCGCGCGAGCAGCGGGTTGGCGCCGATCGACTCCGCCGCCGCCTCCACCAGGCTGCCCATGATGATGCTGTGGTGGTACGTGCCCGGCGCCTGCAGCACGAGCTCCTTGAGCGCCGGGTGGTTCAGGTTCGCCAGCTCGAGCAGCTTGATGTCCGACGCGTAGCCGAAGAGCGCCTCGGTCAGGGGCGTCAGCGCCATCACCACCATCGGCGCGCCGAAGGCCGCCCCCAGCGCCGCGAACACCGCCGTCCACGCCACGTCGGCCGCGGCGCGGCCTTCGGCCATGCCCGAGGCGATGGTCACCACCACCGCCGCCGCCGCCGTCCACGCGCCGGCGCGGAAGATGCCGGCGCGGTCCTTGGCCCGGCCCACGCGCTCCGCCGCCACCAGCGACGTCACCAGCGCGAAGACCACCACCGACAGCGAGCCGCCGAGCTCCAGCCCCACCAGGCAGGAAAAGACGACCGCGAAGAAGAGCGCCACTTCGCCCGACACCAGGAAGCGCACCAGCATGGCGCCCGCCGCGATGGGGAAGCACAGGAGCAGCGCTTCCGCCGGCAGCTGCTCGTAGCGGTCGTGCACCGCGTCGGCCACCGACATCCACAGCTTGAGCGCGGTGAGCAGCCCGAGCCCCAGGAGCGCCATGAAGGCGGCGTCCTTGCGGCCCGGGCGGAAGCTGCGGAATGCGGACCGCGCGAAGACCCACGCCGCGGCGGCCAGCACCATCGCGAAGACCGCGCTCCCCAGCCGCACCTGCGCCAGGTCCAGCTCGTGGCTCTGGTCGCGCATCGCCTTGAGCAGCAGCAGGTGGGTGGGGGTGATGAGTTCCCCGTCACCGATGACGCGCTGTCCGCGCTTGAGCGAGAGGACCGCCGGCTTGGCCGCCTCGTAGGCGTGACGGCGCCGGGCCTCGGTCTCCGCTTTGTTGACGGTGAGGTTCGCGCGCAGCTGCCGCTTCGCCAGCCGCAGCACCGCCCGCCGCAGGCCCTGCGGGGCGTCGGGGAGCAGGTTGCCCGGCACCGAGGCCCACCGGTCGAGCTCGCCCTGGGCCTCGCGCACGTCGAGCACCTGGGGCGGCGCGGTGGCGAGCTCGTGCTCCGAGGTCCCGCCGAGGATGCGCACCGTGATGCCGCGCGCGTCGATGCGCGAGAGCTCTTCGCGGCTGCCCACCAGCCGCGCGCGGTAGGCGACTTCGAGGAGCGCCGACACCGCCTGCTCCGCGTCGCGCGAGAAGCGGTCGGCGACCAGCGCCTCGTAGTCTTCCACGTCGCTCACCGGCACCAGCGCCTCGAAGCGGGGCCGCGCCGAGAGCAGCCGCTCGGTGAGCTCGTCGGCCGCGGGCGCCTTGCCTTCCAGCACCGCCTTCTTCTTCTGCGCCACCGGGTCCTCGGGGGGCTTCTTCCCCGCGCGCTCCGCCTCGAACCTGGCGACCGCTTCCTGCATCTCGCCGAAGGCGCCCTGCACGCTCTTGAGCACGCCCGACTGCACCTGGGGGTCGTAGTCGAACACCGGCCGCACGCCGGCCCGCGCCTCGTCGCGCTGCGCCTGGGTGGTGACGTCGTCGACCACCTCGACGTCTCGCTCGGCCTTGAAGCCCGACGCCGACGCCGTGTGGAACACCCGGTTCACGTCGGCCTGGGTGAGGTCGGGGATCTTCTGCCCCGACAGCGCCGACGACGACAGCAGCGCCGTGCCCGAGCCGGTGATGGCCAGGATGAGCCCCAGCACCACCCGCCGCGCCCACACCGGGGTGACGTCGAGCCGGTGGGTCAGCGCGTCGAGCGCCCGGGGCGCCGGCGCGTCGCGCTCGGGCGCGGGCACCGCCGTCTCGCCCGACATGCCTTCTTCTGGCCGGCCCCGGTCCGCCATCTCGGTCCGGCACTTAAGGGCCGCCTGCCCACGACTTCAAGCGCCCAAGGTGCGCGTCATCACACCTTGCGCCTTGACCTTTCGGCGCCGCTTCAGCTGCTCGCGCCCACCGTGTTGGTGAACAGGAAGACCGTGCGGCCCGACTGGGCGACGCCGAAGTGCTGCTTGAGCGGCCGCTTCTCGTTGGCCACGAAGGCGCGCAGCCCGGGGTACAGCGCCATCAGGGTCTGCACCACGTCGGCGACCGTCGAGGTGGGCGGCACTCCCAGCTCGATGCGCGCCCGGCCTTCACAGGCGGCCTGCAGCGGACGGGGAATCATGACCGTGATGTTCATGAACGATTACGGGCGCAGCACCCGCAGGTACTTGAGCTTAGACCGCTCGAGCGCCGCGAGCGCCAGCAGCGCTCCCGAAGGGCCCTTGAGCCGGTACGGCCCCGGCGCGGAAAGCCCCGGCATCTCGAGCGGTACGCCGTGCCCGACCTTCACCGCCTGCGCCGCGGTGAGCGACAGCTCCGGCAGCGAGGCCAGCGCCTCGTCGAGGCTCAAGAGCCGCCCTTCGGTGGCCTTGGGGCCCAGCGCTTCCACCTGCTCCAGCGTCACCGCGCGGTCGAGCCCCATCGCCCCCACCCGGGTGCGCCGCAGGCTCGACAGGTGGCCCACGGTGCCCAGCGCGCGCGCCAGGCCGTCGGCCAGCACCCGCACGAAGTACCCCTTGGAACACTCCACGTGCAGCGTGAGCGTGCTCGCCGTCTGGTCGAGCAGCGTGAGCGCGTGCACCGTCACCGGCCGCGCCGCGCGCTCCACCACCTCGCCGGCCCTCGCCAGCTCGTACAGCCGCTGCCCCTGCACCTTGACCGCCGAGACCATCGGCGGCACCTGCTCGGTCTGCGCGCGGAACGGGCCCAGCGCCGCTTCCACCTGCGCCGCGGTGAGCGTCGGCACGTCCGCCCGCTCCGTCACCTGCCCCTGCGCGTCGAGCGAGTCGGTCGCCGTGCCCAGCGTCAGCACCGCGTCGTAGGCCTTGTCCTGCGCGGTGAGGTACTGCGCCACCTTGGTCGCCTCGCCCAGGCAGATGGCGAGCACCCCCGAGGCCAGGGGGTCCAGCGTGCCGGTGTGGCCCGCCTTGCGCGCCCCGGTGGCCTTGCGCACCCGGTCCACCACCTGGAAGGAGGTCGGGCCGCTGGGCTTGTCCACCACCAGCACGCCGTCCACCACGGGCGCTACCACCCTTCCTTGGTCTTCACTTCCTTGAGCAGCCGCTCGATCTTGTCGCCTTCCTCGAGCGAGCCGTCCCACGAGAAGATGATCTCCGGCGAGACGCGCAGCTTCACCCGGCTGGTCACCTCGCGCCGGAAGAAGGCCTGCGCCGCCTTGAGCCCCTCGGCGGTGCGCTGGCGGTCGGCCTCGCTGCCGATCTGCGAGTAGTACACCCGGGCCACCCGCAGGTCGGGCGACACCTTCACCCCGGTGATGGTGATGAAGCCGACCCGCGGGTCGCGCACCAGCCCGCGCGCCAGCACGTCGGTCACCGCCGCCTGGATCTCCTGGCCCACCCGCTCGGTGCGAATCGCCATCGCCTACCCATCCTTGGTGGTGCGTCGCGGTGGAGGCTGCTCCCAGTCGCGCGGCTTGCGCAAGGCACGCGCGCGGGCCCGGGCTTCCTCGAGCGACAGCGGCGGCCCGCCGGCCGACGGTCGAGGGGTCTGCGCCTGGCCACGGCCGGGCGCGGTGGGCTGCGGCGCCGACGGGCGGTGCTCCCAGGCCCCCAGGCCTTCCGCCTCGGCCAGGGTGCGCTCGCCCTTGGGAATGGCGAACCCCGGGTGCTCCCCCGAGTCCTCGCCGCCGTCGCCGAACTTGGTGATCTCGGTCACCACGTCGGTCACCGGCGCCACCGACATCTCTTCCACGAAGCGCAAGAGCCGGCTCATCGCTTCCTTCGCCTGGCTGTTCGAGGTCGCCAGCACCGCGAAGCCCACCGCGGCCCGGTCGCCTTCTTCCGGCAGCTCCGCCACCGCCACCGTGAAGCGGGCCTTCACCCGGTCCACCACGCGGCGCAGCAGCTGCTTCTTCGCGCGCACCGCCCCCAGGGCGGCCACGTCCAGCGTGAGACGGCAGGCGGCGATGAACACCAGGGACACCTCGCGAGGTTGACGCTTCGTGCTGCTCGAGACGGACCACGAACGGGCGAGACGCTCGACGCGCCCGCCCCCGCAGCTCTGACGCGACCGCTAGGTGAGACTCGGCCGCGTCTCTTCGATCTCGAACGCCTCGATGATGTCGCCCGGCTTCAGCTCGCTGAAGTTCTCGATGCCGATGCCGCACTCGAAGCCCTGCGCCACCTCGCGCACGTCGTCCTTGAAGCGGCGCAGCGACGCCACCTTGCCCGAGAAGATCTGCTTGTTCTCGCGCCACAGCCGCAGGAACGCGTTGCGCTTGATGGTGCCTTCCAGCACCGACGAGCCGGCGATGGTGCCCAGCTTCGGCACGTTGAAGAGGTTGCGCACCTCGGCCCGACCGAGCTTCTTCTCGGTGCGAATGGGCTCGAGCAGGTCTTCCATCATCGTGCGCACGCCGTCGAGCAGCTCGTAGATGATGCCGAAGGTGTCGAAGCGCACCTCGAGCACCTTCGCCGCCGCCTCCGCGCCCGACTCGGGCCGCGAGTTGAAGCCGATGACCACCGCCTTGAGCGCCGCCGCGGTGTTCATGTCGGTCTCGGTCATCATGCCCACGCCCTTCTGGACGATGGTGCACTTGACCTTGGGGGTCGACAGCTTCTCGAGCGCCTGGGCCACCGCTTCCAGCGAGCCGGACACGTCGGCCTTGAGCACGACCTTGAGTTCCTTGGCCTCGCCCTGCTTCATGCGGCCGAGCAGCGCTTCCAGGGAGTCCTTCGAGGTGGTGCCTGCCGCCGCCTGGCGCTCCTTGAGCGCGCGGTGGTTGGCGATCTCGCGCGCGGCCTTCTCGTCTTCCACCGCGTTGATGAGGTCGCCCGCGATGGGCACGCCCGACAGGCCGATGACCTCGGCGCTGTAGCCCGGGCCCACGCTCTCCACCTGGCCGCCGCGGTCGTCGATCATCATGCGCACCCGGCCGTGCAGCGTGCCGGTGACCACCGCGTCGCCCTTGTTCAGGGTGCCTTCCTGCACCAGCACCGTCGCCACCGGGCCGCGACCCTTTTCCAGCCGCGCCTCGATGACCGTGCCCACCGCCGCCTTGCTCGGGTTGACCGACAGCTCCAGCACCTCGGCCTGCAGCGAGAGGTTCTCGAGCAGCAGGTCCAGGCCCTGGCGGGTCTTCGCCGAGACCGGCACCATGATCACCTCGCCGCCCCAGTCTTCCGCCAGCAGCCCGACGTCGGCGAGGTCCTTCTTCACGCGGTCGGGGTTGGCGCCCGCCACGTCCATCTTGTTGATCGCCACCACGATGGGCACTTCGGCCTTCTTGGCCTGGGCGATCGCTTCCTTGGTCTGGGGCATCACGCCGTCGTCGGCCGCCACCACCAGCACCACCACGTCGGTGACGTTGGCGCCGCGGGCGCGCATCGCCGAGAAGGCCTCGTGGCCCGGGGTGTCGAGGAAGGTGATGTCGCCGTGGCTCGTCGTCACCGTGTAGGCGCCGATGTGCTGGGTGATGCCGCCGGCCTCGCCTTCGGCCACGTTGGCCTGGCGGATCGCGTCGAGCAGCGACGTCTTGCCGTGGTCGACGTGGCCCATGACCGTGACCACCGGCGGGCGCGCGGTGAGGTCCTCGGGCTTGTCGGTGACCTCGGGGAGGTAGTCTTCGACCTCGAAGCCGACCTTCTCGACCTTCCAGCCGTAGTCGCTGGCGATGATGGTGGCGGTGTCCACGTCGATCATCGCGTTGGCGGTGACCATCTTTCCGCCGCTCATCAGCTTCTTGATGATCTCCGTCGTCTTGACGCCCATGCGCTGCGAGAAGTCCGAGACGCTGATGCCTTCCTGGACCTTGATGACCTTCTTTTCCTCTGCCATCTCGGTGATCTGGGTCTTCTGCCCCTTCTTGGTGGGCTTGCGCTTCTTGCCGCGGATGGGGATCGCGACGCGGCCGAACATGATGTCGCGGATGTCCTGCTGACTGACGGTGGCGCCTTCCTTCTCGTTCGGCTTGGTGCCCTTGCCGCCGCGGCGCTCCCGCTCCTTCGCAGTGACGTTGACGAGCTCCTTGCCGCGCCCGAGGTGATCGGGAACGACCTTGAACTCCTTCACCTCGCCGATGGCCTTCTTGCCCGGCGCCATCGGGTACTGCTTCGCCGCCGACGACAGCGGGGTGACGCGCTTCACCTGGATCAGCGGGCGAGAGATGACCACCGCCTGCGTCGCGGTGGGCTTGAGCCGCACCTCGGGCATCGGGGTCGCCGGGCGGTTGATGGCGCCCGGAGCACCGGCGCGCGGCGCCGAGGCGCGCGGCGGCATGCCGCCGACGCTGGGGCGCACCACCGCGGGAGGAACCGCCGCCACCGGCGCCGGACCAGCCGCCGCCGCCACGGGCTTGGGCGCAGAC
>JAIBBQ010000198.1 GCA_019694595.1 Myxococcaceae bacterium
CGCACCCGCGCACCCTCCGCGGCGACGCGCCCGCGGGCCTGTCCGACGCGCTGGTGCAGGCGCTCGCCAAGGCGCCGGGCGACCGCTTCCCGAGCGCCCGCGCGATGCGCGCCGCGGTGATGGACGCGCCCGGCGCCAGCGCGCCCGAGCTCGCCGAGCTCTTCACCCGCCTGTGCGGCGACGAGCTGCGCGAGCGCTTCGGCGGCGGGGCTTCGCCTTCGGAGCTGCCCGGCACGTTGTCGGTGCCTTCTCCCGGCCCGCGGCGCACCCGACCGGCGCAGGCGGCGGTGGCGCCCGCCGCGGCACCGAAGCCGGCGGCTTTTGACCTGCCCGGCACCGACCCCACGCCCGCGAAGCGGCGGCGCTGGTGGCCGGTGCTCCTCGGAGCAGGGGCGTTCCTCGGCACCGTCACCGCGCTGGGCGCCATTCTGGTCTTCGGTCCTGACGGTGCGCCGCCGACGCCGGTGGCGGTCGTTCCTCCGCCGACGGTGGCGGCGGTGGACGCCGACGCGGCTCCCGAGCCTCCGCCCGAGCCGGTGGTGGAGGTGGCGCCGCCGCGCGAGGACCCGGCCATTCGCGCCTTCGCCTCCGCGGCGCTCGACGCCGGGAGCCCCGGCCGCGGCCTGCCCACCCGCCCGGTGCGGCCGGTGCGGGGCCAGAGCGTCGTGGTGGCGACGCCGCCGGCGCTGGGGCCCGCGCCCCAGGTGAAGTTCGGCTACCTCTCGGCCGACGCCGACCCGTGGGCCGACGTGCTCATCGACGGCCGGCGCCTCGAGCGCACGCCGCTCTCGCGCTACCCGGTGACGGTGGGGCCGCACACGCTCGTCTTCCGCGCGGCCGACGGGCGGCAGCAGACGCGGAAGATCAAGGTCGAGGAAGGGCAGCTGGTCAGCGAGTCGGCCACCTTCTGACGGTTTCTTGCGCGAGGTCCGCGCGTCGCTACCGTCGCGGGCATGGACAAGACTTCGCTGGTGCAGCAGCTGAGCGAGAAGCTCCGTGACGTCGCCAACCAGTCGGTGCGCGTCGCCGGCGAGTCTCGCGAAGACGCCAAGAGCGGCGCGGCGCGCGCGGTCAACCTGGCGCGCGGCACCGCGGCCCGCACCGAGGGGGCCTTCCAGGCGCTGGAGGCCGTGGAGACCTTCCGCCCGGGGCCCATGCCCAAGGGCGCACGCATCGGCCTGGGGAGCGTGGTGGAGATCGAGAACGAGACCGGGGGCAAGACGGTCTTCATCGCCCCCGCGGGCGCCGGCACCGAGCTCACCGCGCCCGGCGGCGACGGCTTCTTCCACGTGGTGACGCCCGTCTCGCCGCTGGGCCGGGCGCTCATGGGCAAGAAGGTCGGCGACACCATCGACGTCACCCTGAAGGGCGACGTAGTGGAGTGGACCATCAGCTTCGCGGCCTGACCGGGCCCGAATTTCCCCCCTGAATTCTGCAGGCGACAGGTGGGGAAGCCGCCGCAAACGCTGGCGGAATGTGTGGGTGCAGCGCGCACAACGGCCCCCGGGGCCGGGCCGATAATCGGCCATGCGATTGCCCGGGCTGTTCGCGCTGGTGCTGCTGGTCTCCTGCGGGCCCGACGCCGCGCCGCCCGAGGCGGGTGACGAGGGCACGCAGCTCGAAGGGGAGCTCACCGGGTGGGCGAGCCTCACCGGGGTCTGGAAGAAGGAGAGCGGCCCGTACGCCTGGCTGAACCTGCAGCGCGCGCCGGGCGTCGTGGGGCACCGGTACCTGGCGCTCAAGGGCGCCGCGGCCGAGGCCGGCACCTACCAGGTGGCCGACGCGACGCTGACGCTCACCACCGGCGCGGGGGCGGTGAAGGCGTTCCGCTTCCAGGTGACCAAGGCCGGGGCGCTGCAGCTGCGCCGGGCCGACGGAACGCTGGTGGCGCAGCTCAAGCGGGTGCCGACCCGGGTGAGCGACTGCGTGAACCTGGTCTGTCCGGCGGTCGACGTCTGTGCGGCGCAGCCCACCGGGGCGCACTGCGTGGCGAGCCCGCCGAAGAAGAGCGCGAGCGAGGCCATCAACGCCGACGGCGTGCTGGTGCTGGGCGGCAAGAAGGTCTTCCCCATCGGCTTCACCATGCCGCCGCCGCCCGACGCGCTGGCGCCCAACGGCAAGAACGGCATCGCCGAGCTGCGCAGCGCGGGGGCCACCTTCCTGCGCACCGGGCCCTGGGGCGCGCCGTGGAACGAGGACGCCTTCGCCGCCGAGAAGCGCTGGCAGGACGTGGCCTTCGCCAACGGCATGCACACCTGGCTGTACCTCAAGGAAGCGGCGAGCGTGCCCACCCCGGGCGGGCCGGCGGAGCAGCTCCTGCGGCGCATCGTCACCACCTTCGGCGCGCACCCGGGCCTCGGCGTCGACGAGGGCGAGGACGAGCCGGAGTGGGGGCAGAGGCCGGTGCCGCCGATGGTGGCGGCGTACGACCTGGTGCACGCGCTCGACCCGCACCACCCGTTGACCATCATCCAGGCGCCGCGGGGCACGGTGGAGTCGCTGCGCCGCTACACCCCGGCGATGGACATTCTCGGCACCGACATCTACCCGGTGAGCGCGCCGATGGGGAAGAACTCGGGGCTGCCCAACAAGGAGCTCAGCGTGGTGGGCGACTACACCGACCGCATGCGGCAGGTGGCGGGCAACCGCATCGCGGTGTGGATGACGCTGCAGATCGCCTGGAGCGGCATCTTGCCGCCGAACCAGCGGGTGATGCCCACGCTGCACCAGGAGCGCTTCATGGCGTACGACGCCATCATCCACGGCGCGCGGGGCTTGTTCTTCTTCGGCGGCCACATGCCGGTCGGCTGGGAAGGGACCGACGCGCAGTACGGCTGGTCGTGGACCTTCTGGAACCGCGCGCTCAAGCCGGTGGTGAAGGAGATCGGCGAGTTCAGCCCGCTGTACCCGGCGCTGGTGGCGCCCGACTCGGCCCAGCAGATCCGCATCTTCGGCGACCACCACGGCTTCGAGTACGCGCTGCGCGAGGCGAACGGCGCCACCTTCGTCATCGCCGCCCGCACCGCCGCGGGCTCCAACAGCGTCACCTTCCGCGGCGTGGCGCCGGGGGTCACCCGGGCCGAGGTGCTCTACGAGGACGGACGCACGCTCGGCGTGGAAGGCGGCGCCTTCACCGACACCTTCGGGCAGTTCGACGTGCACGTGTACCGGCTGCGGTAGGGTTTCAACAGTCACTATTGAGTCCAAGAGACTCTTTGTGCCAGTCTCTGGACCATGACCTGGTTCGAACGGCTCACCGGCTTCGCCGAGCTCCCCTACGCGCAGACGCAGGAGCGCCTGGAGGTGGTGGGGGCGCGGCTGCGCTCGAAGGTGAACGGCGCCTCGTGGGGCATCGGGCGGCTGGAGCTGCCGACGCTGGCCGAGCTGCGGGCGAGGGGCGCGCCGCTGCTCGCCGAGGTACCGGGAGCGCTGCGGGCGGAGCTGGCGGTGGGTGACGTGCGGGCGTTTCACTCCGCGCCAGCGAGCGCGGGGGCGCTCTTCCAGGTGGCCTCGCAGTTCAACCTCCTGGAGATGATGGACGAGACGGTGGCGCCCGAAGACGGCGTCACCCGGTACGAGCGCGACCGCACCCAGGGGCCGGCCTGCGCGATGGCCGCGGCAGCGGCGCTGCTGTACCGCAACTACCTGGTGCCGGTGGGGACGCAGGTCGGGCAGACGGAAGGCCGGCAGCTCGACGCGCTGGCGGACCTCGCGGCCGCGCTCGGGCTCCCGGAGAGCGGGCAGTGGCAGATGCGCAACGGCTACGCGCTGGGCACCCGCGCGGGCGTGGCCGAGGTGGGCCGGCGGCTCGCGGGCGCGAGCGAGGCGGAGCGCGACGCCTACCGCGCCACGCTGCGCATCGGCCTGCACTGGGACGTGGAGGTGACCGACGCTGCGGCGAAGGGGGCGACGGTGAGCCAGGCCTTCTGCTCGGCGCTGCCGGTGTCCTACGGGGACCCGGACATCCCGAAGGAAGCGTGGGCGCCCTTCGCCACCCTGGTGCTGGAGGCGGCCTACGAGGCGACGCTGTGGGCGGGGGTGCTCAACGCGGCCCGGGGGGCCTCGCGCACCGTGTTCCTGACGCTGCTCGGCGGGGGCGCCTTCGGCAACGAGCTGGGGTGGATCGAAGGCGCGCTCACCCGGGCGGCGGCGCGCTTCCGCGGCGCGGGGCTCACCCTGGTGGTGGTCAGCTTCCGCGCCCCCGACGCGCGGCTGCGTCAGCTGGTTGAGACGCTGGGGAGAGGCTGAAGCTTCGCACCGGCGGGCTTTGGCACTACAAGCAGGGGCATCGTGAGCGACGGCCTCGCCAAGACCTCGACGCTGAACCGCAGCGCCACCCTCGGCCGGCTGCAGCCGGTGCGCCTGCTCGTCATCGACGGGCCCGACCGCGGCAAGAGCGCGGTGGTGGAAGAAGGCACCGCGCTGGTCGGCCGCGAGCCGTCGTGCGCGCTGTCGCTGTCGGACCCCGCCGTGTCCCGCCGGCACCTGTCGCTCGAGCTCCTGGGCGCCAAGGTGCGCCTGAAGGACCTGGGGTCGAACAACGGGGTGCGCTACCTCGGCGCGCGCGTCGACGGCATCGAGCTGGCGCTGGGCGCGGTCATCGAGCTCGGCGGGACGCAGCTGGCGATCCTCCCGGCGACCGCCTCGGCGGCGCTGTCGGAGCGCGACGAGCTGCCGGGGCTGCTCGGCCGCTCGGTGGCGATGCGCCGGCTCTTCGGCGTCATCGAGCAGGTGGCGTCGACCGACGCCGCGGTGCTGATCCACGGCGAGACGGGCTCGGGCAAGGAAGGCGTGGCGCGGGCGCTCCACGCGCTCTCTCCGCGTTCGGGCGGGCCGTTCCAGGTCTTCGACTGCGGCTCGGTGAGCCGCGAGCTCCTGCAGAGCGCGCTGTTCGGCCACGTGAAGGGCGCCTTCACCAGCGCGGTGAAGGACACCGCGGGGGCGCTCGAGCTCGCCGACCAGGGCGTGCTCTTCCTCGACGAGGTGGGCGAGCTGCCGCTCGACCTGCAGCCGTCGCTCCTGCGCGCACTGGAGACCCACAGCTTCACCCGCGTGGGCGACGGCAAGGCGCGCAAGAGCGACTTCCGGTTGCTCGCGGCGACCCACGTGGACCTGGAATCCAAGGTCGCGCAGGGGAAGTTCCGTGCCGACCTCTACTACCGGCTCGCGGCGATCGTGCTCGAGGTGCCGCCGCTGGCCGCGCGCCGCGAAGACGTGCCGCTGCTCGCCCACCGCTTCGCCGCCTCGGCCGGGGCCACCACGCCGCTGACGCCCACGGTGCTCGCTGCGCTCGCGGCCCGCCAGTGGCCGGGCAACGTGCGCGAGCTCAAGAACGTCGTCGAGCGCATCGTCGCCATGGGCCCGCAGGCCGTCTTCCCCGAGCTGCCGGCGCAGGCCGACGGTGGCGATTTCCACCAGGCGCGCGAGCAGGCGCTGCGGGCCTTCGAGCGCAGCTACCTCGAGGCGTTGCTGGAGCGGCACGGGCAGAACGCCTCACAGGCGGCCCGCGAGGCAGGCATCGCGCGCAGCTACCTCTACAAGCTGCTCGAGGTGCACGGCCTCAAGCGCTGACGGCGCTGCTGCTCCACATTCCCCACACGCGCCCACCTGGGTGAAAAAGCGGTGGGTGATCCGCGGTCAGAGAGCGGCGGAGGCGTGAGATCGGCGCCATACTGCCGCCTGCGCATGTCGTCGGTGCCCCTCGTCCTGGTGGTGATTGGCGACTCCGCTTCCCAGCAAGCGGCGATGGCGTTCGACGCCGCGGGCCTGGCCGTGGAGATGGTGACCGCGGCCGAGGTGGCGGGCGCGGTGGCGGCCAAGCGGCCGGCGCTGGTGTGGGCGTCGGGCGACCTCGGTCAGTCCCAGACCTCCCAGGTGCTCGAGGCCTCGGGTGCGGTGCCGGTGGCGCTGCTCACCAAGGACCCGAGCGACGCGGTGGTGGTGCGGCACTTCCGCACCGCGGTGGTGGAGCTGTTCGCCGCGCCCTTCACCGCCAAGACGCACGCGCCGCGGGTGGTGGCGCTGCTCGCCGAGCTGCCGCGCCGCAGCGGCGCGCTCAAGCTGAAGGGCACCGGGCGCGAGCTGCGGGCGGTGGTCGACCACCTCACCCGCGCGCGGCGCAGCGGCACGCTCACCGTCACCGGGGCGAGCAAGGACGCGGCGACGGGGCTCTTCTTCCAGGGGAAGCTCCAGGAATGCCAGTGGGGGCCGGTGCGCGGGCCGGAGATGATCTCCATGCTCGCCGCCAACCGCAGCCCGCTGGCGGTGACCTTCGCCGAGCAGCCGCCGGAGGCCGAGGAGGAGTTCGTCATCTCCCGCGGCAGCGGCGAGCACGAGCACGCGCTGGCCGCGCCCGCCTCGGCGCCCCGCTCGCTGGAGTTCGAGCTCGAGCCGGAGGCGCCGCTGCAGCTCGAGCGCAGCAGCGCCCCGCTCCAGCTGGAGGACGACGCTCCCCTCGAGCTCGAGCGGCCGGCGCCGTCGCGGCCGGGCGCGTCGCGTGCGGCGCCGTCGCAGCCACCGCAGCGCGCCTCGGGCCCCCGCGCCCAGCCTTCGCAGCCGGTGGCGCCACCGCCGTCGGCCCGGCGGGGCGAGGTGGGGCCGCGCAGCTCTCCCACGGCGGCCATCACCGCGGCGCTGGAAGACCTCGAGGCGCTCACCAGCCCGCTGCCGTCGCCGCAGCGCCGCGGCACGCCGGAGCTCGACCCGTCGTACGAGTCGAAGGTGCTGGCGTCGGCGCCGCGGCCGTCGTCGCCGGGCGGCCAGGACAGCGATCCGCTGGCCATCGAAGACCCGCTGCTCTTCATCGACGACGACGAGGCGCTGCTCAACCTGATGGCCACCTACTTCGGGAAGAAGGGGTACCCGGTGGCCACGGCGAGCGATGGGCTGCAGGGGCTCGAGAAGCTGGCGGCCTCGCGCTTCTCGCTGGTCATCGCCGACCTCTCGATGCCGCGGCTCGACGGGTGGGGCTTTCTCAAGCGGGCGCGCGAGGACGTGCGCATCGCGGAGACGCCCATCGCGCTCTTCTCCGCGCAGGACGACTTCCGCGAGCGGCTTCGGGCGCACCACGCGGGCGCGCACGGCTACTTCCAGAAGTCCATCAAGCTGCAGGCGCTGGAGCCGCAGGTGCGGGAGCTGCTCGAGCCGCGGCGGCGGTTCCGCCGGTTGCTCTTGCTCGGCCAGAGCGTGAGCCTGGACTTCAGCGCGCTGGGGCCGCAGTGGGTGCTGCGGCAGCTCGCGCAGGGCCACTTCACGGGGGCGCTGGACGCGACGGAAGGCTTTTCCCGCTTCGACCTGCGCTTCGACCAGGGCCAGCTGAACACCGCGTTCGCGCGGCCAGGGAGCTCGCGGCTCGAAGGGCAGAGCGCGCTGGAGCGCTTCCTCTCGACCAAGGGGGCGACCGGCACGCTGTCGTTCAAGGCGCCGGTGCTGGAGCACCACTTCGATGCGGGCGCGACGGAGCTGGTGCTGGAGCAGGCGGCGCACCACCTCAACGAGGAGCGGCTCAAGGTGCGCGACCTCGCGCTGCGCGGGGCGAAGGGGCTGGAGGTGGACCCCGCGCTGTTCGCGCTCTACGTGGCGAACGGCCCGTCGGTCTGGCAGCCGATCGTGAAGCTGTTGTGCGAGGACCGGCTGGCGCCGCGCGAGGTGATGACGCGCCTGCAGGTGACGCCGCAGGAATTGACCCAGGTGGTGCACGACCTGCTGCGCCGGGGCGTGGTCGCACTCAAGGCGTAAGTCGTTGAAATGGCGTCGACTTCCGGCTGCCCGCAACCACCGCGGGGGAGCCGGGTTGGAAGAGATGAAGTCCAACCCCAAGGGAGTCCGCCATGTCGAAGACGCTCGTCGCGCTGCTCGTCACCCTGTCGCTTCCCTCGTTCGCCGCGGGCGTGGACCGCCGGGCGAACCACCTGCAGCAACGCATCAACCAGGGCGTGGCGAGCGGCTCGCTCAACGGGCGCGAAGCGAACCGCCTGGAGCGCCAGGAGCTGCACCTGCGCCGCGAGATCGCCCGCGACCGCGCCGACGGCCCCGGTCTCACCGGCCGCGAGCGCGCGAAGATCGAGCGCCAGGAGAACCGCCTGAGCCGCCGGGTCTACACGCAGAAGCATGATGGGCAGGTCCGCTGATTTCTGCCTTCGCGAGGGGCTCCCGCCCGCGAAGGCGGCGGGGCTGACGCCCCGTCCAACCGAGGTCGCGCAGATCGAACCACCGAACCCTCCTGATTCTGCCTTCGCGAGGGGCTCCCGCCCGCGAAGGCGGCGGGGCTGACGCCCCGTCCAACCGAGAGCGCGCAGATCGAACGACCGAATTCTCCTGCCTCCTGGAGCGCTCCCTCAGCACTTCCTGGGCACGCCCGGATGCTCTCCCTGAACTCCCAAGAGTTCGGTGGTTCGATCCGAACCCCTTCCGTGGGACGGGGCGATGAGCCCCGCCGCCTTCGCGGGCGGGAGCCCTCGCGAAGGCAAACTACAGCTGCAAAGCCCAGAGGTCGGTGTACGCGCCGAAGAGGTCGTTCCCGAAGCCGAGCACGAGCCGGTGGCGCCGAGCGTCCCACACCGCGGTGCAGGAGCTGCGCGGGGTGGGGCCGTCGGGCAGCGCCACCGTCCACCAGCGCTCGGCGCCCGGGTCGAGCTCGAGCACGCGCAGCTCGCTCACCGACGTCGCCTGGTCGGGCGTGCCTCCGAAGACGAAGAGCCGGTGCCCGTCGGGGTCGAGCGCCTGGCAGCCGTTGCGCCAGCCCTGGGTGGGCAGGGTGCTGGTGAGCTGCCGCCACCGCGGCGGGCTCACCCCGAGCTCGAGCGCCCACGTGTCGGTCGCCGGGTTCACCGGGTCGCTCTGCGTCGGCCACTGGCCGCCGGAGGCCACCACCAGCGAGCGCGTCTCGTCGTCGACCGCCCACGAGAAGCCGTAGCGCCCGGTCGGGCCGGCGCCGTCGGTGCTCAGCTTCTCCCAGTGCGCCACGCCCGCGTCGTCGAGCGTGAGCCCCTGCACGTCGAAGCGCATGGTGGTGCCGTCGTAGCCGCCGAAGCTCACCCAGCGCTGGTGCGTCACGTCGCGCGCGAAGGAGCCCAGGCTGCCGAAGGGCGCGTGTGCCTCGTCGGCCGTGGGCACCGGTGAGAAGCCGCGTGACTCGCTCCAGCGCCACAGCGAGTAGCGGTAGTCGTCGTTGGCATACGCGCCCGCGAAGTAGAGCGCCTCACCCGGAACGCCCGCCGGCGCCAGCCGCCCGCCCGTCGCCTCCGGCCCCGCATCGAGCGTGTCCTGCCGCGTCCAGCCGCCGGCGTCCGCGAGGTCGAAGGTCCAGCGGTCCTTCAAGATGGCGTAGTTCCCCGGGCGGTAGCCGCCCTGGAGCCAGAGCGTGTCGGGCGCGGTGTCGGGAATCCAGAAGAGCGTGTGCTCGCGCATCGACGGGCCCGCGTCGGGCCCCCAGTCGGCCAGCTTCTTCCAGGCCACCGGCGCGATGGCCAGGTGGAGCTCGGTCGCCGCCTCGCCGTCGTTGCAGGCGTAGCGCACGCCCGCGTGGAGGTGCCCGGTGCTGCCCCAGGCCGCCCGCGCCTCGAGCCCACCGTCGACGGGCCACCAGCGGAAGTTGTCGGGGAACTGCGCCGCATGCAGCTCGCCGCGCACCTCGACGCGCAGGCGACCGCCTTCGGTGATGAACGGGGTCAGCAGCCGCGCCCCGGCGTCGCAGCGGGGGCTTCCGGCGTCGTGGCCCGCATCCGACGGGCCGGCGTCCTGGCCCGCGTCCAGCTCGCCCGCATCCTGGAGCCCACCGTCACCCGCGGGTGCCAGCGCGCCGCAGCCCGCAAGCCACAGCCCGGCCACCACCCCCGCTGCCCCTCGAAGCGCTCTCATGCCGGAGCGCCTTGCAACCCGCTCGCCAGGGCGCGGCGCCTCTGGGCCCCACGCCACCAGGGCCGGGTGCCACGCGAGTAACGGCCGCCGCTGCCAGTCAGCTCACGGCAGGCTGCCGAGGAGCACCCACCCGCTGGCGCTCTGCCGGAACAGGTAGCCGGGGGTGTTGCTCACCTTGAGCCGCGCGAAGCCCTGCGCGACCTTGGCGTCGTAGACGGTGTTGTTGCTCTGCAGCGCCTTCTCCACCGCGCTGTTCCACATCGCCTTCTGGTCCGCCTCCGCGGGCGCGACGCCCTGGTCGAGCGCGGGCCCGAGCACCCGCACCAGCTCTTCCACCAGGCGCGTCTTGAGCCAGGGGTGCGGCAGCGACGGCACCAGCTCGGCGAGGCTCGCCGGCGGCACGTTGGCACCGACCTTGGAGCCCTTGAGCGCGGCGGCGGCGCGCAGCACCACCGACTCGCTCGTCTGCCAGGGCTCGAGCCACGCCTTGTCCTTGGCCGTGAGCTGCGCGGCGTCGAGCGTGAAGGCTTCGCGGTCGGCCGGCGAGAGCTCCTTCGCCGCCAGGTTCACCAGCGCGAGGTGCTCGAAGTCGGAGAAGAGCCGCAGGTGCCGCTCGGCGTCGGTGGGCTTGCCGTCGCTCGAGCACAGGGTGCACGGCTGCTTGCGCACGTCGAGCACCGCGGGCGGCTCCACCGAGAGCAGGGCGAACGGCTCGCCGGCCTTGGGGCGCAGCGCGAAGCCGACGTAGGTGGGGCGCTCCAGTGCGGGGGGCCCGAGGCTCGAGCCGGGGGACACGAAGGCCAGCCCCACGCGCGCCACCTGGGCGCCGCTCTTGTCGACCTCGGCCACCAGCACCTGGCCCACCTCGATGCCCCAGCCCTTCGCCGTCCACTGGTGGAAGTCGGACAGGCCCTGCGCCGCGGTCACGCTCAGGGTGCAAGGCGAGTTCAGGTACCCGCGGTCGATGCGCTTGCCCTTGAGCGTCTTGGTGAAGCGCTTGTCGAAGCCGGGCGAGACGTGACCGGGCGAGAGCTTGGCGTTCTCGCGGCACAGCACGTCGCCGCGCGGGCCGAAGACGTCCTTCTCCCAGGTGTAGAGGTCGGTCGGCGCCGCCATGTGCTCGAAGACGCCGTCGAGCGCCGCGGCCACCACCTGGTCGGCGTCGGCGGCGCCCAGCTCCACCGGCTTCTTGCGGATGAGCTCGTCGAGCACCTGCGAGGCGGCCAGCCGGACCGGCGCGGCCTTCTCCTTCTGCAGGAGCGCGGTGAGGCCCGCGGCCGACTGGGGCAGGGTGTGGAAGTCGATCACCTTCACCTTCGCCAGGGCGGGGAAGGCGGCGAGCGCGCAGGCCAGCACAATGGTTCGACGCATGGTCCTCTTCGTTCCCCTTGCCGTGGTGGCGGCGGGCGAAAGATGCCGCCCCTCGCGCGTGGGCTCAAGCGGAGAACGGCGGGCTTTTCCGGCCTCGCCGCCGTGCTATGCGCGCGCCCATGTCGACCCCACTGGAGCAGGATCCGCTGCGTGCCCGCCTGGGCGCCCTCGAAGCCCTCGCCGAGCTCGGCGGTGGCCAGGAGCGCATCGCCAAGCAGCACGAGGCGGGCAAGCTGACCGCGCGCGAGCGCATCGACCTGTTGCTCGACCCGGGCAGCTTCCAGGAGCTCGACAAGCTCGTCACCCACCGCGCCACCGACTTCGGCATGGCCGACAAGAAGATCCCCGGCGACGGCGTGGTCACCGGCTACGGCACCGTCGACGGCCGTCAGGTCTTCGTCTTCGCCCAGGACTTCACCGTCTTCGGCGGGAGCCTGTCGGGCGCGTACGCGCAGAAGATCTGCAAGGTGATGGACCTGGCGACCCGCGTGGGCGCGCCGGTGGTGGGCCTCAACGACTCGGGCGGCGCCCGCATCCAGGAAGGGGTGGAGTCGCTCGCCGGCTACGCCGACATCTTCCTGCGCAACACGCTCGCCTCGGGCGTGGTGCCGCAGATCTCCCTCATTCTCGGGCCGTGCGCGGGCGGCGCGGTGTACTCGCCGGCCATCACCGACTTCATCGTGATGGCGAAGAACACCAGCTACATGTTCATCACCGGCCCCGAGGTCATCAAGACGGTGACCCACGAAGAGGTGAGCAAGGAAGCGCTGGGCGGCGCGGTGGCGCACAACCAGAAGTCGGGCGTGGCCCACTTCGCGGCGGACAACGAGCAGGCGGCGATCCTGCTCACCCGCGAGCTGCTGGCGTTCCTGCCGTCGAACAACGCCGACGACCCGCCCGTGGTGCCCAACGACGACGACCCCGCCCGCGCCGAGGCTGCGCTGGCGAGCATCGTGCCGGCGAACCCCAACCGCCCGTACGACATGAAGGAGCTCATCAAGCTGGTCGTCGACCAGAAGCACTTCTTCGAGGTGCAGGAGCACTACGCGAAGAACATCGTGGTGGGCTTCGCGCGCATGAACGGCCGGCCGGTGGGCGTGGTGGCCAACAACCCGGCCATTCTCGCGGGCTGCCTGGACATCGACGCCAGCGTGAAGGCCGCGCGCTTCGTGCGCTTCTGCGACTGCTTCAACATTCCCCTGGTGACCTTCGTCGACGTGCC